>JAHDHW010000042.1:0-21186 GCA_020631105.1 Saprospiraceae bacterium | reverse complement strand
GCACATGTAAGTGTGATGACCGGAGTTGCACCGTTTACCATTGTTTGGAGTAACGGAGCAACCGGAGAAGATATCACAGGTTTAACAGCAGGAACGTATACTGTAACCGTAACAGATGCTAACGGATGTTCAGCAACCGATGAAGTAACAATAAATGATGGCCCTCTTGTGGCCCTCACGGTAAGCGGTACCGAAGTATCCTGTTTAAATGGAAATGATGGCACAGCAAGCGTGAGTGTATCCGGTGGAGCTGCTCCATATACAATTGACTGGAGTAATGGGGCAACCGGAGAAGATATTACAGGCTTAACAGCAGGAACGTATACTGTAACTGCAACAGATGCAAATGGCTGCTCGGGAACAGGTAGTGTTACCATAAGCCAACCATCTGCAATTCAAATAACATTGTCTGGCTCCCAGAATTCACAATGTGGCGCTAATGATGGACAAATAAATATAAATGTATCGGGCGGAACGCCTGGATATTCTTACTTATGGAGTAACGGAGCTACTTCTGCAAATTTATCAAACCTTGGTGCAGGAACGTATAGTGTAACGGTAACGGATGCAAATGGATGTACTGCGAGCTTTGGCCCAGTAAGTATTGAAGAAGAAAACTGTTGTGATACTGCACCAGTTGTTGAAAGTGTAGTGATCATAGAAGCTAATTGTGGCGCTTCAGATGGATCTGCTACTATCTCAATGGTTGGTGATGAAACAGATTTTACTTACAATTGGTCACCTAATGTAGGTGTAGCAAATGCAGTAGGTAATGCTCGAACTAGTTTGCCAGCGGGAGCATATTCTGTAACAATATCTTCCAACGATCCTAATTGTCCAAGTACGGTAGAGAACTTTACAATAGGAACTACAAATGGCCCAATTGCTACCGTACTTTCTACAACTCCGGCAACCTGTAATGAGGCAAACGGTACGGCAGTAATGTCAAACCTAAGTTATGATTATCAATGGTGTAACGGAGCGACAGGATATAATCCTACAAATCTTCCGGCAGGAACATGTCAAGTAACGATTACTGATCCCGCTACTGGTTGTGTTGATTATCGTACAGTTGTTATCGGTACAGTTAATCCATTGGTAATTGGAGTAACAGTAAATAATGAACCGGAATGTGGATTAGCAAACGGTTCGGCTACTGTGAATGTTAGCAACGGAAGTACCAATTATTCTTATATCTGGAGCAATGGAGCAACTACCCAAACTGTAGATGGCCTTGCTTCTGGGTTTTATTGTGTAACCGTGACTGATAATGGACCAACAGGTTGTACCAAAGAATATTGCTTTACGCTTATGGACAATGTTCCAGGTAATGCGACTATCAATATTCAGGAACCAGTAAAAACGAGTTGTATTGGTACCAGTGACGCTACCGTAATTTATACTGTATCATTGGGTGCAGGCTTTATTACTCCTGCCTCAGAAACGATAGTTGATGATTTAGGTAATGTTGTAACAAATGGAAGTTTAGCAGCAGGTAACTATTGTATTATAGTTAGAGATGCTAATGGGTGTCTTGCTGGACAAGCTTGTTTTGAAGTAATTGAACCAGAGCAAATCGATCTTGATATTGCCGTCCATAATAGTTGTGATCCTTCTCCAAGTATTCTAATAACTGAAATAAGTGGAGGAAATGCTCCTTATACTTTTGATTGGGCTGACCTACCTGGGAATAATGATCCAATGGACAGAACAGATTTAGCTGTTGGTAGCTATAGTCTTACGGTTACAGATGCTAACGGTTGTTCAGTAAGTGTAGAGGACTTAAATATCACAGAAACCTGTACTGAATGTGTTGACCCAGTTATTGAAAGTGTTGTTGTTATTGAGGCTACTTGTGGGAATGCGGATGGCTCAGCAACCATTTCCATGGTTGGAGCAGAATCGGATTACACTTATGCATGGTCTCCGAATATTGGAACAGCAAATGCTAATGGTAATGCTCGAACCGGACTTTCAGCCGGATCGTATACCGTTGTGATTACACCAGTTGCACCTGGATGCCCTGGTATAATAGAGACATTTACAATAGGTACGTCAGACGGACCTGAAGCAGAAGTTGTTTCATCTACACCTGCAACTTGTAACGATTCTAATGGTAGTGCCGAAATGTCGAATCAAGACTATGAATACGAATGGTGTAATGGAGCGACCGGGTATAATCCAACAAACCTTCCAGCTGGTGAATGTCAAGTGACTATTACAGATCCTTCAACAGGTTGTGTAGATTATAGAACGGTAACAATAGGAGAATCGAATCCACTACAAGTTTCAGTAACCGTAAATAATAAACCTGATTGTGGACAGGCAAATGGATCTGTTACTGTTAATGTTGATAATGGAAGTGGAAATTATTCTTATGCGTGGAGTAATGGAGGAACAAGCCAGACTATCGACAACTTAGTTTCCGGCTCGTATTGCGTAACGGTTACGGATAACGGAGCTAATGGCTGTGTTAAGGAGTATTGTTTTGTCCTTACTGATGATGTTCCTGGTGCAGTGATTACAGTTACTGAGCCTGTAACAACTAATTGTGTAGGAAGCGCTGATGCTACAGTAGATTACACTATAACATTAGAAGCTGGTTTTGCGGAACCTGCAACTACGGTGATTATGGATGCTCAAGGAAATGTAGTAGCTAATGGTTCATTGACGGCAGGTGATTATTGTATTATGGTTAGTGATGCGAATGGTTGCATTGCCGGTCAAACCTGTTTTGAAGTAATTGAACCAGAGCAAATTGATCTTGATATTGCTATTCATGATAGCTGTGATCCTACGCCTAGTATTTCTATAACAGAGATTAGCGGAGGTACTGCACCATATACTTTTGACTGGGCAGATATCACTGGTACAGATAATCCAATGAATAGAACGGATCTTGAAGTTGGTTCTTATGATTTAATTGTAAGTGATGCTAATGGATGTTCTGTTGAAGTAAATGATTTAGACATAACTGAAACATGTATTGAATGTATTGATCCGATAATAGAGAGCATTGTTGTTGTGGAAGCAAGTTGTGGGAATTCGGATGGCTCTGCAATTATTTCAATGGTTGGAGCAGAGTCTGATTTCACATACACTTGGTCTCCAGATACGGGCGTATCAAATTCTACAGGGAATGCTCGAACGGAGTTACCTTCAGGATCGTATACTGTAACTATTACCTCAACAATTCCTGGATGTCCAGCTATTATTGAATCTTTCACAATAGGTACATCCAATGGACCTGATGCAGAAGTATTAGCAACAACACCAGCAACATGTAATGAGTCTAATGGTACGGCGGTAATGTCTAACCTTAATTACGAATACGAATGGTGTAATGGTGCAACAGGATATAATCCAACAAATCTTCCAGCAGGCGAATGTCAGGTAACTATTACGGATCCAATCACAGGCTGTAAAGATTATCGAACAGTAGTGATTGAAGAATTCAATCCACTTCAGGTAAGTGTTACTGTAAATAATAAACCTGATTGTGGTCAAGCGAATGGATCTGTTACTGTTAATGTTACGAACGGAAGTACCAGTTATAATTATGCATGGAGTAATGGCGCAACAACTCAGACAGTTGATAATCTTTCTTCTGGATTATACTGTGTAACGGTTACAGATAACGGAGCAACTGGCTGTGTTAAAGAATACTGCTTCGTACTTACAGATAATGTACCTGGTGCGGTAGTTACTATTGCTGAGCCAGTTACCACAACTTGTGTAGGGACTAGCGATGCAACAGTTGATTACACCATTACGCTAGAGGCTGGTTTTGCAGAACCTGCTTCCGTTGAAATAATTGATGCTTCCGGTAATGTAGTAAGTAATGGATCATTATCAGGAGGAGAATACTGTATTAAAGTTACTGATGCAAATGGTTGTGTCGCTGGTAACATATGTTTTGAAGTAGTAGAGCCAGCACAAATAGACCTAGATGTTGCAGTAAATAACTTATGTGACCCTACACCTGGAATTGAGGTGACGGAAGTTAGTGGAGGTACTGCGCCTTATACATTTGATTGGGCTGATATACCTGGGGACTCTAACCCAATGGATCGGCCTGATTTAGAAACCGGAAGTTATGATCTTACCGTGACAGATATTAATGGCTGCTCAGTAAGTGTAAACGATCTTGTAGTTGTTGATACCTGTGCTTGCCCACCACTTATTATTAGCAGTGTGGTAGTAATAGAATCAAACTGTGGAGAATCTGTAGGACAAGCTACTGTGACTATCGCTGATGAAGATAACTTGGACTTAATTTATGAATGGTCTTCAAATGCAGTTACTATTGGTAATGGAGGTAAATCTATTACCAATGCAGAAGCTGGAACTTATGCAGTGACCATTACTGTAGCTGGTCAGGCCTATTGTACTATTATCGAGGAATTCACAATTGGTAATACTGACGGGCCAGAGGCTAGCTTCCAAACTAATGGAGCACCTTGTGGTTCGACTGACGGAACGGCTACCTTTTCTAATTCGGATTATGCTTATAGCTGGAGTGATGGTGGAACAGGAATTGAACGAACGGACTTAGCTGCCGGAACTTACTTTGTAACGATTTCTGATCCAAATAACCCAGGCTGTATTGATGTAAAAACAGTAGTGATTGAGGAAATAGCTTCTTTCTCTGTTTCTGCAACAATAGTTTCTTTACCGGATTGTGGCGAGGCTAACGGAGCTGTAACAATTACTCCAAGTGTAGCTGGTAATTACAGTTATAGCTGGGGAGGTAATGGTTCTGTAAGTAATTTAACTTCAGGAACTTATCAGATTACAGTTACTGATGAAGATACTGGTTGTACAGCAACTACCTTCTTTACCTTAAATGATAATGTACCTAATGCAGTACTAAACGTTGATGCAGATGCAACAGTATCTTGTGCAGGATCAAGTGATGGTACAATCGATTATACTTATACGCTTCCGGCTGGATTCGACGGTCCTGCTGTTGAAGAGATTCGCGACCTTAATGGGAATTTATATACTAACGGTGAGCTTGTAGAAGGACGATATTGCATAATTATCAAAGATGCCAATGGTTGTATTGCCGGATCTGATTGTATTCAAGTAAAATCTCCAGACCAAATAGATGTTGATGTTGCAGTATTTAACGAAAGCTGTGGAGATCCTGGTGAAATACAGTTGGTTGAAGTAATCGGAGGTAATGGAGGATATAATTATCAATGGGGTGCTCCAGTAACGAGTACCGGAACTGTTGCTTCCAACCTTTCTGCCGGGCAATATACATTCACTGTTACAGATGTAAAAGGATGTAATGTCTCAGAAACGGTAATGGTTAATGATGATCCTAACGCATTATCAATTCTTGCATCTCCGGATACTATCTTCTGTGAAGGATCGGCGATCAATATTAGCGTTGATGCTCCGGTCGGAACTATCGAATGGACAAATGCAGCCGGAGAAGTACAAGGGAATACAGCAATTCTTCCTGTTAGTGAATCAGGGACATATTATGTATCTGTAACCAGTGGTGCTTGTGTTGAGAATGACAGTGTACAAGTTGTGAATGGAAGTGTGGATGTAAATCCAATGACAGACAACTTTGCATGTGAAGGTGTTTCGGGACAATTATTAATGATAGAAAACTTAGATTCTAATGATATCTTAACTTATGATTGGTCTCCGGATGAGCTTATTATTGGAAATGAGAATACGGCCTCACCTGAGTTGAATACTAGCACAACAGGATTGTTTGAACTGACTGTAGAAATTACCAACCAGTTTGGATGTTCCGCTACGGAAATGGTTGAAGTATTAATTGTAGACTCTGTTGATACACCAGATCAATTTAGCAATACTCAATGTGTTGGTACTACGGTTGATTTCAATATTGAAGGCAGTGGCAATTACGTTTGGTACTTTGATGCTAATGATCCAACTGCAATCGGAACAGGGGATAGTGTTAGTTACGAATATCCTTCTGGAGGAATGTATGAAGTAACTGTAATTATTGCACCAGTTGTTTCTTGTTTTGAGCCGGATACTATAACTACAATGATTGAAGTTGCTGAGCCGCCTTTATCTGCCTTAGGGTTTGATATTGATTTGACGGATTGTTCTGAGGGAATAGCGACCTTAGTTGTTACCGATACTTCGTCAGCAGTATTGGGAGATATCGAACAATGGGCTTGGACAACAAGTACTGGCCTTTCTTCCGGTCTGTCTGCTTTTGAGTTTGATGTAACAAGTAGCCAAAATGTAGAAATTAACCTGGTTGTTACAACATCTAATGGTTGTGTTGACTCCGTTACGCAGGTCGTTCCAATTGATTTAGTGGATGTACAAATTAATGATGAAGTTGCTTGTTTCGAAACTTCTGAAATACTAAACGAAAATGGAAATGATCAATATACTTATGAATGGTCACCGTCTCAGTTTTTAGATGATGAAAATGCGGTTAGCCCAGTAGTGACGACTAATGATGATGTTACATTCTTTGTAACTGTTACAAATAGTGCAGGGTGTACGGATGTAGATACCGTTCAATATAGTGTGATCGACGAAATTGATTTAGCAATTGGCTCTGATGGACCTGAGTTTTGTAGTAATGGACCGGTTACATTATCTGCGGGTAGTAATAATGCGACTTCATATATCTGGACAGATGCTGCTGGTAATGTACTTAGTGAAAATGCGGATTTTACAGATGCGATGCCAGGTTCTCCTAGTGATCCGACTACTTATTTTGTTCAGGCTACATTAGAAGGATGTACAACTTCTGATAGCATTACAATCTCAAATTATAGTATTGACTTAGAAATCGAAGGCCCAGGAGATGCTTGTCCAGGGGATACTATTTTCCTTTCGCCGATCTTCGCCAATGATCTGGACGCGCTTAACGGAGCGACTTTTGTTTGGTCGGGAGATGGAATAATAGATGATCAAATGACGGATGAAATAATGGTTATCGCTAATGGCTCGGATACTTATACGCTAGAAGTTCAGAATGAATTTTGTTCAGGGCTTGGAGAATTAAATGTATCTGTAACAGATTTCTCCGGCGCTAATGCGGTAGCTGATCCAGATACTATTTTCTTATCTGAGATTTCTACACTTTCTGCCAAAGGAGATAATGAATGGAATTATGAGTGGATGTCTGATCCGTCTATTATGACTGATCCTTCGACTCAGGATATTGAGGTGTCACCAGAAGAAACTACTGAGTACATGGTGACGATGACGGACTCTCTTGGATGTGTAGTTAATCGAACTGTAACGGTTGTTGTGATTTCAGAATGTGAGGAACCGTTTATATTCTTCCCTAATGCATTCTCTCCAAATGGTGACGGATTCAATGATGTGCTTTACCTCCGAGGAAATGGAGTAACAGAAGTCTTCTTTGCAATCTATGACCGTTGGGGCGAAAAAGTGTTCGAATCTAACGACCAGAGTATTGGTTGGGATGGAACATACAAAGGAGAAGAATTAGGTAATGATGTATACGGATTTTACCTGCGAGTTCGCTGTGGTAATGGCGAAGAATATTACAAGCAAGGTAACGTATCGTTATTTAGATAATAATTTGCTTCTTCACTAAAGAAGAATGGGAAGCTATTTCTTTCTTTAAGTGAATAATAAATGACATTAAGGTCTTTGCTATCAGAATTTTTATAAAGATGGTAGCATAGTCTTTAATGTCATTTTATCTTTACCCTCCAGTTTTATTTCCATTAATATATTGAGTATTGTAGCGAATACTAATTAACCCTCAATCGCTGCAATTATTTCCTATCCCTCGTAGACCGATATAATTTGCTTTTAAATATTAGCTTGCTTTTCGAAACTTCGAAATGATATGATTCGACTGCTTATATGTTTGTTTTGGACTGTACTTAGCACGACTGCTTCTAGCCAGGTTATCTATGTAAGTACTAATGGTAATGGCTCTGGGACTAGTTGGGGAGAAGCAACTAATGATCTGCAGGGGGCTTTGGCGAATGCAACTTTTGGTCAACAAATCTGGGTAGCTGCCGGAGCTTATTATCCTGTGGTATGCGATCCGTGTACGGAGGATCAGCGAATGATATCGTTTGAAATCCCGGATGGAGTTAGCCTTTACGGAGGCTTTGAAGGAAATGAAACTAGTCTGGATCAAAGAGACTGGCAAGCCAACATCACGATACTAAGTGGAGATATTAATCAGAATAATATTCGCGAAGATAATGCACAAACCATCGTTTACTTCTTTCATGTAAGTGAGCAGACGGTATTGGATGGATTTGTTATTGAGGACGGTTATGCGGTGCTCGAAGGGGCACCTGTGGGAGAACGATTCAATAGTGGTGCAGCCATTTATAATAATGGAGTATTAGCAGGAGTTACTTCTCATCCTTTGATTCGCAATTGTAATTTTTCGAATAACTATGCAGCGGGATTTGGCGGTGCGATATATAATAATGGAGCTTTTGGTGGAAGTACAAATATGAATTTTGAGAACTGTACGTTTTCTCAAAATGAAGCTTTACATGGTGGTGGAGCCATATATAATGAAGGTAGTTTTGATGGGAGTATCGAACAAACATTTGAGGGCTGTACGTTTTCTCAAAATGTTTCTTCCTGGACTGGCGGCGGAGCAATTTATAATCATGGATCTCAATCAGGATTGACTAATATTCAATTTGTGGATTGTCTCTTTGAGGAAAATTTGTCAACAGGGCATGGTGGAGCAATTTTAAATATTGGTCGATCGGGGACAAGTAATTCAGCTTTCGAAAGCTGCACGTTTATATCAAATAGCGGAAGTTTTGGAGGAGGTATTGCTAATAATGGAACGCTTCAGGGAATGTCAAATGCAACTATACTGAATTGTGAGTTTGAAAATAATTATGCCAGTGGTGATGGTGGAGCATTATATAATTGGGGCTCAGAAGGAGTGTCGAATGCTTACCTGAATGAATGTATATTCAAAACAAATAACTCTCAATTTGCAGGTGCTGGGATTTTTAATAATGGTATAGAAGGAGAGAGTAAAGCGGTAATTTTAAATTGCGAATTTATTGAAAATGTTTCTGATACCTATGGTGCTGCCATTTATAATAATGGAAAAGCAGGAGATGCGAGTGCAGATATAGCTAATTGTCTATTCCTGAAAAATACAGGGAGTTCTGCAGGGGCAATTTATAACCTTGGATCAGAAGGAGGAAATAGCAGTCCTAGAATAACGAACTGTACATTCTATGAGAATAGCGCAAATGTTGGTGGTGCAATTTATAGTAATGCAAACGATCAATCCGGTAGCGCTAATCCAATTATAACCAATTGTATTTTTTGGGGAAACACTGCGGAGTTTGGGTCAATATTTAGAAATATTGAATCTACCACAACTTTAAGGTATAGCGTGGTTGATAAAAATAACTGCTCAGAATTGTTCAGTGGGACAGGAGCTCAGGTAGATTGTGGCGTAGGAATATTATTCGGGGAATATCCTCAGTTTGTTGATACAGCGAATAATAACTTGAGATTAAATGAAAACTCACCAGTAATTGATATGGGGCATAATGAGGCCGTGGAAGAGCTAAACATAGAATTTGATCTTGATTATCATGCTCGGATTATTAACGGGATAGTTGATCTTGGAGCCTATGAATATAGTAGTAGTGTGTTGCCTTTAATGATCACTCAACAGCCTGATGGAAATGTAGAAGAATGTGAAGGAGCTGATGTTAGTCTCGAATTCGAGGTACAGGGTAGTGGACCTTATAGTTTTCAATGGTATAAGGATGCCAGCCCGATAACTGGCCAAGTAAATCAATCATTGAATTTGTCACAGATTAACTTAGATGCAGCAGGAGCATACTATTGTGAGGTCTCTAACCCTTTCGAAACGATCATAACGAGCACTGTGGTTTTAGCGGTGAGTCCAATGCTTACCGCTGAGGTAGCTATTATGGCTTCGGATGATGAAGTATGTGAAGGCAGTGAACTAATACTTACGGCAAATTATAACAATGGCGGAGTTTCACCAGAGTTTAACTGGTATCGAAACAATGTATTGATTGCTGCTAATATTACCAGTATTAGCTTGAGTGATTTGCAAAATGGAGAGTTATTTTATGTTGAATTGATTTCTGATGCAGCATGTGTTTCAGAGACTGTAGTTGCCTCTGAGTCGATTAGTGTTAACGTTATATCAGTAGCAGAACCTACTTTGCTTATTTCAGGCCCCAATGAAGCAATCTGTGCCGGAGATTCTACAACGATTAATTTATTAGTTGAAAATGGAGGTAGTCAGGGCACCATTCAATGGTACTTAAATGGTGCTCCTGTTTCAGAGGATATGAACAGCTTGGAGGCAAGTAATTTTAGTGATGGTGATCAGGTATACGCCCAGTTGACGAGTAATCAAGCCTGCCTTTCTAACGCTACATTTTTTTCGGATACGCTTACTCTAAGCGTAAATCCTGTATTAGAAGCAAGTGTTACGATAAATAGTATTGACTCTGTTTTCTGTGAGGGAGACTCTATTTTAGTCGAATTGAGCTATATGAATGAAGGAGCGAACCCTATTTTTGAATGGTTTATAAATGAAAGTCCAGTCCAACTTAACAACGTAAATACGTTTTTTATACCTGGAATTCAGATTGGGGATCAAGTCACAGTTGTGATGAACTCATCGGAACAATGTATTGTAAATAATTTTGTTGAAGATACATTTGATCCAGAGGTTTTGGACTGTTCTGAAGTAAATGACCATGAGCCACTTTTCGATACTGTCGTAGATATATATCCTAATCCTTCTTTTGGAGAGATGACGATTGATATAGAAGGCTGGAGTGGGGAGTGTACTTTAGAAATAGTCGATATATCTGGGAAAATCATCATCTCTGATACCTTTTCTCCGGATAATATTAATCATTCGCTGATACTGACGCTCCAGGATTCTGGAGTTTATTTTGTGATTATTCAAAATGAACATCAGCGTTTATTGTCTAAAGTTATAGTTCAATAGAAAACGTTGAGCAATCTTTCCTGCTAATTTTATTCTTTCCCTGTCACTTTCGGTGAAAAAATCCAATGTTAAGTTTTTAGCTAAAAATTCACTCTGAAAATCACTAAGTGCCTGATATTCAGAGGAGATCAATATATAGCTATAGTTAACTTAAAAAGGCTAAAATTTACATTATGTATATAATTAATACGTATATGCTTTTTAGGCATAGTGATTGCACTCTTGCGTATATAATTGATTGAATCCAGAAATAATCCGAGCGTTAAAAATTTCCCTCAATTGAATTTTGCCCTGATAAAAGGGTTTTAGACACCCATTTTGATTGAGTCTTATATGCAGAACGGTAACTTTAAACATTTTTTCTCCGCACTATTCCTAATAGTAGCGTGCCTAAGTAACTTAATTGGGCAAACTACCTATACGAGTACAGATACTCCCGTAGGTTTGCCTGCTAACTCGGTTGCAACTACCACTTCTACAATCAATATCTCTGAGCAATTATGTATTTCAGATGTTAACTTATTAAACTTAGACATTTCTCACACTTGGATCAGTGATGTAAATATCACATTAACAAGTCCAGGAGGAACAAGCATAAGGCTTGTTAGCCATATTTGTAGTAGCCAGAATGATTTTGATGTTAGTTTTGACGATTCTGGAGATGATTATGCTGACTTACCTTGCCCTCCTACTGATGGGAATACATATAGTCCTTTAGATGCACTTGCCTCTTTTGTTGGAGAGCCCACTCAAGGAGATTGGGTATTAACGGTAGAAGATATCTACTCGGGTGATGGAGGGTTTATTAATGGATGGGAATTAGAGATTACAGCAGAGTCATGTTTTCAACCGTCAGGAGCTTGTGAAGATGATACGCCATATTTTGCTGCAGACTTATCAACGGACCCTGATAGTGTATATATTTCTCCTTCTGTCCGAAGGGATGGTAAATGTTGTGGAATAAGTAACTCTTCACCTCCATCAAAATGTATTGAGTTTGATATATTATTAAGCTCAGAGGCTGTTGGTTTACAGTTTGATATTTATTCAGGAGCTATTCCGTCAGGAGCAATGTATTATCAAGTAGATTGTGGAGATGAAGTTCCTGTTGGTGATCCAATCTGTTTAACAGGACAAGGACCTTATACTATTACATTTTGTAAACCTGGAAATAATACCAATGAATATAGTATTACATCAATACCTGCTCCGGTAGCATTATTCGGAGCGACTGCATATGACGGTTGTATTGTGAACTTGGAAGCATATGGATTTGAAGAATCATCAATAGAATGGAATGAGATTACTTCTGGTACAGGGCAGTATAATAGTAACCTGAGTTGTACTATTGGATGTTCTTCTCCTACTTTCACAATTGAAGATCCTGATGTATCCGAAATACAATATGTGGTATGTGGTGATTTAACAGAAGTTGCCTGTGGAAATACTGTTATAAATTATTGTGATACGGTCTCTGTTGCGGTAGTTCATGATTTTGATATTCTGGTTAATCCGTATCCCGCTATTTTTTGTATAGGAGCTATTCAGGTGCCCGAAGTAAATGCAACTACTACCACAGCTGGTGATTATGATTTTACCTGGTATAGTGGGCCGGATGGAACGGGAAGTGTGGTTAGTGATACGACAAATTATTTTCCAACAGTTGGAGGTACTTATTCTGTTTCCGTATATGAGACAAACTATGGCTCTTGTACAGAAAAAATAATGAATGTAGATATTCAAATCATCGAGTGTATAGAAGATTGTACAAATGAAATAGATGATGATTATGATGGATTAATAGACGGCTTTGATGAAGATTGTCCATGTGAGGATGGTGATGTACTAGCTACTTGTGAACCTGATTGTGAATACATTCCACCAACACTGCCGAATTTTACCATAGAAGAAGAATGGTCAAGTAATGTTCATGTAAACACATTATTACCTATCGTCGCTGGTGAAATGGATGGGGATTTGAGTTCTATTGAGATTATTGCATTGGATAGTCTACAGGGCTCTGCCTTAACGGAAGGGATTTCAAGTATTATTCAGATCATTGATGGGGCTACAGGAGAATTAAAATATAGACCCAATACTTATCCTATCTCTCAAAATAATAAAGGTATTGCAATCGCAGATACAGACCGAGATGGAAGAGGAGAGTTTTACTACGTTATTTCTAATGATGATGAAAACGGCAACGAGCGAAAGATCGTTTGTTATGAATATAATCCAGCAGGAGTAAACCCGGCAGGGTCTGGTACCGGAACCTTCGATTTAAAATGGGTGTCAGATCAGGCCGTTGATTGTGGTGTGAATCCATACCAGGTGATTGTACAAGACTTTTCTGTTGGAATTGCAGATTTTAACTTTGACGGAATACCAGAGGTTTATGTTGGGAATGAAATTTTTAATAGTAGTAATGGTGAACGAATAGCTGATGGAGGATCTAATTCAATAGGATCTTTCATATACTCTTATACTCATTTTCATTATCATGCAGTACCGGTAGCGGTTGATGTGTTGCCTGACTATCTATGTGATGATTGTGCAGGATTAGAGCTTGTTGCAGGTAATCAGGTTTATGCTATTGATATTGATAATGGTACTATGACTGTCGAAAGAGAGGCTTATGGAGGGCTACCTGATGGAATGACTTCTATAGTAGATTATGATTTAGATGGAGACTTAGACGCCGTAGTAACAACAACAACGGCTTCAGGCTCTTATTTATACATTTGGGATTTACAATCTGAATTTCAAATAGGTTCAACACATACTATTACAGAAGTTTTTGATCCTTGGTATCGCTCCGTAAGTAATGCAGTAATCGCTGATTTTGATGGAGATAAATTACCGGAAATCGGTGTTTGTGGAAATTATGTTTTCCAGGTTATTGACGATTATACAACAGATATTAGTGGTACAGGAGGAGTCCTTTGGAGTATTACAACGACAGATAATTCGGGGATGACCGGAGCGGCTGCCTTTGACTTTAATGGAGACGGTATCACCGAAGTCGTTTACAGAGATGAAGATGACCTAAGAATTATTTCAGGTCCTACAGGTATCAACCTTGCAACCTATCCATGTGGTTCTGTAACAGGAATGGAATACCCATTAATTGCGGATGTAGATTATGATGGGGAGACGGAAATGATCTGTAATTGTGGAGATGAAACGTATAGCGGTACGGGTATGATGCAGGCATTTCGTTCAGATGGATACCCTTGGGTGCCGACTAGAAGTGTTTGGAATCAGTATAGTTATTTTATAACCAATATAAACGATGATTTATCGATACCGAATGAGCAACAGCAACATCATCTTGTAGGAAATCCTCCTCTGGGGATATCGGGACGACTGAATAGTTTTCTCAAACAAGTGGGCCCAACTAATGCTTTAGGTGACCCGGTCTATCCGGCCGCAAATTTAGAATTAGGAATTGGAGAGAACCTGGGAGTTGGGAGTTGTAGTAGTGCGGATTCTATTCAGCTTGTACTAAATTTATCGAACTATGGTGATATCGCTTTCCCGGCCGGGACAAGCTTTTCTGTTTATAATGGTAACCCACAAGTTTCAGCTACCTTAATTAAAACGTATGTAACTGATGAAAATATCGCAGTAGGTGAGACAATCACACAAACCATATGGGTTCCACTAACCAGTGTAACACTTCCATCAACGATTTATATTGTTGGTAATGATGACGGGTCACTGTCTATTCCTTTTGACCTTGAGAATGATTTTCCAATTACGACAGTCGGTGAATGTGATTTTATAAATAATATTGATTCTCTGCCACTGGATTATTGTACGCTTATTAATGATACAGAAGCACCAGTAATCACTTTGACACCGTCTAGTCCACAAGTTACAGGAAGTTATCCTGATGGTCAGGAGTATTTTGAATTTGAAAATGGTACCTGGGCGATGGCTGATGTTGCTTCAGGGATTACTAATGACTGGACTACCATTACATTTCCTGCTGCTTTTAATAGTGACCCTGCTGTATTTACTCAGGTGGTTACTCAGGACGGAAGTACTACGGTAATTACGAGAGTTAGAAATATTTCAAGTACGAGCTTCGAAGTAAAATTACAGGAACAAGACTCTTATAGTGGAGCGATTGATGCTGAATCTGTAGCTTGGATCGCTATGGAACAAGGTGGAGCTTCCGCGAACGTTACGATGGAAGTAGGGAGAACAGGAAATGAGATTGATGAGATATGGTTTGATTTATCTTTTAATGAAACCTTTACCAATGCCCCTGTTTTTATTGGAGACTTATCGACCTATAATGGTGGTGACCCCATGGCTCATCGTTATAGAAATCTGACCAATACTAATATTGAGCTACTTGGTGAAGAGGAAGCATCAGATGATACGGAGGTTAATCATGGTAACGAAGACTATTCATATGCGGTATTTAATGCCCCGGGGAAAATACTAGATCGATATAATCAATCATTTGCAGAAGTTGGAAGTGTTTCGCTTACTCACGATGCAAGTGAAGGAGATTGGGTTACGATAACTACAACAAATACTTATGTAAACCCTGTGGTGGTGGTGGGGCCTCCAAGTTATAATGACTCAGAGCCAGTAACGACAAGAGTTAGAAATGCAACTGCGAATAGTTTTCAAATTCGCCTGGATGAATATGATTATCAGGATGGTGCTCGCACTACACCTGAAACAGTTCATTATATGGTAATGGAAATGAAACCAGATAATTTACCAGAGCCTGTTGTAGCGGAAGCTGATTGTTTTACAGCACCAAATGCACCAGATGCAACTGTAACGGATAACTGTGATACAGACGTAGAACTTACCTTTTCTGAAACGACTAATACCGCTGATTGTAATAACGTAATTACACGAATATGGACCGCAGTTGATGACTGCGGTAATCAAACTACAGAAACAGAGGTAATTACTATAACAGACGAAGAGGCGCCAACTTTGAACGGCGTTCCTGAAGATCTTACAATTTATTGTGAAACGATCCCTAGTGCACCAGAAATTGGAGTAGACATAACGGCCGTGGATGCCTGTGACAACAACCCTCAGATCACCTTTGCAGAAACAAGCACTCAAACTAATGATAACTCCTGTACAGACGTGAGTTATGTGGTTTCGCGGACGTGGACGGTTACTGATGCTTGTGGAAATACAGTAGATAGTACACAGACAATTACCATGCTTTGCGAGTGTTGCTGGAATGGTCAGGATGATGATCAAGATGGATTAGTTGATGATCTCGACCCAGATTGCTCATGTAGTAGTGGAGAAACTGTTGTTGATTGTGATAGTACATTATATTATTATATACCTCCTGTATGGCAGATGGTTGGTGACTCGTATAATGCTGATCCGAGTCTTATTATAACAACACCTTTTGCAGAAGCAAACGTTAGAGTTTATACTGCGGATGGGACTACCTTTAATCAATCGCTAACGGTAAGTGCAGGATCACCAGAGATAATTTCTTTGACAACGTCTCAGTTACAAACTGCAAACTATAATACGGTAGAATCTAATGTTGGATTTATTATAGAGTCCGATAAGTTGTTACAAGTGATCTATCGATTGGATGCTACCTACAATAAGTTCCTTATCACTGTAAAAGGCGAAGAATCTACCGGAAGATCTTTTAGAACCGGATCGCAAACAAAAACTTGTGGATCTCCTAATACATCAATACGCGAGAATCACTTCTTTTCTGTGATGGCTTTGGAAGATAATACCATGGTTAATTTTCAATTAACTACGGCTATGGCTGGAGGAATATCAGGTACTCATTCTGTTACCCTAAATGCTGGACAGTCGTATTTGATGATCGATGACAATAGTAACACTACTATTACCGGAACATTAATTACGTCAGATAAACCAATCTCTGTTTTGTCTGGTTCTCAACATACTCGACAGTGTGATACAGGTAACAAAGATGCCGGTATTGATCAAATTGTTCCGACATGTGTTGTAGGGCAAGAGTATGTAGTTGTAAATAACCAAAGTGATGAACGACAAAATTATGCGATCATCGTCGCAAATGAAAATAATACTAAAGTTTACACTAATGGTGGATTAGTACCAGATACTATTCTTAATGCAGGAGAGTATTATAATTATGATATTACAGGAAGTATTGGTGAGCCACATTATATCTATACTTCAAAGCCTGCTTATGTATACCATGTTAGTGGAATGACAGCAAGTGGGGCAGAAAATGGAATGGCTCAGGCTGCTCCAATTGGTGATTGTAGAGGAGATGACCTAGTTGAGTTTTATCGTTTTGATAGTGGAGAACACAGTGCATATGTAGTAATTGATAATACTTCTCTGGGATCATTAACGCTTAATGGTAATCCTTATTCTGATTATGCGACAGCGCAGCCAGTGCCCGGGAATAGTAATTATTCTACTGTTTACTTTGAAGATGATGATATTGATCTTTACAATATCTTAGAAACAGATGGAGCGTTTCACGCAGCATTGATCGTAGGAAGTAATAATAACTCTGGTACGATTGGATACATTTCTAGTTTCAAAGACAAAATCGAAGTCTTTGATCCACAGACTCAGGAAGAAACCACTTCATACTTTGTGGATAGTCTATGTGCAGGTTCTACTATATCGCATTGTATACTAGCGGAGAGTTGTACTAATAATAATTCTATCACCGGTATTATTAATTCTACTAATACAGGGGCTACAAGTATTACTTCTGATCTTTGTTTGACCTATACTGCGCAAGATGGATTTAGTGGTTATGACTTTATTACAGTAACTATCGAAAATGATTACGGTCATATTGAGGTGGTATGTCTTGAGTTTTATGTCTGCGATGGCGAGCCTACATTTACAAATGTTCCTCCTGATTTAACAATCAGTTGTGAAGAAACTTTACCGGATGTAGTAGAACCAACTGTAGTTCATTCTTGTCAATCTTTGGTAGAGTTAAATGTTACGTCTACACAAACAAGTACTTCTACCTGTTCTGATAATACTTATACTATTACACGGACCTGGACAGCAAGAGATGATTGTGGCAACGAAGCTGAGGTATCACAAGTAATTACCGTGGAAGATAATATTGCACCAGAGATTCAGTTTCAACCTAATGATACTACGATTAATTGTGGTGAATCTATTCCGGCTATAATAGATCCGATTGTTACGGATGCATGTGCAGCGACACTTGCTGAAACTTATAATGAAACAACAACTCCTGGGACTTGCCCGGGTGAATCTACAATAGAAAGAGTTTGGATATTTACAGATGCCTGCTCGAATGAAACGACGGTAACTCAAATAATATCCGTAATCGATACAACGGCACCAGTCTTTTCAAGCCTTCCTGAAGATTTAGTTTTTGATTGTGATGAACCAGTCTTAATTCCGGAACCTACAGCAAATGATGGATGTGGTGGAACAGTGACGGTTACATTTGTTGATACAAATAATACTTCTACTTGTGCAAATAATTCGAGTTTTACAAGAACTTGGACTGCAACGGACGAATGTGGAAATTCAACTTCTGCAGCGCAAATTATCTCTATTCAGGATAATGAACCACCAACCTTTGATGCTCCACCAGCAGATATTACCGTAGATTGTGGAGAGGTGCCTGATCCACCTACTTTAACCGCAAGTGATAACTGTACAGGAACAGTAACGGTTACTTCAGCAGATGTACCTGTTGATGGAGCAAATATTGTTGCTCATGAATCTGGAACCTTAAGTGAGGTGATTGGCTCATCTGCAGAGTATTTTAATATAAACCTATCGGGTTATGATAATTTAACTGCAAGTGATATTCAGGATGTTGAATTATTTATAAGAACTCAAAAAGGAAAAGGAGATATAGAAGTAGTACTGATTGCTCCAAGCGGTGATGCAATTGTATTAGTCGGAGAGCATTGCTCCGGAGGAAACTGTGAAGATAGTGATCTTGGATTTGAAAAATATAGACCTACCTTTCATCATTGCGGATCATCATTCCCTAAATGGGAGAATGATAATTTCATTGACGAAAGTGATGTTAACTTTGAGCCTAACGGAAGTTCTTCGATAACTTATGTAGGAGTGTCTCAATATCACAATTGTTTCTCAGATCTGACAGGGCCAATGAATGGTACCTGGACAGTTGTAGCAAGGGCTGCAGATTCTGACCCTGTTATCCTAAATGATTTTACGATTAATGTTAATAACTCTTCTTGTTTAGCTCAGGCAGGTGTATTGCGTACATTTACTGCGACTGATGTTTGCGGAAATGTTACAACTCATGTTCAAACAATAACGATTGAAGATACAACTGGGCCAACATTTGATACAACACCGACACCTTTAGCCGATATTAACTGTGGCGAAACGCTACCTGCTCAAGAAACCTTAACTGCTACTGATTGTGGTGGTCCGGTAACAGTAGTTCCATCTGTTGACCCTTACACCGAAGACCTTTGTAATGGTTATACTGTTACCTATCGTTGGACTGTTGAAGATGCTTGTGGTAATGTAAGTGAGGTAACTGAAACTTTTGAAGTTTTACGTGATAGTCAAGCTCCAATTTTTGACACAACTCCAACACCTTTATCGGATATTAATTGTGGAGAGGCGCTCCCGGTTCAAGAAATTTTAACTGCTACAGATAATTGTGCTCGAATTACCGTAGAAGAAACTATAGATGCCTATACAGAAGACCCTTGTAACAGGTATACAATCACTTACCGATGGACTGCAACCGATGAATGTGGAAATGTAAATGAGTTAACCGAATCATTTGATGTCTTACCGGATAATATAGGTCCGGTTATTTCTGATGTGCCTGCAGATACAATTGTTAATTGTGGTGAGATCCCTCCTGTAGTGGATGTACTTACTGATGATGGTTGTTCAGGTGGAGTTATATTAGATTTTGAAGAAACACGGACAAATGGAGACTGTCCAAATAACTATACTCTAGTACGAGTATGGACAGCCGTTGATCAATGTGGAAATGAAACGCAAGCAACTCAGAATATAGTAGTCCAAGATATTGAAGACCCAGAACTAGTAGATGTGCCTGTTGATGTAACTGTAGATTGTGGTAGCATTCCTACTGCTCCAACAGTTAGTGCAAATGATAATTGTACAAGTGATTTAACTGTTGAGTACGAAGAGGTAGAAGTAGCTGGAGCTTGTAGTGAGGAATATACTATCCGCCGAACCTGGACAGTAGAAGATGAGTGTGGAAATGAAACCTCCGCAACTCAAATAATTACAGTAGAAGATAATACGGCTCCTGTTTTAGTGGGAGTGCCTTTAGATACAATTGTTAATTGTGGTGAAATACCTGCTGAACCGGTTGTGACAGCAACAGATGATTGTGGTACGAACCCTATTATAAGTTTTAGCGAAAGTCGTAGTGATGGAAGTTGCCCGGGAGCATATACCTTGACAAGGACCTGGGAGGTTCGGGATAGCTGTGGTAATGTAGATCAGATGTCTCAAATTATCGAAGTTCAGGATACTATTGACCCTGTCTTTACATATATTCCAAATGATACAATAGTTGATTGTAATAATATCCCTCCAGCAATAACACTGACAGCAACAGATAACTGTGGAGGATTAGTAACCGTTACTCCTAGTGAAGAGTCTTTTGCTGGTGATTGTGTTGATTTTTATAATATCCATAGGACCTGGCTTGCAACCGATGAATGTGGAAATACAAGTACCATAACTCAAATTTTAACGGTTACCGGCTGTGGCCCTGGTATTCAGATTAATGTAGCTCCTGATTCTGTTTTATGTGAAGGAGAAACTTTGACTTTGTCTGTTGCTATGACAACGGGTTATACAACGCCTAATTTCTTATGGCAATATAGTGATGATCAAAACTCTTGGATCGATATTCCAAGTTCAAATAATGATGAATATATTTTTGATGCTGATTTAGCCACTGCTGGTTTTTATAGAGTTATCGTTTCTAACTCACCAGATAATTTTGATAATGCGGATTGTAGCGTGATTTCAAATAGTGTAGAAATCGAAGTGCTGGAGGATTCACCAGAAACGAACTTGGTAGAAGTGCTATGTCAGGGGCAGACTTATTCAGTTGGAACAGAGGTTTTTTCAACAACTGGGGATTATACAGTAGCATTACAAAATGTCAATGGCTGTGATAGTATTGTAAATCTTGATTTGAC
>JAHDHW010000244.1 GCA_020631105.1 Saprospiraceae bacterium | reverse complement strand
TTTCTTATAAGGTAGACTTTATAATAGGGTATACAATTGATTTTCGATTAGGATGATTAAGGTATAAATTATACAGCCCGCCTTGTAACTGAGTAAGGTCGATTCTTTTAAGTGTCTCTGTTTCTGTATCAATTTTTTGCTGTAGCATTAAAGTTCCCTTTAGGTCATAAAGTTGAACTTCAACTTCTAATCCAGGAGCTTTGAGCTTTGATAAATCAACAATGACAAAATCACTTGTCGGATTCGGGAAAACATTCACCAGTTCTTTGAACTCATTAAAATAAACCCTGTCCGAATAGATGTACTCATAAGCACCCGAAGGAAAATCTACCCGCAGTCGATAATAATTACTTCTGTCAACCGGATCAGTATGGAGACTTTTATAATTTCTGAATTCTGTGCTGGTCTCAGGTAATCCTTGCTTGATCGTTTGGTAAGAAGTCCCGTTAGCAGAGTGCTCTAAGGTATATAGCCGAGGTTGTTTAGATTCATCAACCGTCCAATTCAAGTCAACCGTTCTCGGTTGAGTGCCACGGTTAGCAACAAAGGAATTATTAACGGCCATTTGACCCTGAGAAGCATTACTCTGACAACCCATAATTTCTACTTCAGCTAAGCCAAGGAAAGCGGAACCTAGTAATTGAATTCTGACATAACGTCCCGTTCGATTAATATTGATGCCGGTTGGAAACTGTACTTGATCCGCCTGGAAAAAACTAGAGACCCCTGGCTGATTTAATACCTCATTCAGACCTGTTGATGAAAAAGGCACATCAGAAACAAGGACATAGAAATTAGTTAACCATTCACTACAACAATCCTCTCGATTCCAAAGGTTAATGGTCTCAATGTCCTGGATGTTTTCTAAATCAATTTCCCACCATGCCTGGTTCTCCCAATTGGTAAGTGAGACGGAATACTGACTATAAAATACACCGTTGGTGTTACCATCATTAGCCCTGCTTGCAATACCTCCCTGCTGCATACTGGATTGAGTACTTTGTTTGTTTAAAGCGAGGTTTGTTATGCCATTACAAGAGGGTGGTCCTTCTGATTCGGTAACAATAATAGTAATAGTTTCAGCTGAAGTAGCACCATCATCGTCGGTTGCTACTACTCGGAGTTCGTGTGTTCCAATGGATAGGTTTTGTAATAATTCATCGTTTTGTCCCGGTGCATTCCAATTATACGGAGCTTGTAATTCCGAACGTACGAATTGGTTATTAAAAAACAAATCAACTTTAGTAACTGAACCATCTGTATCATTTGCACTGGCTTCAACACTTATATTATTTCCTTCGGAGAAAGTTTGCTGATTATTGGGGCTGACAAAGTTTACTATTGGCGGATCATTCGTAGGTGGAGGAGGAGGGTTTGATCCGGATGGACAACCCATGACTTCTACTTCGGCTAAACCAATAAAAGCGGATTTGTTTAATTGAATTCTTACATAGCGTCCGGATCGCTCAATGTTTACAGCGCTTGGGGTTTGTGCTTGCCCTGCTTGGTAGAAATTACTGACCCCTGCTTGATTTATGGTTGGCACTAAATCTTGAGACTCAAACGGAATATCAGAGATCAATATGTAATAATTATCCAAAAACTCAAAACAACAGTCTGTACGATTCCAGATATTGATTGATTCAATATCATAGGTTTCTCCCAGGTCTACTTCCCACCAGGATTCATTCTCCCAACTTGTATGCGCAACAGAAAACTGATCATAGAAAACACCATTCGTATTTCCATCAACTGCACGGCTGGCAACTCCTCCCTGACTGACACTGGATTGAGTAGCTACTTTATTCAGGGCTACATTCTCTGGGGTATCACATTCTCCCGGATCAGGTGGATTGATTACTTCGAAACTTTGAGTAACAGGGTTGGCAGGTAACCAATTGCTGTTACCGTTTTGTGTTGCTCGAATCGTTACAATTCCTGTAGTTCCATTTAAGATGATAGTATTTCCGGCAATGGAAGCAGGACCACTTAAAAGTTCAAACTGAACAGGTAGGCCAGAAGAAGCCGATGCGGATAAATTAAAATTATTATCCGTTGTAAATTTATCCGTGATAGAATTAAATGTGATAAACTGAGATTGCTGAGTGATGTCTCCATCACAAACAGAGCATGATTTTTCGATGCCGAATATTGGATCACCGAAAGTTGAGTTGCTGCAATTGATCGTACCATTTAATGTTCTGTAATAGAAAAAGCCATCGATTCCATATCGGACCAATGTTGGTTCGTTTACAGTAAAGGACTCATTTTCCTGAGCCTGAAGATTCCAATCACAATCAACACTAGGTGTGGATAAGGCGCATACCTGAATATTATCAAAGGATGCAGATTCTCCACAGTTATTACATTGGCTTAAGCCAACTCTTCCCTGACTAAAACTGCCATCCGAAGTAACATCTACCAATTGATTATTAAGGTATGTTTTTATAATATTCCCTTCCACTACGATGGCAATATTATAGTCCGCATTTTTATTTGTGCCGATATCAATGGTTTTTAAAACATTGATTCCACCGTTTACATTTTTTTGTGCCCTAAGTGTTCCATTCTCTGAAAATTGCCAGAGATAGAAATTGTTATTGTCCACTTTTCGGAAGACTATTCCGGCTGTACCATTTATTATATTAAACTTCAACTTGTACACATAATTTGACCAATTGCTACCGGTTGTTGATTGAAACTGGGATGCGGAAGAGAGCTGGAGTGTTTCGTTTTGAATAGTGGCATTGCCAGTAGAGGACCAATTGCCTAGCCCGTTTTCGAAGGGATCGGCTAAAAGAATTTCTCCATTGCAGAGGTCCAAACTTTGATCTGCCGAACCTGTGAAAGAAAAACGTAAAAAGACAGAACTGTTTTCCTGAACGGTCGAAGTCCATATCCATCGAGCAGGCGTATCGTCCGCAATACCAATGACATTGTTTTGCCAGGCTCCTCCACCAAAACCACCATAGTCTGCTGCGTTTGGCCAGTTATTATCGTTAAACTCAATTTCTTTCCAGTTGTTGAAAAATTGATTGGTTGCTTTCCACTGATTATTTGTTCCGGATCTTATGCCGTTTCTGTTGAGTTCTGCAATTACTGCTCCCGGTCCACCTTGGTTGTTTGCCCGAATTGCAATAACATTTTTGCCTGGCCGGACTGCAAGTTGATTATAAATCTCTGCGGTCTGCCACACATTATTTTCCCCAATAAGCACTCCATTAAAATAAAGCTCATAGCTGTCGTCCGCAGTTATGGTAAGACTATTGGCTACGGCTTGATTCGAGCTGTTATCTTCATCCCAATCATAGATGCCATCACTGTCACGGTCTATTCCCATGCGATATCTGGTATTAAAAGGAACAACGGTAAATGTCATGGGACCGTTTGCCAGGACATTCGCCATGAGCGAATTTTGAGTTATGGTTTGTTCTGCTGCATCGGATTGATAAAGGTTGTCACCCAGATATACAAAACTCCGAAATTCGTTTTCAAAAACTCCCTTTGCAATTAAGCCAACTGCATCGGTATTGGCTAAGTTGATAAATTGATTTAACAAGTTTTGGTCAGCATTCGAAATACTACCATTTACGGTTACTTGCTGACCTACCGCAGCATGGGCATCCAGGCTTGGATGATCTCCTTCATCTGACCAGGGTACTCCGCCGTCAAAAGACATTAACAGGGCAGCCATCTCTCGTTCGGATTGCTGACTTTGACTTAAATCTCCCAAGTTGAAAAACTCACTACCATCTGGTAGTTTGCCAAATCCTTGGGTATTACCATCTGTAGTATTACTAAAGAATCCTGATCTTTCATAGAAGCCCCTAAACGTTTCGGGTACCTGATGGATATCATCATGTAAGAAATTTTCTACGATTTGTGCTCCGCGTCCGCGATGTCCGGGGTGGCAGGAAAGGCAGGCACTCAAAAAAGTGTTTATCGCATTATTAGGGTTTGCCATTGCGGCAATGGTGTTGTTTGGCCCGGGCACCGGGACGGAGTTACTTATACTGTTATCCAGATTTCGATAAGGGTTGGGAGGGAAGTGAATAGTTGATAAAAAAGCACTAAACTCAGCCATTTCATTCGTTGGCTTAGCCTCATCGTCTCCTTGCAGTTCTTTATAAGCTTCTGCAAAATCAAATAAATCTTTGCGGTCTCCTCTCCAGTGAAGAGATTCGTATCGATTGATGTCCTGCAAAATTTGAGTTCGGAATGGTCCCTTCATAGGGTGGAAGCCAGTAAATGGAGCACCCTCCATCTGCGTACCGGGTTCAGGGAAAGTAACTTCTCCCTGAGGGTCTCCAAGGTCCCAGGCCAAGCGATCTGTTCGGGCATCAATATGACAGGAAGCACATGAAATGTGACCTAGTCCGGAGTTTTCATGTGAATTATAAAGATGTGGTCTTCCTCGTTTGATGATGTCCGGAGTCGGATCATAAAAGTTAACTTCTGCCACTTCGGATTGAGAATTTAGATTGACAATCGATATAGACCCTGAAAACTTATTCATGACAAAGGCTCTTGCACTGGTCTCATGTAATACAATCCCTGTAGGCCCTTCTCCAACTTCGATTGGTTGATTTGAAATTCGATTTCCATTTTGATCGAGAATAATCATATTGTCAGTACCCATTCCGGTAACAAAACAACGGGTACCAGCATTATTCCAGACGGAGCCTCTTGGGTCACTAATAGCCAAGTTTCTTTCGCTTTGTGAGATGTTGTCCAATGCATAGTTTAAATGCGGATTCATATCCTTTATGCTAGGGTTACTATTACCTTGAAACTTTGCCCAGTTTATCCGCATAAACCGTCCGTTTAAGTTGGGCTCATACCGTATTTCATTAGTTGCATCTGTTCCGACAACTGTGATTTCGCCTGTTGCGGGGTTGACACTTAAAGCCATCAGAATGTTCATCAAATGCTGTTTGTACGAAACACTTAAGTTATTTGCATTTAGAATTGCCACATCTCGATCGGGTAAATCCCATCCTTGGATACGATGAGATTCATTTGCAAGGCTACCGGAGATAAATGAAGTCCAGTTTCCATTATTATCATCCAACCATTGCCCCTGCGTATTTTTCTTTACGATAATACTCACCGCGGGAGGAGAAGGTAAATTACTACTAATTGGAGGATTAAAACTATTTCCATTATTGGGCGGAACTGGTAAACCACCATAAGGACCAGAGGGATGTCTGACAGCATCCTGAGCTCTGCCATTTTGTGGTCCTTCCGTTTTTCCACCCGGTACAATGGTCGTCTGATTCCCTGACATAAAGAAACCAGCATAAACGGTATTGCCATCTGGGCTGATTGCCAATGATCTCGGCTCCTCACCTTTAAGAACTATTTGTTGAGGAGCGCTATTTAAATTGGAGAGATTAAAGACGTTGACACTGTTTGCTTCCGAGCAAGTTACAAAAGCACGTTGGGCGGAACTTGAGAATACTATATCACAAGGTTCATTATCCGTTCGGATCGTCTTGGTAACAATATTTAAATTAAGGTCAACAATACTAATATTATCCGAAAGGTGATTAACTACCCAGGCTTCATTATTGTTTCTAACCCTGACTGTCACTGGGTCCATACCTACGGGAATACTTGCCAAATGGTCTAAACTATTATCGGTAATGGTAAATACTTCAAGTCGATTATCCGCAGTATTAACAGCAAGGAGTTTTTGCTGATTGGGAGTCATGTCCATTGGATAGACATGCGGTGTTTCGAAGTTGACAAAATCGTTAGAGGTTGTAGGGCCATTATCCGTTCGGGGGCCAAAAGTTTCAAAAGAATAAAAACAAAAAGCAGCTAAGAATATAATGAATATTAATGTAGACCTGTTTGGACTCTTCATGATGTGTTTGTTTTATCTAAAAAAGCGGAAGCTTAATTTAAATTCCAATTTGGGCTTTATATTGAAAAACTAGAGGTAGTAAATAGCAATAATAACAATGAATATTAAGAAGAAGGTCTTAATATTTGAAGAGAAGAAAGTATCACAAACGGTAGATTATATATAAATATAATATTTTTTAGAATAGAGAGG
>JAHDHW010000243.1 GCA_020631105.1 Saprospiraceae bacterium | reverse complement strand
GTAGTTCTTTAGATTGTAGTCGTTTTAGTTTGATTTTGGTCGGAACCTCGCCCGTAGTTTTCAAATAAGTAAAGAACAAATTGATTGCCTCTATTTGCTTGTTGATGTGAGCAATACTCAAGCCGCCAGACCTGCGCTTATTCGGCCGATTCTTGAAGTACTCCAAAAATTCCTCTACATCATTTTGAGTGATTTGGGTGATTTGGGTGATACTTGTTTTATCAGCCAACCGATCATCCAACCAGATTAATAATTCTTCTACTTGGCGCGGTGCGCTGTAAACCGTAGAACTGCTATAACCTAAGATTTCCAACCACTCCTTAAATAGGGCGATTTGGGCGATGATGATCTCCTTATTTTTTAGACCCCTACCTTGCTTTTTTGATTTTTTTTGGACCGCTGCCATAAACTGCTGATTTGATTAAACTTTACTGGTCCACTTTACCAATGAGCCACTGGTGGACTACTGGACCACCTAACTTTTTATGTTGCTGTTTTTTCATACCCCTGCCTCCCTTTTTGATGTTTTTTTGGACCACTGCCCTAAACTGTTGATTTGATTAAACTTTAGTGGTCCACTTTGCCAATGGGCTACTACTGGGCTACTGGACCACTTTGGGTTATTTACCTTTTATTTTCTCCAACGCCATATCTAAAGCGGTGGTAATACTGTTTTGCAACTGCTGGTACTCCTCATAGCTTACCACTTCATATTCATAACCTTTACGGAACTTATCGCCGCCAACTATTTTCAAATAACCGCAAAGCTGCAGCTGGTATAAATGACGCTTTAATGTCGTGGGACTTATTCTTAATGAACTCCTGATTTCCTTGGCATAAAATGAGCTTTGGTTGCTCTCTTTCAAATGAGATTTTAAACGCTCAAAGAACTTCCGGCAAGCTCCGCTAATTTCATCGGCTTTAGAAAGAAGCACATCTTTTAAAAGTGCGTTCGCTGCTGCAATATCTTCTAAGGTTGTTTCAATGTAAGTTTCGCCAGTTTGCTCATCTACCTTTAACTCTCTTTGGAACTGGTGGTAAAAAGTAACACACTCAATAAATTGTAGATAGTGGGTATTGGTGCGAAGCGGTTTAAATACTTCTTGAGGGATTTTTAGTTCCTGGGCAAATGGATTTCTAATGCTCACCGGTTTGAAAAGGGTTTGCATATCCTTAAACAACTCTTTGATTTCTGTTTCGGTTTTAGCGTCCACCGTTCCAGCAGAATAACGCCGTTGGTAATCCATTACTTTTTCAAAATGATTGCTGCTATTATCCCGGTAAATCAGAAGACTACGATTCGCATTATCCTCGTAAACCCTTTCTTTCGTTGTCGTTCCAGCCACACAGATAGGACCTTCCACTAATAAGGATATCGTTTGCATGTTTCCCTTTGCATCTTTGGATACCACTCGTTTATTGATGCGCTTTTTGCTCATTAACTCACGGAGTGCCAGCAGTGCGCCATTGCTCCCGGTATTATTTCCAGACAACCCGTCCATGTCTTCAATCAAAATAAGTTTGTGCTGGAGTTCCTTTTGCTTGAAGTAGTAAAAAGCATTGTCAGAGAGCATCGTAATTTCTAACTGATCTTGTTCCGGAATAAGCTCCGCTACCTTTTCTTGTAAATAGGTTTTTCCGGTTCCACTTGCCCCCAGGCTAATCATGTGCAACGGCTGCTCTCTTAGTCTGCTGGTAAAACACAAGTACATTAATAGACGGTTGACTTCTTCGCCAATAACCCCAGAACGGCCAATGTCTATGTTGGTTTGCTTGAGCAAGTTTTCTTGCTTTAAATATTTCAAGGCTGCTTCTCGCCTTTCTGGGGTTAGGATTCTTGGTTGGATTTTTTTACTGCGTTTGTTTTCCATTGCTTTAAATCTGTAGGTCTCTAATTCTTCTATTAAATGGGCAAGTAGTAATCGGATTTCGCTGGTGCCGTATTCTAGTTTCTCGGCAGCACTGCGAATGAACTTTTGCAGAAAATTGTCATTGTATAAGTCTAAGCCACTTTGCCGAACACTATGCAGCGGACTGAGTTTGGGAACTCGCTCTAATAATAAGGTGACGCGCAGCCTGTCGGCTTGCTGCATATTAATTCCACCAAGCAACGTACATTTTAAATAACCTCTCTCGTAAGTGATTAATTCCGGATTGCTCACGTCAAACTTAGCTTCAAGACTAGATTTGGGTGATTTAGATTTTACTGTTTCTTTCGTTGCTGGCGGTTCTGCCGGGATTCTCTCGTTTAATAAATGATTGAGAACTTCCGGTTCATGGCTTTGGATTAAGCTGTTAATGTCTTCACCATGCGGGGTTTGAACTTTGCTGATTTGTATCATAGGTTTCTCTAAGTTGTTTTGCATATCTCTCCACAGACTGTTCACCTGCTTCGTCGCCATCCATCCAGAAAATGATTTCTTCCAGTTGAGTAAGTTGATTAATGGCTCTCCGGTGTTCTGTGGTTAATCCCATTGTTCCGAACAGTGCAAGCACTGTGTAATCTTGGGCAATTTGGCTGATGGTTAATAGTGTAGCAGCATCGATAATGCTTTCGGTCAAAATGAGTTTCTTGGTTTCGGGTGATGGGTAGTTTGGGTAAAGGCCTTGGCGGTCCGTTAAATAAAAATGCCTCCGTTCTGGATCACCAGTAACCGAACGGCCGTAAAGTGAAACAATGTTTCCAGCTGCATCTTTCAGAGGGAAAACGATACAACTCTTTAATTTTGAAAACACTGTTCCACTATTGTAACCAACTTCTAAACCTAAACTTAAACCCCTCTCTTTTAAATATTTCTTGGCTCTATTACTCCGGTTAATATTCTGGCGCAACTTCTCAAAGGTCTCGCTGTAGTTAGATTCTCGTTTTAGAGGAGGAGAAGCACTTACTGGATTTACCAAAGAATTCTGGTTCCCTTCATTTGGATTACCTAAATCACCCAAACCCAAAAGTTCTTTAGCTTTTAAAATCGATCGGTACTTCCCCTCTTTGCAACCTACAACAGCTCCACTCAACCTAGAGATAAAACCTTCCTTTAATCCTATAAAATCAATGACATCGCCAGTTTCAGCTTCGCAGTTCCCGCTAAAACAACACCAAGTATTCGTATCTCGGTAAACTTTAAAGCTTGGTTTCTTATCCTTATGAAAAGGACATTTCGCCATTCCATTCTTATCAACCTCGATTCCATAATGCCTCAAAACTGCTTCAATCGTTAAACGGTCCTTTATATCGGAGATGGTCATAAAAAAAATTAAATCCTACAAACTTGTAGCAAATCTACAAAATGTGACACCTTTACCAAGTGATAGATTGATTTTTTACATCATATATTAATGGTAGATTCGCGATTACAACACTTTTCATGCATTAAATCATACATTTATGACCTTTGGAGATCGTTTGACAATCGTGCGAAAAAAGAAAAAATTATCTCAAGCTGATGTAGGAAAGAAAATAGGTATTAGTGGCGATGCTTATGGGCGATACGAACGAAATGAGGTGCGACCAACAATAGAAATGGCCGTTAAAATTTCTAAAGCTTTAGAAATTTCCCTAGACTACCTAACCGGAACAACAGACTTAGAGCTTGACAACAAAATGATCAATAGAGTTCAAGCGGTTTCTAAACTTCCTGAAAAAGAAAAAGAATGTGTTTATATATTTCTTGATTCATTCATTGATAGAATGAAGTTACAAGGCCTTTTGTAAAACAAAAAGAGGACTAATGCCCTCTTTCTATAAATGTTGCGTGATAGGTTTGCTAACACTTAATCAGTAACTTCTGTAGTTTCTGCATCGTCAGCTCCTTCTGGACTATCAGCAGAACCAGCCTTTGCAAATCGCTTGCTTAAATCTGACTGAATACTTTTCGCTCCTGGCACTTCTAGTTTCGCTGCCATCTTTACACTATTGTAATAAGACAACGCCGCTGTATAAGCCTCACTACCAGCCAAAGTAATCGTATCCTCCAAGTTGTCGTGTAACTGCTTAACCTCGCGAAGCATATCCGTTAACGACTCTACCAAGTTAAAATCCTTATCCATTTCTACTACATCCACATAAGGAGGCAAAAATTCAGGACTTGATTTCGCGTAGCTAATTACCTTCTCTACAAAAGGTATAGTACCGTCGCTCATCTTAGGAAGCTGCACCCGATCTTTGTTTGTTAGAGAGATCAGCTGACCACCGATTGCTTCTTCAATACCATTTAATGACTCCGTTACTTTGGTTTTTGCTTCACCAGAAATTTCAATCGAAATTCGATTCTTCATATTTATAAACGTTTAATGAATTGTATTACAAACTGTTTGCGGCCACGAATGTATTTACTAAAGCAATAGGATAAATGGTTTTTATAGGAAATGGAAAATAAAGGCGGTTATTTGGCATTCTAGCCTAAACAAAACAAGATAAAAACCGCTACTCTCGTAACGAACTTCTCCGGCAATTGCGCCTCCAAAGTTCTCCGCTTTTTCTCCTTGTTTTTTTACGCTATCATCCGCGCCTACTCCTGCGCCCTTAAACCCAATAAGGAATAAATACCATCACCCAAAGGGCCCAGCCGGCGCTTAACTTTGTGCTCGCCGCTCCGGCGGCTAGGGCTGCGGCTGATATTATTGAAGGCCTACCGGCAGTATCGCCAGCCTTGTGTTTATGAAAAAACATTGCCGTAAAAAAGGTTGTTTTACAACCATCCTTTTACGACACCCAAGCCGATACTCGCTCGGCTTCGCCTAACCGCCTAAATATTTCAATCTTTCAAAGCTGACGGCCGTCAGCTTTGTTACACCATTTAACTGATTACTCTCCTCCGCAATTCTCGCTGCCGTAGAACCAATCAGTTAAATGATGAAAGACTATCCTGTTATGTTAACAACAATCAAAGCCACACTAGCCGAAATAAAATAACCCAAAACCACCCAAACAGTTATTAAAGATTGTTCATCTAACTTCCTACCTCTAAATAAATCATAGATATGAGTCACCGGATTTTCACCACTTACATGTCTATCTTCATTAGGCCAAGAGTTACCTCTAATTTGCATTGCTACTGGACAAATAATTGAACAAACCCAGAAAATCCAAAGAGTAAAATTAATATCAAGGCCGTCTCCATGGCTGTACCAAAGAAAGAATATTGTTAGGAAACAATAAATCCAAACGTAAGAATTACTTAACAACTTGCTCATCGAGTCCGTTCATATATTTCCTTACCCTTATCGTAAGTAATTTTTAGCATACCAGCACCCGTAGCCGCATTATCAAGGCTCTTAGCCTTTTTATAGTATTTAGTCCCTTTTGAACTCCATTTTAACCAAGGCGCCACAATCGAAGCCACAGCCAATGCCTTATCTACATTATCTGCTTCTTTCTGCGTAATCGGGTTTTTACCATGATATAAAGTATATGCAGCCTTAGGTATTGAAACGGCTGGATGAGCCTCTGTAAGCATGTCTATACCATATTCAACAACTTCTGGAGCATGTTGATCTGCTACTCGCATGGCATCCCCTACAGCTGAATTCTCATAAGATCGCATTGCCTTATCCGCTAATTTATCCCCTGCTGCTAGTATTCCCTCAAAAGCATTCAACGGCTCTTGTGGTTTACCCGGTTTGGTTAGCATTTTATTGGCTCGCTCTAACGCCTCTTGTCGTTTGCTTTCACCATCATAAACCAATGTAGAATGAGAATTGACGGTTTCTAAATCTAACTGACCATCTTTACCGTAAATTACTTCGCCAAGATTTCGATCTCCAGCCCAATCGGCATCAACTGAATAAACGTTTTTGCTGGTTCCTACTTGAATAGTTTCACTCTTCTGGCCGCTCTTACTTAGAACATACTCTTCTAATCCTTCCAACTCAATCGCATGAATTAACTTGTTTCCACTAAAAGAATATGGTGTATAGTGTGGGTAATCCGATGTTAGCGGGTCAACACAAAAGAACCTTCCGATTCTCGGGTCGTGCATTCTGTACTTGTAGTTAACGCTGTTCCCCTCCCCTTTAATTTCGTCGTCCATTTCTTGGCCTTGGAACCCATAACGATAGGCCCCATCCTCACTT
>JAHDHW010000041.1 GCA_020631105.1 Saprospiraceae bacterium | reverse complement strand
TTGCCAGGGCTTAATTTGTTAGAGATAAAATACCAATCAATATGCGTACTGAGCCAATAATGCCAGCGCTCAATCAAGCGAGGTCGTTGGCGATTAGAAAGTGCCATTCGATACATGGCCTGATGGAAATGCGGTGCATAGCGCAGGTCATCCGGAATTATCCGATTGACCATGCGCGCAGCCCACAGAACAACTTTCAAAACGGTTCGGGATGGTCGAAAGGCAAAGAGCGGTTTTGTTTGTTCCGGCAAAAAGCCTTCGGCCAGTATTTGTTGAAATCGTCGGATTGGGTAGGGGAGTTTAAAAAGTGCTTTGGTGATTGCGTTTCCTTCTTGCTCTAACTTAAGGACCCCAGTATCCAGGTACGTTAGAAATCGAGAATAAAAATTATTTAAATTGGAAGGATATTCTTCCAGAGGAATGCCCATGAGTTGAGCCATGATTTTGGTCTCTCCATAGAATTGATTTTTCTCTTTTAAAGAGAGTGGGCGTACAGTCTTTTCGAACAACTGAATAGTTGTGTCAATGATAGTAGCCAGTACCCAAAACAGCAGGTCGGAGTCAGCGGCGCAAAATGGGTTAATAATAATTTCGTCCTCGGTTTCCCATACCATCTGACCCCGGATCATGCTGTGAATAATATGTAATCTCCTTGCGGAGTTATTGGCAGTATTAAGATCTCCAAACCAAATCTGAACCATGGATAAAATCGTCCGGTGTGCCCGACCGATCGTGTCCTGCTCAAAGTCACTGTACTTTGCTACCCCTATTGCGACGGCAGGATGAGCGATTTGTAACAAAAGTGCTCGCATGCCACCCAAAATAATGCTGGGTTCGCGATACAATTGCCAGGTCATACTTTCTGGTCCGAAATAACCCTGACTGGGATTACGAACTTGAGTACGAAGTTGATCAAGCATTACTTCGTACCTCGAACGTCGAACCTGTATATCGGCCTGAATCGTCGGATCGAGTGCATTTAGATTTGGTAGTTTATTCATAACTACGATATTTAAATTCGGATTGGTTGTCCGCTTAAGGAATAACCAAAAATTTGTTTTTGTAAAAGCCCCAAAGGCTCTGCGAGCAAATGCTCAAAATTCCATTTATGAACTTTTTTACATCGCTTCCCCAAAGCATATTCATTATAAAAGGATCGGATTTTTTCCGGAACCAGTAGAATGCCTACTAATGCGGTGAATAGTGCGTATACCGATCGCTTACGATTGCCAAGCAAAAAGAACTGCATTTTTATTTCTCCTACCAATGTTGTTTGGTAATTGAGTAAAACATGCAGAACGTCATGATCCTCCAGCTTTGGTAAAAGCGTAAATTCATTTTTTTCAAGAAACTGCCCCAGGGCTTTCCCCAGACTGCCAGTCGGATAGCCTAGCAATGAATGATTCGTTTGTTGCCAGGCCATTTGCTTTTTTTTAAACCATCGGACGTAATAGGGCTTTGTCCACTCTACTAGCCCGATGGCAATTTTCTCACGGATGTTTGTTTTCGTTTTCATAGTTTATAAGGATTGTAAAGTACTTTGAATTTCAAAGTGTATTTACAAAAAATAAAAGAACGTTAGTTCTTCAGTAATTATTTTGCCTAGTTCTATTTTCTAAGTTTAGCGGATGAAGTACGCGCAACTTAGAAGGTAGATGATTACAGCAAGCTTTCAACTTGCGGATGATCTAACCTTTTAGTTTTAGCAATGCTTCCAGTGCATCCAAATGGTCATTAAAAGCTTTTCGCCCTTTTTCGGTTGCTCGATAGCTTGTATTGGGACGTTTCCCAATAAACTGTTTACGCACTTCAATGAACTCATTTTCTTCTAATGCTTTTGCGTGACTGGCCAGTCTTCCATCGGTCAATTCAAGCATTTCTTTAAAAGTCTTGAAGTCTACCCACTCATTGACCATCAGCATCGACATGATACCAAGTCGTACTTTATTATCAAAAGCTTTATTTAAATTGGCAATGATCTTTTTCATGCCTATTGATCATATTTGTAGTACATGAGTGTTCCGTAAACGATATGCAAAAGACCAAATCCTATCGCCCACAATTCTAAACCCAAGCCAGGGTAGAACATGCCAAATAAGCCCAGGATTACTTCAGCTATACCAAGATTCCGAATTTCGTTTAAAGTATACTTACTCGCATTTATACAAGCCAGGCCATAAAAGACCAGGGTTGCCGGTGCGACTAAACCAAACTCTTGATTATACATTAAACCGATACAGAAAATACCACCAGCAATCAGGGGTACCACCATATTGAATAATAATCGGGAAGAAGTGCTATCCCAAAGTTTATGACCCTTCTGTTTTGCCTTCCTGAAAGTGAAGAAAGAAGCAAAGGCCAGTGCTGCTAAAAATACTCCAGCTGCAACGGTAATCATAAACTTTAACGGGGCTAAGCCCCATAAATAATTTTGAGGATCAATCGAATAATATCTACGACCTTCAAAAGGGGTAACATCGAAGTAATAGAAGACCAAGGCTGCTCCAATCAAGGCACAAATGCCAGCCGAAACACCTGAAAGCCCACTTAAAGAGATGAAGCGTGTTGATCGTTCCATAAGGGAACGAATCTCCGTAAGTGCTTGTAAATGTTCATTTCTTTTATCCATTACCATAACTTATAAAAGTACTTTGAAATTCAAAGTAAATAATAATTATTCAATAATGCAAGCACAAGGGGAATATTTTTTATTCGCTGAGCTACGTCAAAGAGAAGTATATTCTATTGCATTGGAATAAATTCAGCAGATGAATTTACCACAGCTAAAAGAATTCAAGCTTATGGCATAGGAGCTGGCTTAGTTATTTTTTTCTAATTGGAAATAAATAATATCACACTGATTGAGGTCCGCATTAAGCACAACCTCTTGTGTAGAGGTCCCGTCGTCGATAATTAATGCTGCGGTGTTTGGCGGATTTTTACCAAGGTCATCAGCATAGAAGAGGAGGTAGTTTTCACCGACATTCGGGTCGATCTTTACTTCGATGGCCTGAGGTCGTGCTTTTAGAGTATAACCTTTGAGCAGCCATTCCCCATTATAATTCATGGAGACAATATCACCGTCAATTTTGTTATGATCAAAGACTTTGATCGTGAAGTCTGCTTGTTTTAAGGTAATTACTCTTCCTTCTTTTATTTCCCGTCGGGTAAGTTCCGCTGGTTTTGCTTTAGGTTGATCGACGATTAACTCTTTATTGGTTGGCGGGGTGTAGCGGATAAAGCCACGTTTGCCATTCTGTTCTACTCGAGCCAAACCTTCTTTAAAATCATAAGCAGTATCAAACTGAGGTTCAATAGCAATTGTACCATCGGTACGGATATAGCCCCATTTTCCGTCAACTTTTATCCGAGCCAATTCCTCATAAAAACCTCCGGCAGATTGAAATTCAGGAGGAATAGCGAAGTTTCCTTTACGATCGATAAAACCCCATTTTCCATTGATTTCAACCGGAGCGAGGTTGTATGAGAAGCTTTGTACATTCGAAAACCTGGGTTCAATAACGTATACTCCTTCTCGGTTGATGAAACCATATTTACCGTTTTGTTCTACACGGGCTAGACCATCAGAAAAACTACTGGCATAGTCGTAAACCGGAGAAATGGCAAGTCGGCCATCTTTACCAATATAACCCCATTTGTCTCTGATCTTTGCACAAAATACACCTTCAGATTCTGCGAGCAGATATTCGAGCTTAGGTTGAATAATGAAGTTGCCCTGGCGGTTGATTACCCCCCATTTACCATCGAGTTCGACTGGAGCTAATCCATCGGAGAAAGTACTGGCAGATGAAAACTTTGCAGGAATAACCATATCTCCGGCTTTATTGATAAAGCCCCAGAGTTTATTCATCCGGACACAGGCCAAACCTTCCTGGAATGGGCTGGTGACTTCAAAAGAGGCAGGAATGACGAATTGCCCCTGGCGATTGATGAAGCCGCTTTTGGATTCCATTGTTTGGAAGTTAGTGTAACCAGCGCTGGCAATTTCTTCCGAATAAGCATCTATGATGTTGAATTGGGGTTCGATATGAATTTGACCTTCCCGGTTGATGTATCCACGATCAAATCCTTTTTTGACAATTGCCAAACCATCACTAAAGTCATTACAGCGATCATATTGGTTGGTGGTAAAGGCCCATTCGAAGTTCTGCGCATTGAGGGTATAACACAGCAGTAACAGGCCTAAGAGGCTTTTGATTTTGTTCATGGTTACGAAATTTGTCTGTAGACAAAGATAATCCAACTATGAATCAAAATCAAAGGCCAATTATTATTAAGGTGTAACTCCCTGGTTTGCTTTCTCCCAGGCAAGTGTGATGTCGTGGTTTATGGCGTTGGTCCAATCCTTTCCGGGGTTCTCCTGAATATACTTCAATAAAGCTAATTGCCGAGGCGATAATACAGCATTCGGAGATTGACCAGTACCAATGAGTCTATTCGCCTGAGTAGCTTGAATCCTAGTCATCGGAAGATACTTATAACTGCTTTTATATAGGTAATACTTCGTCTCTTTGTCTTGCTTCCAGGTCTTTTTTTCTGAGACAGAGTCGCTGACTTTTTCAGCGGTGAGTTGTTGAATCAGATTATCAGAATAAACATGGCTTGCGCAACTTTGAGACTGCGCCTGCTTTACTAATGATTCATAGCTGACCTGCTCCGGATCAAAAATAACTTTAACAACTTCACGACCACCCATGAATCCTGCCTGGGTTTCAAGGACACCATTGATGCTTGCTATTTTTTTCTCCCCCGTCCAAAAACAGTACATAGACAAATAAGCAGTTTCTGTATTTCCTGTCTGGGCCTCAAGTTCGAGTTTTAAAAGCTCAAGATATTTTGGGATGGCAATTTGTTGGGCTTTGAGTATGTTTATCATGTTATCCACGACCGCAAGGGGAGTGTAGTTGCCACTTATCCGAGAAACTAGATTTTTCTTTTGGTGGTCCACAAACCGTACTACAGGATTATTCCAAGCTGGTTCTTTGAAATAATTTAAAACCTCTTTATCCTTTCCGCCTTTATTATTAAAGATTGCAAGAGGGACAAAATAAGTTTCTATAGCTTCAACAATGAGTGGGTGGCTCAAAACATTATTTCCATAATGTCGGCAGGTCGAGCAGCCAGGCACCTCCTGAAAGAGCAGGAATATTGGCTTATTGGTTTTTGCTGCCTGCTTGGTAGCTACATTGATATCCCGCAACCATTTTACTTTTCCGAGCTCTTCCGGTTGAGGATTGTCGAATGATTTTGATATCGGTAATTCACTTTGGTTTTTTTGTTTACTTATAAGGCTGCTACTAATAACAGCAAGAGAGATAAAGATAACTAGCTTAGACATTGTATTACTTTTTGTACAAAGATACAGGCTAGATATCCCGAAAGTATCACAGGGGTATTGATTTTATATCACCTGGAATGTCAGGATTTAAAAATCAATCTGAAAACTTAAAAGTGGCGTTAAGCCTGATTGATTGCGGCTTGTCCAGGAGTTGGTATCCGGGTCATAAGTGCGATCAAGTGCATCTTCGTTTCGCCGGTTAATTAAGTTCTGTACATCTAATGAGAGTAGCCAGCTGTTTTTCGTATTATCCTTTCGGTAAGCGATACGTATGTCTGGCCGGAAATACGGCGCCACCCGAAGGGTAAATGGGGTATCCCAGTCCCAGGGAGGGTTTTGCCCATCGCTGTTTTGTCCGGGTAAAAGCGGCGTAGTCCGCGCTCCACCATTGAATAATAATTTTAAACCAGTTTGAAGGGTGGCATTGCCCCGGAGGGAGAACTCTTTGCCACTCATAAAAGTTGCGGAGTAATTACTATTATAACGAGTGTTAAAATAATTATCTCCATCAGTGCTGAACTTTGAATCGAATATAGAGCCAGATAACAACATGAAAAAGCCATCCCTGAAGGCTTGTTCAAAACTAAGATCAATACCAATATTATTCGCTGATCCTACGCTCTCTAAAGCCTCCGTGGCGAATCCATCTACGTCATTAATGATTGAATAATTATTACCTGGATCAGGGCTTGCTGGTATATCATATAATCGCTGATAGTATAGTTCTACACGGAAATTAGAAAGCTTACTAAGTGCTTGTTCATAAGCTGCGACCAAATGGTGTGATTTAATCAAGTCTAAATCTTTATTGGGTAAGCCGCCATTGATCTGTGTGAAATAAGTCCCCAGTGGAAGGATACGACTATGCAAACCATAAGCAAAACTGAGCACCGTTTTAGAAGAAGCCTGATATTGTACTCCTATTCGGGGTTCGATGGAGTTGGTATTATTTAAGGTGAGGAACATAGCGTGGGCACCAGCATTTAATGTTAGTTTTTCGTTGGCGCGGTAACGAAATTGAATATAAGGTTGAATGAGTTGCGTACTTCCTTCAGCGTTTATCCAGGTAATAGATTCGTTTGTGTTTAATTGGTCTTTATGAAAGAAGTTATAGTTTATTTGTTTTAGAAAAAAACCGGTTTTAAGAGCGACTCTGGTGCTTAGTTTACGATTATAAAAACTACCAAGCACATAGCGGGCATCTGTATAAGATTCATCATTGATCGTGATTGCATTGCGTTCATTACTTAAAGTGTCATTACGGAAAATAATTTTTTGCCCCGTTAGGGCCAGCGAGGTTTTAATATAACTGCGATCATCTATCAGGTAAGTATGGTTGATGCCAACAGCCCCCATATTGGTTTGAAAATCACGAGTTAGTCTTTCGCTGAAAGTACTGTTGTCATTTAGATCGTCAATTGCTCTCGAGAACTCATCGCTCAATCCACTAATACCCCAAACAGAGAGGGTAGATTTTCCATTTACGGAAGGAAAGTATAAATTGAAACTCAGGTCCTGGAAAATATTATCCGTTCGTGGATTGACAAGATAAATCCCCATTTGGTTAAGTAAACCCAGAGTTGAATATCGATAGTTAAGCAAATAAGAACTTCGTCCTTTTTTTATGGGACCTTCTGTTGAGAAATCCAAGCCGAGCATACCCGCTCGGAAGGAGTATTCCTGTTTTTCGCGATTCCCTTTTCTGAGCTTGATATCAAAAACACCAGAGAAAGCGTTTCCGTATTCCGCAGGAAAAGCTCCTGTTGAAAAATCGGAATTACTCAACATGCTTACGCTGAAAACAGTAATCCCTCCCCCTGAAGAACCCCGTCTCGCAAAATGATTAGGGTTGGGGATATCAATTCCTTCAAGCCGCCAGAGTAAGCCAATACCAGAGTTGCCTCGAATGACAATGTCACTTCTACTATCTCGCGAAGGTTGTACTCCTGGAAAACCCATCGCCATTCGGCTAGGGTCATTAGCACTAGCAGCGTACCGTTGTGTTTCCTCAACAGAAAAAGATCTGGTACTTACAATGGACAATTCATTTAAAGGAGCATTTGAATGCTGAAAAGCTGTAACGAGTACTTCGTCAGTGGTGATACCGGATTCGGTTAATTCAATAGATAGTTCTACTACTTTGGCAGAAGTCACGATTAAATTACTGCTTTTGTAGGATTCGTATCCTAAGTAAGAACAAAGGATTTTTTTACGACCCACTGGGACATCATTAATCTGAAATTTACCATCGATATCACTGGTCGATCCATAGGTGTTATTTTGGTCACTAAGTGCAATGGTCGCTCCAAGGAGTGGTTGTCTGGAGTCTTTATCAATGATTATACCTTTGACAGTTTGAGTCGGAGGAGTGATCTGCGCGGATAGTTGCAGCCCATTAAGTAATAAAGCAAGGAAAAGGCTTAGGGGTTTCATGGAGCACAAAAGTTTATTTATCAAGGTACGATATTCGTGATACAAGAAGTATAAGATATGTTGTAATCTCAGCGAATAAAATGCTGTCTACAGGTGTAGATTAATCGATTATGAAGTGAAAAATCAAAGTTTAGTGCATTTTAGCTACAATTCATCTTCTAAATCTAACAACTCATAGCAAGGATACAACCATATCATTCTGAATTGCTTTAATATTGTAAGTGCTTAAAAGGCTCATTTTGAAGCTCCAAACGCTTCTTTAGGAGTCAGGAATAACGAATAAATAAAAAAATCCCTCAGAAAATCTTAAATTGAATATATATAATCAGACCAGAGGTATGGGTAATCGAGCGAAAAAATATCTAGGATTCAATGATTTATGGTTGATGCTGATCGGTATTCCGATTGTATCACATGTGACGTCTGCCATTATGTTTGGCCATGCCTTTGAAGAAGATGTCTTTGTAAATGTTACAAGATGTAGTGGGATAGGGCTGATCTATGTGTCTCTATATTGGCTTGTTTTTCGGGAGTTATTTATTTTTTACCGAAAGCGTTATCCTGATATGCGGGAGTCGAAGCGACGTATTGCTTTGCAGGTTGTTATGGTGATTGTAGCTTATATAGTGGTTGGAGAAGTAATCGATTTGCTAGTCAAAAATTTTATCCAACCCTATTTTGATGTACCTCAGAAAGAAGGTCCTTTACATGCGATTGCTCCTTTAACGATCTCGTTTTTTGTGATTAGTATTTACGAGACGATTTTCTTTTATACAAAGCTGCAAAAATCATTGACAGAGAAAGAGCAATTAGAACGCGAAAATATTAAGTCGCAGCTCGAAGGTTTGAAGAATCAGGTCAATCCTCACTTTTTATTCAATAGTCTGAATACTCTGATTTATATGATTCCGGAAGATCCGGACTTGGCGGTACGTTTTGTACAACAACTATCGAAGGTATATCGATATATTTTAGAGATAAGAGATGAGAAGTTAATTCCGTTGGCCAATGAGCTCAAGTTTTTGGATTCCTACATCTTTCTCCTGAAAGAACGATTTGGTGCAAATTTAATAGTACAAGTAGATGTGCCGCAGGTATATTTGAACCATAAAGTCATTCCGCTTTCACTTCAGCTATTATTAGAAAATGCGATTAAGCATAACATAATTTCCAGTCTTAAACCACTGGTTATTGAAGTGTTTGTAGAAAAAGATAAATTAATAGTCAGAAACAACTTACAGAAGAAAAACCAAGTGATGAACTCTACAAAAGCAGGTCTTCAAAATATTAAAAATCGCTATAGTTTTTTCTCTGATAAAAATGTAGAGGTATTGAGTACTTCGGAATATTTTATTGTAATGTTACCTTTGATGAAAGTTGCTGCTAAATCCAGGGTAAACACCATTGCAACTGCCACAAAGTAACGTCAGAGCACTATGAAAATATTGATCGTAGAAGATGAAATCCCCGCTGCCAAACGGCTTCGCAAATTAGTAACTGAACAATTTCCTGAAGCCAAGATTGTTGATATGATTGATAGCGTGGAAGGAGCTATTCAATGGTTAAATACCTTTGAACAGCCTGACCTGATCTTTATGGATATCCAATTGTCTGACGGGCTAAGTTTTGATATTTTCAATCATACCGAAGTTACCTCTCCTGTGATTTTTACTACTGCTTATGATCAATATGCCGTCAAGGCTTTCAAAGTAAATGCTGTTGACTATCTATTAAAGCCAATCGATCCACAGGAGCTTGAAGCTTCCGTAAAGAAATTTCAAGACCTACACCAATATGCGCATAGCTATGACCAAACGGCGATCAAGGAACTTATTCAGACTATTACGCAAAAAGACTTTAAGACTAGATTTCTGGTAAAGGTTGGTCAGCAGTTGAGTTATGTGCAAACAAAAGAAATCTCCTATTTTTATTCAGATGAAGGTTTGGTCTATGCCTTAACAGAAACTAACCGCAGACATATTTTAGACTACACCTTAGAACAGCTTCACGAGTTATTGGACCCCAAGCGTTTCTTTCGGATCAACCGGAAGATTATCATCAGTATAGATGCTATCCATAAAATTCATACTTACTTTAACAGTAGACTCAAATTAGAGTTACTGCCAAGGACGGATTTAGAAGCGATTGTCAGCCGGGAACGAGTCAATGATTTTAAGGCCTGGTTAGATAAATAAAATCAAGGAGCCCATTCTTGTAACCGAATGCTTGACGTTTATCCTGTTAATACCACATCTTGTCGATTTTGTGTTAAAGAAAGCGGCACTATCAATGAATTGCGCTTAATTTTAGGAAAGAGAACCAAACATATAGCCTTGGTTAACTGCACGCTCTCCAAAGAATCAAAAAAAATATCCCGACGCGTAGATGCAATCGGGATAAAGATAATGTGAGTTGTTTTCATCCGATTTCGCCTGTTTTAAGAAGCAGGCAAATCGGATTTTTTATTTTACTTGCGTTATTGTAGCATAAATATAATACTTTTTAACAGTTTTTTAACAATAGAAGCCTTCTCCATTTTAAAACGGAGAAGGCTTCTATCATTCTTAGTAAGGCTTAGACTAAGCACTAATACTTGCTCTGACTTCCATTTTTTGGAAGATTGCCTCCATTTTTTTCTCAACTTCTAAGATATCATCAATACTTTCGTCCTTGATATTCCCTTGATCATGATTTGAAATGATATTGAAGTTTTCAAGAGAACCATTATTATCTATTCCAGAAAAATTATCGATTACTCCAGTATTAACGATGTCTCCAATATTTACAAACGTATTATGATTCTCGATTACGCCTTCATTGAAGCATCGATGTTGATTAGTAAAAGTTTTATTATTCTCCAGCGTTCCTTCATTGATCCATTCTCCGAAGTTAATTACATTCCCCTGGTTGACTAAGGTGCCAACGTTGGTATTAGCAACCTGACCATAGTTTTGAATGAAGCCATTCGGCATAACGAAAACTTCAGCCTCAATGCTTAACTTACCCTGATTTTTCAGTGTGAAGTTTATTTTTAGGTTTTTAGTAATTACTGGATACCGATCGTCTCGACTCAGCTGAGGGATGATTGCATGGCGACTAGTTGCTGGTACTCCTTTGGTCCAGTTGTTAGAATCTAACCAATCCGTGCTTTTTAATCCTGTCCAAATAGTTTGATTTAACATATCTAGGTGTTTAACGTTGAAGCATTACTCACAATTGAATAATGTGTTGAAGGGGTAAGCTATATACCTCTTCGGGCAAAAACTATGCTAAAGCGTCTGAGTAGATATGATACTTAGAAAAAACCTAGTACCCTTTGAAAGGAATCATTTTTGGATCTCATAATTTTAGCTTTAAGGGGAAGGAGCGTCACAAAGCGGACATCTCCGTTGATCATATGATCAATAGAAGGACCAAAATAGAAAATTTATTGTTCAATTAATAGAGAATACGTGGTTTTTGTGGGGAATACAATTTCAAAAAATCATATACTTTCTTTACTTCCGATATCGGAAACGCTATCTTGAGGAAATTACAAAATCAATATTTATGGAAAATCCTGTTGTTTTTTACACCACTAATCAACGTTATCAAGCCGAAGTTCTAAAGGCCAAATTGGAAGAGAACGATATTAGTGCTTATATAATTGATAAGAAAGACTCTGCTTATGTAGTTATTGGAGAGGTAGAGTTATATGTAGAGGCCAAAAATATTGAAAAAGCTAAAGCATTAATAGATACGGAATGATGAAAGATTTATTTGAAATTTTACCTCAAGAGGGACAAATCCAGTGGATTGGTTTAAGGAAAGAGAAGAGAGGCACGGTAGAATCTGTAGCGGATGTAAAGGTTGACGGAGCCGCAGGACTTGTCGGCGATCATTACCAGGGAAAAAGTAAGAAAAGACAAGTGACTTTGATACAAGCGGAGCATATAAATACCGTTAGTCAAATATTGCAAAAAGATGTTGATCCATCCTTGCTTCGGCGAAATATAGTAGTAAACGGGATCAATTTGCTGGCTCTAAAAGACAAACAATTTAATATTGGCGAGGAGGTTGTATTAGAGTTTACCGGACTTTGTCATCCTTGCTCCCGGATGGAGACTAATCTGGGGCCAGGAGGATACAATACCATGCGTGGCCACGGAGGAATTACTGCGAAAGTAATTCACGGAGGATCAATCAAAGTTGGAGATAAAGTGTTTTATCAAAGAACAAAAGAAAAAAAATAAAATAATTAACATGGGATTTTTAGATCAATTCAAAAGAACAGTAGGCGCGGGATTACCAGATGATTGGAAGATCATTGAATCTGAATTACAGTTACAGGCAGCAATTGATGAGTCATTCGAAAAGCCAGTTGTTTTATTCAAGCACAGTGTGACTTGCGGGATTAGTGCAAGCGCAAAGTATCGTTTGGAGCAGGGTTGGGATTTTACGACAGAGGAATTATCATTCTACTATCTCGACTTATTATCCTTTCGGTCAATCTCTAATAAGATTGCCGAAGACCTTGGAGTTACACATCAATCACCACAAATAATTCTGGTCAAAAACGGGCAGGCAGTATATGATACATCACATCATATGATTAGCATAGGTACCTTAAGAGGGCAGCTTTGATGTAGGATATTTTTAAAAAACCACTTTTCCCAATGAGATCAGAGAAAGTACACTTTGTAAATTCCAATGGCTACAAATTATCAGCAAGATTGGAGCTCCCTGCGGATCAGCATCCGCACACCTTTGCATTGTTTGCACATGTATTTACCGGTAACAAAAACCTTACAGCTACTCGACATATCAGTCGTGCATTGACCTTGGATGGTATAGCTGTTTTGAGATTTGATTTTACGGGACTTGGAGAAAGTGAAGGTGATTTTGCAGATACTAATTTTACCTCTAATGTAGAGGATCTGATTGCGGCTGCTTCATTTCTGGAGGAAAATTATGAAGCGCCCAAAATAATGATTGGACATTCTTTGGGCGGTGCAGCTGCAATTTTTGCAGCATCGAGACTGGATTCTATCCAGGCTGTAGCGACGATAGGAACGCCTTCGGAACCGGAGCATGTAAGCCATTTACTTTCTGAGAGCTTAGAAGACATTGAAAAAAGAGGAGCCGCTTCGGTAACAGTCGGCGGAAGAATGTTTACGATTAAGAAGCAGTTTTTGGATGACATCCGCAGCAAAAACATGTTTAATCTTCTACGTGATTTAAGGAAACCGATTTTGATATTGCATTCTCCTCAGGACGAAGTAGTAGAGATTGAGAATGCCGCCAAGATATATCATGCTTCTTTTCATCCGAAAAGTTTTGTTACCCTGGATGGTGCTGATCATATGCTGTCAAAGAAAGCCGATGCAGCATATGCCGGAAGCTTGATTGCATCCTGGGTGATGCGCTATCTGGATTTACCTAAGCAGGATATTTTGAGGACCGACCGACAGGTAGTGGCCCGGCTTGGAGAAATAGGATTCACCACAGAAATTTTAGCGGGCCGACATGGTCTGTTGGCTGATGAGGGAGAAGAAGTGAAAGGAGATGATTTTGGCCCATCACCTTACCAATTACTTTCTGCCGCTTTGGGAGCCTGTACTGCAATGACCTTGCAAATGTACGCCCGCCGAAAAGGCTGGGATCTCAAGGAGGTCAAAGTACACCTGGATCATGGCAAACGATATGTCGACGATTGTATGGCTTGTACAGATAAAGAAATCAAACTTGATCATTTTGATCGAATCATCGAAATCGAAGGAAACCTTACGGAAGAGCAACGTAACCGATTATTAGAAATCGCCAATCGTTGCCCGGTCCACCGTACCATGGAAAATGAAATTCGAGTCAATACCGTTTTACGCGAAGCAGTTGTGTAGTGGGGCGATAATATTGTCGATCCTACCACTTTTACTAAATGCACTAGATGAAACCCAACTTTAAAATTGCCATCGTTCAAGAAGGTCCGGTCTACCTTAATCTAAGAGCAAGTATGGAAAAAATGCTCAGCATCATTGAAGACGCTGGTGCCGAAGGAACAGATTTGATTGTCTTCGGAGAGACCTGGTTGACAGGTTATCCGGCTTGGTTAGATCATTGCTCTGGTTATGCTATTTGGGATCATGAACCGACCAAAGCAGTATTCTCCCGAATGTACCAAAATAGTGTGACTGTGCCCGGTCCGGAGGTAGATCAATTATGTAAGATGGCAAAGGAGTACGGGATGATTATCGTAAGTGGCTTGAATGAGATCGTTCGAAGTGGCCCGGGGAATCGGACCATTTATAACTCGATGATCATCATCGATGAAAAAGGGAATCTCCTGAATCATCGCAGAAAACTTATGCCTACCTATACCGAAAAACTACTCTATGGTTTAGGTGATGGATCTGGACTAGAAGCAGTGGAAACCAGCCTTGGACGAATAGGCGGTTTGATCTGCTGGGAGCATTGGATGCCACTCACTCGTCAGGCGATGCACAATTCCGGGGAGTTTATTCATATTGCACTCTGGCCTCGCGTCCATGAAATGCTCCAAGTAGCAAGCAGAGCTTATGCTTTTGAAGGCAGATGCTATGTTATTGCGGTTGGGCAGATGATGTATGGGGAAGATTTTCCTGAAGAGTTGGAGTTGCCGGAGCACATTACTAATCACCCCGGAGGGGTCATTCTTAACGGTGGAAGTTCTATCATTGGTCCTGATGGTCAATACCTTTTAGAGCCGCAATATGATATGGATGGTACATTCTACTGTGAAATGGATCATATGGATAAAATCTATGAAGAGAGTATGACTTTGGATGTTACTGGTCATTATCAACGATTAGATGTTTTTGATTTTAAACTTAGATCAAGAGATTAAAGGCAAAAACTTTATTTTTCTCATCTTTACAGCTTCTATTAATCTTGCGAAGATTGATTAACTATGGTTATTGGGCTTTTGCTTTGACCATATGCAACTTGCTTCACATTAAACAAACTCAATGGACTATTTCAAAGAATCCCTTTCTCTGCACAAACGTTTAAAAGGTAAAATTAAGGTCGTTCCTAAAATGGATGTCCGAACTAAAGATGATCTTTCACTGGCCTATTCTCCCGGTGTGGCAGAGCCTTGCAAAGCAATTGCTGCAAACGAAGAAACAGTCTATGATTATACGATTAAAGGGAATACCGTAGCGATCGTTTCGGACGGATCGGCGGTATTAGGTTTAGGGAATATTGGAGCCAAAGCAGCGATACCCGTGATGGAAGGAAAGGCTTTACTATTTAAGCGATTTGCGAATATCGATGCTTTCCCGATTTGTCTGGATACGCAGGATACCGAAGAGATCATACGTGCAGTACAAATAATTGCACCAGTTTTTGGAGGGGTGAATCTGGAAGATATTTCCGCCCCGCGTAGCTTCGAGATAGAAGAGCGCTTACAGGATTTGGGGATTCCTGTTTTTCATGATGATCAGCATGGTACAGCCATCGTTGTCCTTGCGGCTTTGGTGAATGCTGCTAAAGTAGTAAAGAAGAATATCTTCGACCTTAAGGTCGTGATTAATGGTGCCGGAGCAGCAGGTATTGCAATTGCTCGTTTGCTACGATGCGTAGATAATCAAGATACGGATGTTTGCATTTCGGTACGTAGTGTAATCGCATGTGACCGTAAGGGAATTATTCATCAAGGGCGGACCGATTTGAACACTGCCAAGCAGGAGCTGTTAAAATATTCTAACCCGGAAAACAAAAGTGGAACCCTTAAGGATGCTATCGTAGATGCAGACGTTTTCATAGGCGTGAGCTCAGCGAATATATTGAATGCTGAAGATGTTAAAACTATGAATAGGGATGCGGTTATTTTTGCACTCGCGAATCCGATTCCGGAGATTATGCCAGAAGAAGCGTTGAAAGGTGGAGCTGCGATTGTTGGAACTGGTCGCAGTGATTTACCTAATCAAGTCAATAATGTTTTAGGATTTCCAGGGATCTTTCGAGGTGCTTTGGATGCCCGTGCAAAACGCATTACGCCTGCCATGAAACTGGCTGCGGCTTTTGCGATTGCGGATTGTGTACCGAATCCTACTAAAGAAGAAGTCATCCCCGCGACATTGAATGAAGCTGTTGCATATAAAGTAGCCGAAGCAGTGAAAGCAGCAGCGATGGGCTAATCTTTTTTGAACCTCCTTTGTTATAAGAGTATAATGAAAGAAGAAAAATATATCCCGATCGCTTGCCAGTTTTATGATGTACTGGAGTTACATGCCTCTCGTAAAGAAGTGGTAGAGATTGCTTATTTTGAATCTGCGGAAAAGGTTAAAACGGTTAAAGAAAAGATCAAAGACCTGGTCACTCGTGATAAAATGGAGTATTTGATTTTGCCCGATGATACTGCAATTCGACTGGATCAGATTATAAGTGTCGGAAATACACAGTTTTATGGAAGCTGTGGATTCTAACTAAGTCCCTTTCTGTTTTGCTGGCTTTTGATTTAGTTTTTTCTCTGATGGCTCCGTCTCTGATTCACTATCGGCTCCTCCGGGATTGAAGATGACAGATGTACTGGAATAAGAGCCTCCAAAAGTATCTGCTAAGTTAACCACCTGTTGCATCGCATCAATAAACTGATCCTTCTGCAGCGCCCCCAAAGGATGTGTATATACACTAATCACCAGTCCTTCGTACAAAGAGTATTTTGCATCTAGTGCTGCATGAAAGTTTGCTTCCAGCATTTTTTCTAACTGCCCATCTTCCAGTTTGTCCTGCTCCAGGACCGGTGTAAAAATACGCATACGATCCGCATTTTCGTCCGTGATGATATAGAGTAGCCGGCCACCATAAAGTGCCTGCCAATTGCCAAGACGGCCTTCGGCTTCGAGGACTTCCTGACTAATAATCTTACCTAAGGTTTCATTATTCATCTGACCAAAAGTAAAGGTGCTTGAGAGTAATAGCAGTAGAGGGAATAATATTCGAAGCATTTTAAAAAGATGACTTGGTGAGTATTAAAGTTAAGCTCTTTTTGCTTGCTAAATCGTCCGTCAGCAGTCAAGAAAGATGCATTGATCATGAATGACCAATGCACCTCTCGAAAAAAATCCATAAACAAACTATTGTACAATTACCTTCTTGCTGATGGATTGCGCTCCCTGACGAATCTCCAAAAAGTAGATTCCCTTTGGACTATTGCTTAAGTCGATTCGGTCTTGAAACTTTCCTTTGAACTGAGGCATGTCATTTTGATAGAGTAGGCGACCTACGCCATTAAAAACGCGAACAGTAGTTTCTCCTTCATTTGGCAAGTCGAAAGTAATATTGAAAAGACCATTTGTAGGGTTTGGAAAAATGTTTAATTGCTCGATCTCCAGATTGTTGACGATTGGCATGTCTACGCCAACCTTCTCTTTCATATCATCTGCTTCTTCCTGGCTAACGTCTTCCATATCTATCTCTAAGTCAGCAAGGATGGAATTGTCAATGCTTGATTCTTCTTCTGAATCATTCGTAACACTGTTATTATTATTTTGGGCAGGGGTATTTTTATTTGAGTGATGCTTATTGGTTGATGGATAGGTGGCAGCATAAGAACTGATTGGAGCTTTTGCTTGCGCAGTTGTCCCATCACGTAAGTATTCGATAGCAGCCATATCTCCCGGAGACATATTATCAACTGCTGTACCTAAGTCATGCCAGTCAATAATTCTTTGGCCATTAATTGAGGTGATAATATCATCGTCCTGTAAGCCCATTTTTTGAGCTGCAGAGTTATTGACAATTTTTACCTTGACGCCTGGTACATTCTCTTTCCAGTTATAGTGGTCTTGCTTAACGCCTAAAAAGGGTTCCTCTTGTTTTGAAATTTTCCGATAGATGGCATCGCTCTGCTTGCCTAGTGTTACCGGAATAGACATTTCCTGACCATTACGAACGAGTTGAAAAGTTGCCTGCTCTCCAGCCTTCGTTGCATGCATGGCATGACTAAAACTCCAGTTCTCAGAGAATTCTTTATCATTCATTCCTATGAGGTAATCAAAGGGTTGGATACCATTTCGCTCTGCAGCAGTATTTTCGATGACTTCGGTCACATATGCGCCGTTTTTACTTTTAAACCCTAATGCTTTAGCTTTGGATTTACTGATGTGGTTGGATTCTACGCCCAGATGTCCTTGAGGAGTATATTGATCTTGAGCGAAACTACTTAGTGATAATAAAACAGCAAAGATTAAAAGTTGTATTTTTTTCATAATCGTAAATATTTAAGAGTTTAGAAAAGGACTCAAACGGCACTAATAATAAGTGCACGCCATACTTACGACTGAAAAAGTAATTTGGATCTTTTGGTCGAAAGATCGTTGATCTTGCTACGTGAAATTTCGGCCGACTTGTTCGGCCGAAAAGGATCAGCGAATAAAAAAAATTAACTGTTGGCTTTTAGCCATTCAAGGATAGCGCCTGTGTTTTGTTTAGCAATGTCATCCGGTAAATCAACCTGTTTTTTTGAAAACATATCAACCGCAACTTTTGCATCATTGCCATTTTGATTAAAAACGATAAATCGATTATTCTTAACGTTTGATGCTATCTTCGGATTGATGGGTAAAGGCGTTTTGAATAGGCGATAAAGATCAAATGTATTGCCTCCCGCATCTAAGTCCTGAACGGGAATGATAGCCTGGTAAACACCTTCTTCTGTCTCAAGGATAAAGAGTGTATTCGATTGAGACGTGTTTTTTATTTGGTGTTCCGCAGCAGAGAAAACAGGCTTAGGATTGCTAACATCAGAAATGTCATAGGCGAAATTACCAAAGTCCAAGGCATGTCCCAAAAGATAGTTTTTCCACACTGTTAGTCCTTTTACCATGCCTGATTGTGCATCGACTGCCTCTTTTTCCTCTTGATATTGCGGAATAATAGGGCCAATCAGTTGTTGTGCCTTGACATCATAATAATGCAAGCTGCTAAACCCCTGAATTCCTACTATTTGATTATCGAATTCATAGGTGTTTGGAGCAAGATAGTAGGGGAAGTCTGCGCTGCGATTAATTGGAAGAGTCTTTTCTAGTAAAACATTGCAATCTTTAGCATTTAAAACTTTTAAGACTCTGTGGCTATCTCCAAGGTCAGGGTCTTTGGTACTTTCATTGGCAACAATACTTATCAGTTGTGCTTCGTCAGTTGCAAAGAAAATATTTTGGTCGAAGTGCTTTTCCGCAATGGTGCAATCCTGAGGGTTTACGGAATCTTGAGTACTTGCCCCATCTACTTGAGCGGGGTCTGTCGCTGCTGATCCGCTGTTATCAGGAATAGAAGTATTATCTGTTGCGCTATTCGAATTGTTATTCGTTGGCTCTGTTTCACAGGAGAGTACGATTAAGCATAGCGTACTAATCAAAAGCGTTTTTGTCAAAGTATTCATATTCGCTCCTTTTTCAGGCAAGTTACAAAAGAAGGAGTGAAAACAGGTATTCTGACTTTGTGGAATGAATGATCAGGAAATTTTGCTTGCTTAAAAGCAGCAATAAGAGGCTCTTAATAGAGCATAAATGTTAAAAAAGCTTAAAAATACGAAAGCTATCGTACTTTCGTTTTGAATTACGAAAGAATTCGTATATAATTGCATTACGAAAGTATTCGTAGTAAAATTTAGCCTTATGAAAAATGACAATATCCGGCCTACGGAATCAGAGTTGGAAATCCTTCAGATACTTTGGGCACAAGGGCCATCCTCGGTAAGAACAGTGAATGAGTTACTGAATGAAAAACGAGATGTAGGGTATACTACTACCTTAAAGATTATGCAGATCATGGCTGATAAGCATCTGGTTGAACGTAATACCGAAAGCCGTACACATATTTATGAAGCTTCAATTAGCGAAGAAGCTACTCAGCAGAAACTACTTGATCGATTTGTAGATGCAACTTTCAGAGGCTCGGCTATGAAACTAGTGATGCAGGCTTTGGGTAATCATAAAGCTTCCAAGCAAGAACTGGAAGATATTAAAGCCTTAATTAACTCGATAGAAAAAAAAGATAACAAATAAAGGACCAGCTATCCAATTGTTGTTTCACCCAAAAAATTAATTTATGGAACTTATCCAACAGTTTATATCAGAAGACATTATCTATGCATTGGGTTGGACCGTAATGCATTCTCTGTGGCAGGCCTTTGCTATTGCAATTATTTTAGCATTGGTATTGAATGCCTTACGGAGTAATTCTGCAACTATACGTTATGAGGCCTCAGCATTTGCCTTATTTCTGGTATTGGTAAGTGCAGTTAGTACATTTATCTGGTACTATGCAGCTGCAGGACAGGAAACAGTTTTTATCACTGAGCATGTTTTAGCTAACGAAGTTATGGTTGGCGCTTCAGAGCCTCTCGCTTTAAGCAACTTCGCTCAAATGTGCGTAAACTATTTCAATACACATCTACCGATAATTGTAATGATCTGGTTAGTGGGAGTTGCATTTTTTGTACTTCGCTTATTAGGAGGTTTAGTGTATGTTAATAGGTTAAAACATTATCGCACACAAGCAATACCAGCAAAATGGCAAAATCGCTTAGCGCTTATTACTAAAAGAATCCCTGTCAAAAAGACGATTACAATTCTGGAGTCCGCTGTGATTCAGGTACCTATGGTGATTGGTTATTTCAAACCCTATATTTTAATGCCGATTGGTGCGATTAATCAACTTGCGGCTGATGAAGTTGAGGCAGTCATTGCTCATGAGGTAGCGCATATTTATCGCAATGATTTTTTGATGAATATTATCATTTCCTTCATAGAAGTCTTCTTTTATTATAATCCGGCAGTATGGTGGATTTCCGGAAACATCAGATTGGAACGGGAGAACTGTTGCGATGACATAGCCATTAAAGTATGTGGTAATTCGCTGAGCTACGCCAAGGCGCTGGTAAGACTGCAAGAGCTAAACGCATATGCGCCTAGCTTCGCTATGCCTTTCTCCGGGCAACGCAATCAATTACTTTATCGGATCAGAAGAATACTGAATCAGCCACAGAATCGCCATAATATTTTAGAGCGTTTGATGGCTACTCTGGTTTTGTTGTTCGCAGTTGTATTTATGTCTGTTCATCAAAATACTTTACCGGCTACTAGCCAGGATTGGATCACCGAGGGGAAGGAAAGTTTTGAGCTTGAAGTTCCGCTGGAAGCGGATATGGAATCGGAGTTTAAAAAATATAAAGTAGTCGAAGTTATTGTTGAATCCGATGGAGAAACCTTAAAACCAATAATCGTTGAGGCTAAAGAAGAGGGAGAAAACGAAGAACTAATGGAGCTGGAAGTTGATGATCGATTCATCGTCGAGAACAGGATAAATGCTAACGTAATTGAAGAAGAACGTATATTTGTAAGAAGCATACCGGAGAATGAATTCTTCTTCAGCACTACTCCCCAAAGTTTTGTTTCCATTGTTTACCAGGATACTTTACCCGAAAAATCGCTTAGTAAATCTAATCGATTACGAGGAAAAATCTACACTGGTAAGCAGCAGTACATTACAAAGATGAAGAACGAAGATGGACAGATGGTGATCGTAATAGCTGGAGATAATGCAGATGATATTGAGATCGTAGTAGACGAAGATACGGACCGGGTAATTATAAACGGGGCAGCTTTAGCAGATGGGGATACAACGGTAATAACCAAAACAATTTCTCCAAATACTTTTTGGCTTTCGAATACTGAAGGATCGAAGTTGCCGCCTGATACTTTCCGTTTTGAGCATCATCATACTTCAGCGTTCTATGAGGCGGAAAAAACTTTAGCGCAAAAACAATTAGAGATGGCGGAGCGGCAGCATGAGTTGCAAAGAGCTTACGGCTTACAATCAAGAGTGCTGAAAGAAGAGCAGAAGCAAGCTTTTGGTGAGGCTAAAAGAACATTAAAACAACAACAGCATCAGGAGCAATTCGAAAAACGATTGGCTCAACAAAAACTGGAATTAGAAGCTAGCATCTTAAAAGAAAAAGAAAGTTTGGCACAATTGCACTGGGAGACAGAAGAGTTGGCGAGAGTACATGGTCTAGTAACTAAAGACGAGAGAAAAATACCAGAGGCTATTGCTAAACAACTAAAAGCAGATGGCTTAATAAAAAGCGAAAATAATTTTAAATACTCCCTTTCTCATAAAAGATTTAAGGTGAATGGGAAAAAACAATCTTCGGCGATTCATAAGAGATATTTGGAGCTTCATGCAAAATGGTATGGTGCACCGCTTGATCGCGAATCGAAGTATGAAATAACATTTTCTAAAGATTAAATTTAAAAAACAGTTACAATGAAAAATTTTAACATCAAGTTGATCATGACACTCCTTTGTGGAGTCTTATTGAGCTCTACCTTATTCGCTCAACAAACAGAAACAACCACAACTACTACCGAAAAAGATGGGAAAAAGAAGATTGTCATTATTACCAAAAAGGTAGATGATGATGGGAATGTAACTACTGAAAAAATCGTCAGAGAAGGAAAAGATGCAGAGGTGATGTTCTTTGAGGCTGATGATGTTCAGATTGAAGGATTGAATGATGTGAATGTGAACGTAAACGAAGTAGATGGAGAGAAGCAAGTTAGAATCAGAATTAAGCAAGATGGAGATGCTGAACTGATTGAATGGAATGGCGAGGGAGAGCTTCCTGAAGAACTTAAAATGCGCCTGAAGGAGAAAGGTGTACAATTACATATGGACGAAGGAGAGCAAGAGTTTGTAATTGCAGGGGGGAATCATTTTGAATTCAAAAAGCCAAAGGCTTGTTTGGGCGTGCATATCGGTCATACTATTGAAGTGCAAAACATAAATGGTGTAGAAACAGAAGTAGAGCAGGGCATGTCAGATGAGGGTGTGCCCATTCTTGGAATTATCGATGATAGTGGTGCACAGGCCGCCGGCCTTCTTGAGGATGACATTATTACCGCTATTAACGGTACTACTGTTAGTGAAATGGAGGATGTAATAAATATTCTTGCAGATTTTGATCCAGGGACAACAGTATCCATCAATTACTTGCGAGGAGGTAGCGCGGATCAAACGAATGCTACTCTCGGAGACTGTGGCAACGCAATGCACATTGAGGAGATAGAAAAGATAATTGAGATAGATGAAGAGGGTGGTATGGATGGAAACGTTAACAGAATGGTGATCATCAAGAAGCGAGACGGGCAACCGGATGAGATTGTCGAATGGACCGGAAATGATGAGCTTGGTGAGTTACCAGGTAATGTTAATACCCTTGATCTTGAGACGATAGATATTTTCCCTAACCCGACAGATGGTAAAGTTCAGATTCGGTTTACAGCTCCGGCTAAGCCTACCACAGTAAGAGTAGTTGACATGGGAGGAAAAGAAATATATAGTGAGGAGCTCAATAGTTTTAATGGACTTTATAATGAAGAGCTGGATCTTAGAAAGGCTGCTAAAGGCATGTTCATTCTCACTATTCAACAAGGTGATAAAACCTTCTCAGAGCGATTAATGATACAATAAAGGTACATACAATCTTAACATAACGCATATAGAAATGCCGGTGGAATACATTTTCCATCGGCATTTTTTATGTCTTGGTTTATTTAATGGTTCTTTTTTGAAGTGGGCCTAAAAAAAAGACACTGGTACAAATGGCCGAAGCCATTTGACCAGTGCTGCAAACCTCCGCTCTCATTTTCTTTAGAGTATTTTATTCCATGGTTTGGATAAAAGAGCGAAGACGATATGAGGTATTCAGATGAAACCTCAAGGTCTTATTATAATTTAATATTTTTTGATTTGTCTCTCTTAAAGATTAGTATGTACAAAGTCCGAGTGATTAACTAATCAAATGTTAATCTTAGGCTAGCTTATTGACGACCAGCGAACGCACTATTTTGATTTACAGAATAGTGATGGACAGTATAATACTATCTTAATTTTTTTGCTATGTACAAGCTTAGTGTGGAGTTTTATGAGAGAACGGAGAGAATAAAATGATGTGGATTATGCTTAAAATAACTCAACAACTAGCTCAAGGGAAAATATCTTTAATTAGGTTACGAGTTTCTTGTCATAAAGTTCCTTATTGTTTTACTGTTTGTGAATGTCAAAAATATACTAGCAAATTATGGGCTAGTTTTATTCAATATTGTGGCATTTTTGAAAAAATGTGACAGGATGATTAAATCAAATAATTAAAAAGATTAATTATGAAATCATACATAAGGTCAAAATTGCCATTCAAATTACAATTTTTTTTAAACTAATGTAAGCCTGAAAGCAAGAATCTGTGAAAAAAATTCGTTAATTTTTATCAAAGTAGTAGCATTTCTGGTGCCACTAATGGTTTTACTTAGGTACTTACCATAAAGGTATAAAGTCTTACCTCAAATCAAACAGTATCATTAAGCAAAAGTTTGATACTTATATGTTTATTTTTGATAAAATTCTGACTTGTTTCGATGATAAGCTGATGGATCTAGGTGATATTCAGTGATTCTATTTTAAAAAGGGTGACATTTCTTTGCGATTAATTACACATCAATGCTACCAATTTCAATCATCTTTTTCGTTTTTTCCAGCGACTGAAATACATCAAATGTTTTACCCTGAGTACGCTGAGCCCCTAGTGCATTACCATATTTGGCCGCGAGAATATAATCATTCGTACTTTCCATCAACCCAAATGCTAGCCCTCCAGCAAATGAATCACCACAGCCGGTAGTATCAATTACTTGTTTAACTTTAATTGAATGAACAAAATCCTCTTTTGTGATGCCGTTTTCTTTATAGTAAACCATGCATCCTCTTTCATCTAATGTAATAATTACAGATTTGACGCCTCTTGAAAGACAATGGTTGCCTAATGCCCGAAGCTCAGATTCATCTTCATGATCTCCAAATTGTAGTTCTTCCAGGGTATATTCTTTTTTGAACATACAACAGTTGGCTTCCTCCAGATTCATTTTTAATACATCTATATATGGAAGCCACTGATCCTGATCTATCCAAAATCGATGGTGACGATCTCCAGTTTTTGTTACTGTATTCGTAGGTCCGTGCGCATCAAAGATGATCGTCCCTTTGCTATTGGCTTTGATAAACTTTAGCGTGTCCAGCGCAATCTCAAAATCTGTAATCGGTAAAAAAACAAAGAAGTCGCTATCAAGTAAAGGCTCAACATCCTTAGGCAAGATAGGATCCATAAAGGCCAGTTGTTTTTCTTGCCGATGATTTTGATCCAAAAACTTTAAACTAATAACTGCTCCCTGGTCGGCTTCTGAGGTTATATGATCTGTGTTAATATTAGGGTATGGGGCAAAAAGTTCTTTGATTGGGGCTTCGTCCACTTTGTGAACGTGCGCAACAGGAATTATTTCTGTATCTTCCCCGACCAATCTGGACAATGCAATTGCAGGGTGTGTAATGCATCCGTACTTTTCGATAACCTCTCCTTTAAAGGTGGTAATATGATCTCTTGGGATAGGCCCTAGTATTGTTATTTTCATATTACAATAATACTAAGCAATACTGAGATATTTTTGCTGAATTGCTAAATCTTTTAGAAATTAAAGGAATATTTTATAGCTTTTTAAAGGGATAATTAGAAAACGATTCTTAATTAAGCAGACCATGTATTTTTATATTAAACTAGGACTTGTATTATTATTAACCGGGACTGGATTTGGCGTGGGCGCTCAATCCGAATTTATAGATATATCTTCTTCTGCAGGATTTGATGAGACTGGTTTTAATCGAGGCGTAGCGGTAGGGGATTTTGATAATGATGGTGATGATGATGTGTATCTCTCTCGACTAAACCAACCTAACTTTTTATATCGTAATAATGGAGATGGCACCTTTACGGATGTAGGTGTTGAAGCAGGAGTTAATGATGATGGGAATAGTCATACAGCAGCTTGGGGGGATTTTGATAATGACGGAAATCTTGATTTGTATGTAGGCAATAAAGCAGCTCCTAATAAGCTGTACTATAATAATGGGAACGGCACCTTTACAGATATTGCTGAATCTGCCGGAGTCAATATCCTAGGTAAACCAAGAACGATACTACTCGCTGATATTGATCGAGATGGATTCCTTGATATTTATGTGGCCAATATACAAGGGGAAAATGCAATGTTTCGTAATAATGGTAACCTGACTTTTGAGGATATAACAGAATCATCCGGGACTAGCGATACACAACTTTCTATGGGGGCGATGTTCTTTGATTATGATAATGATGGAGATCCTGATCTATACTTGACACATGATGGGAATCAAGCTTATATCATGCTACAAAATGATGGTACTGGAAATTTTATGGATGTATCAGCATCATCCGGGACAAACTATGAGGGACTTGGGATGGGCGTTGATTTTGGAGACGTCAATAATGATGGCTGGCTGGATATTTATATTACTAATCTTAGTTATAATACATTATACCTAAATAATGGAGATGGCACTTTTAGTGATATCTCAGAAGCTGCAATGATCAGGGACCCTGGAATGGGGTGGGGGACCACCTTCTTAGATTATGATAATGATGGCTTGCAGGATATTTATATGGTTAATGATAGTTACTTCTCTCCGTTGCCGAATATTTTGTATCGTAACAAAGGAGATAATACCTTTGAAGAAGTCGCCATTGATTCTCCTGTAGCAAGTATGTATGCAAGCTATGGAACTGCTTGCACGGATATGAACCATGATGGACTCATTGATATCTTTATTACGAATAGTGGATCGGATGGTAATCAATTATTTGAAAATAATTTATCATCCCCGGGCAATTGGTTTAAGATTAAACTGGAAGGAACGATCAGCAACCGTTCAGCAATAGGTGCTCGTGTTACGATTAATGCTGCCGGAAAAATCTTTACCGATGAGGTATCCGGTGGTACTGGGTATGCTTCTCAAAATAGCTTTACCCTCCATTTTGGCTTAGGTGATATTGAAGAGGTGGAGGAGTTGACTATCCGTTGGCCCAACGGTTTAGTAGAGACTTATAATGGCTTAGCGGTAAATCAAATGATCACTGCGATCGAAAATGAGTCCTTTGTTGTAAATACCCAGGAATTACCATTAGGACTCGATGTATTTGAAATAGCACCAAACCCATGCCCCGAAAAAACACCTTTACAAATTACCCTTGCTGGGGCGTTCGAACAACAAGTTGATATTTATGCGACAGACATCCTGGGACGCTATACTGCCAGGATTTATAATGGTACTTTATTTTCTGGAGAACAGACCATAGAATGGGAGAGTGGTCCTGCGGAAAGTGGATGGTATATTATCACTGTTCAGTCAGCGGGTAACCGCGTTTCTAAGAAAGTATATCTGCGATAAAAAATAAAAACACTTTGGGAAGTTAACAGGTAACAAGCAAACAAGGATTATGTCCTCGTTAACTTGTTTTCCTGTTAGCTTTTTAAATTATTAGTTCGGTAGAATTACACTATCCAATACGTGTACCACACCATTTGATTGAAAAGCATCATAAACAGTAACATTCGCATAGTTTCCGCTTTCATCTTTGAGGATGACATTTCGATCGCCATTCATCATTGCGGTTAGTTTATCACCACTTACGGTGGTTAAAGTAGCACTGCCATTACCCTTTTTAATGGCTTTGGTGATGCTCGTCGCATCAAACTTTCCGGCAACAACATGATAAGTCAAAATCTTCGTAAGCATGTCCTTGTTTTCAGGACGTAGTAGCGTTTCAACGGTACCATCCGGAAGGTTTTCAAAGGCATCATTAACGGGAGCAAAAACAGTGAATGGACCATCGCTTTGCAAGGTTGCGACAAGGTTTGCGGCTTTTACAGCAGCAACTAGGGTGGTATGTTGTTTTGACTGGACGATATTCGAAACAATATCTTTATCCGGATTGATTTCTGCTCCGCCTATTATAGTTTTTGAATAGGAAGAGGAACATTGGGCTGATAGATTTGGAGCTAAGAATAAACCTAGAAATCCTGCCATTAAAATTGCCATTAACTTTTTCATATTAAAATAATTTTTTGATTAAAGTCATGATCAGCTAATACTCTTTAGGGGTAAAGCTGATGAACCAGAAGCATTTAACTGCATCGGTTGTCATCGTTTTACACTAGATGATCAAGACTTTGAGTTTTTAAAATTTTGTAAAACCTGTGAGGCCTCGTTTTTGATTGGATCCGCGAGACATACGATGGAAACTTGGGTTTGGATTTCGAACAACCCATTTTTTTTCAGGAGCTTGTATTTTTCTTTCAGGTGTACTTAAGAACATCCTGACGATTAATGCGTTTATGCCTCAAGTAAGTTAAAGTTTTAGAAGGGTTAAACCTTTTGTTTAATGTTTGTGTTGGTAATTGCATGAAAAGTTAAACAAAATATTCACCCTTATATTGGCTTTCATGTACGACGAACAAGATATTATTCAATTATTACAGGCAAAAGATAAAAAAGCAATATCGATTATATACGATCAGTATTCTGCAGCACTTTATGGTGTGGTATTACGAATCGTTCAATCTGAAGCCATAGCGCAGGATGTAATGCAGGATGCTTTTATCAAAATTTGGAAAAACGGCACCTCTTACGATAAAAGTAAAGGAAAACTGTTTACCTGGTTGCTGAACATAACGCGTAATACAGCGATTGATAAAACAAGATCAGCACATTTTAGAGGTAACGGAAGAATCCAATCGATCGATTCATTCGTAGATGATACAAACCCTTCTTTTTCGCACGAAATGGAGACGAATCATATAGGGGTTAGAAAAAAAGTAGATACTTTAGAAGCAAAGTATAAAACAATTATCGATTTAATTTATTTTAATGGGTATACGCAACGCGAAGTAGCAGAGCATCTAAAACTACCATTGGGAACAGTAAAATCAAGAGTTAAGATCGCCCTTCGTACACTACGAGAAGTATTTAACGAAGAACCAAAACGATCAAAAATTTCTAATCCACTTAAATTTTAGGTAGTTCTTATAATGGCAATAATTAAAATGGACATTCAACGATTTTTAAATACTGGAATTCTTGAAAAGTACGTGCTAGGACTAGCTAGTCCTGAGGAGATGGAAAAGGTAGAGCGTATGGCTAAAGAATATCCAGAGGTGGATAAGCACATTTGTAAAATGCAGGATTGCATGGAGGAGTATGCTGAGTTGCATGCTGTTCGCCCACCGCATCGTTTAAAGAAGCAGATTCTTAATGCGATTGAAGAAGAAGAGAAGAGTATACCGGAAGCTTCAGAACGATTATATCATATTCCTACCAGTTGGAAGTGGGGCGCAGCCCTTGCCGCAGCAATGGTGCTGACCTTAGGATTTTGGAGTACATTGCTTTATCAAAAACAACAAGTGACCCTGGATGAGTTAGCGTTATTATCTACTCAGGTAAAGCATTTGCAAAATGATCAAAAGCAATTACAGGTCAGTACTCGTCAGATAGAACAGAGATATTCTGTGCTTAAAGATGTAACAACTCGTCACGTTGCACTCAAAGGATCGTCTATTGCACCACAATCATTAGCCGTGGTTTATTGGAATCCGGATCATAGTAAAGGCTATCTAAATATTGTCAATCTCCCTCCATGTCCAAATGGTCACGAATACCAGATGTGGGCTGATGTTAATGGAAAGCATATTGACATGGGAATGCTCAAGGTAGACGAAAATGGTACGGTGCTGCATAATATTCCTTATGTTGAAGGTAGTCGTGGATTTGTTATCACACTTGAAAAGGAAGGTGGAAGTCCGCATCCTACGGTCGAAAAGATGTTTGCAGCCGGAGAGATTTAGTAATCGTTTCACCAAAGTATTATTGACCTGAACCCTGTTGCTTTATTGCAACTACCATTGCCTTCAATTCGCTTACGTATTTTTTTAACCAAGTATGATTGAGCGTCTCTTCCGTAATTTGTAGAAAGAAGTTTTCCATACTTAGATTAAGGACCAATTCCGCGAGAAAAGATTGATTTGGAATACCCAAAGCCTCTGCCCAAATTTCACTGATTGCATTAGCGACTTCTCTACTTGTTTGTTCAAAACATTGCCTGTACCGTTCCTCCTTTCGATGTATTCGTAATTGTCGGTTGAACAAAAGATCTTCTTTGTAAGTGATTAACACCTCGAATAATTCAGGGTCAACATTAGAGCATGCTTTTTCTTTTTCAGCAATGATTGCTGCTCTTTTTAAATGATAACTTAAGAGTTCATCAATAAAGTTATCCATGTCAACAAAGAAATGATAAAAGGAAGATTTGCTTTTGTTGACCTGACGAGCAATAGCTTCAACCTTTAGGGCTTGCGGACCTTCGTTAGCAAATATTTTATAAGCACTTTTTATCCAGGGTGTTTTTCTGTTTACCATTTTATGGATGCTTAGTACCTCCACGAACTTAGGTCCGTTCCGACAGGTACTCTATTTTTGATCTCAGCGGCCCATTTCGGAATAAACATGCGATGATAACGTAAACGAGAAATAGCATTGGGTTGGTCATGGTCTCCGTTCCAGCAATGTTCAGCGCGATCACCATAATCTACTTCTCCTTCATAGTAAGGTGCTGTGGTCTGCTCCAGAAAATCTTCAGCCAGGTAAACCGCATTATTCAAGTAGTAATTATCCATATCGCCACAATAGATATTAACCTTGCCTTTTAGCTTTGGACCTAGTGTTTTCCAGTCTCTTTGCATGATATAACTAAGGTCATAATTTTCTCGCCAGTGTAGGGCGACCGCTGAATCAATGTCTCCGGTCAACTTATCCCAAAGGCGCTTGGGATAGCCGTCATTTCCTACCGGTGAGTAGACCGCTTCCCAAATATCAAACTGATCTCCTGAGCGATTTTTAGTGCCGATTACTAATTCGCGATGGTTCATATCTTTTACGCTGGCCGTTACATTGCCTAAGTAATCTCTCCTGGCCGGAATCTCGGTCCGCTTGAAGTCACTATCTAAAAAGTAAGCGTTCTTATCTTTATAAATATTTAGTAACATGTAAGCCCGGAAGTCAATCGGGTCGGGACAGGCTGCGTAGCAGCCGTTATATTCCTCAGGGTAAAATACCTGAGCGGCCAGGGCTTCCCAGCCTCCGGTTGATCCACCATAAAGAAAGCGTGCCCATCCTTCTCCTATTCCTCTAAATTCTTTTTCAATATGTGGTATTAATTCATAGGTGATTGCATCACCATAAGGACCAAGATTTTCGGAGTTGACGGCATAGGAATCATCATAATAAGGATTCGCATGTTGGATTTTTATGGCAAGGACACGCGGGAAGTCAGGGCCTGTCCAAAGTTTATAAAAATCATGAGCCTCCTGCTGTACGATTTTATTATATCCATCGATCTGAAAGCGTTCGCTGTATTCTGCTTTAAGATTAGGGTCAGGTGGATCTACTCTAAAGCCTCCAAAATCATAAGGAAAGTGGCCATGCATAATGGCTAAAGGGTATTTTACATTTGGATGCTCATCAAATCCTTCCGGTAGTAAAACATGAGCGCCGAGGTACATGTCTCGACCCCAGAATTTAGAAAGTAGTTCACTTTTGATTTTGATATGTTTGATATACTCCGTGTCTTCCGGTGGTTCAATCGGCGGGATGACTTGACTTAATTCGATGCTATGCTTTGAAGCGCCAGATTTGATTGTTATTGGAATAGTTTCGCTGTATAAATTACCAGGTGCGCGGTTCCAATGCTGCCCTTCGCCACGATCCATTGGGAGTTTTACGACGTGTCCATCTGCACGATTGAAAGTTTCGTAACGATGAAATAAAGCTTGTACAAAGTAATCACCGGAAGGTATATCTTCTAGACTTTGGATTGGATACCCAAAAGCATCAGGTGATATCAGTATTGGAGTGTCTCCTGCATAGGCGCTTACGTCCTGCCCAAAAGCTAAGCAAGTGCCTGGACCATCATTGAGTTGGAAGCGTGGTTCTTCATCATTGTGTTTGCTGATCAACAGAATGATTCGACCGTCTAAATTAGTATCCGCTTCCAGATCCGGAAAGGTGATTTCGAAAAGAGGTCCGGTTGACGATTCAGATTGGCAAGCGAAGAAAATCGTAGAGCATAAAGTAATGATGAATAAGAAGTAGAGATTTCTCATGATGGATAGTTGATTTTTTAAGGGCAATTTACATTGTCATATTTGATCTGGCGACTGCAATTTGAGCAGCAAGTTTAGCATTGTTGAAGACTAGCTTAATATTAGCTTCTAAGCTTTTACCTTTTGTAAAGGTCTTGATGTAATTTAATAAAAATGGTGTAATTGCTTTTCCTTTTATCTCTTGTTCTTTTGCGGCATTGATTGCAACTTCGATCGCTTCATTAATGGCCTGGTATTCCATCTCGTCGGATTCAGGTATTGGATTGGCAATGACACATCCTCCAGGGAAGCCTAATAAATCTTTTTGATGTAGAATGTTGGCTATCTCTGTCGGGGAGGATGCAGTAAATGGAACAGGGAGACCACTACGACGACTATAGAAAGCAGGGAATTCGGTAGTTTGATAACCAATGACAGGAACGCCGTAAGTTTCTAAATATTCAAGCGTAAGCCCCAGATCAAGTATGGATTTTACGCCTGCACTGATCACTGTGACATTTGTATTAGCTAGTTCTTGTAAATCTGCGGAGATATCCATCGTTTGTTCGGCACCTCTATGTACACCTCCGATGCCCCCGGTAGCGAAGATTTTTATACCAGCCATCTTTGCAATGATCATCGTTGCGGCAACAGTTGTTGCGCCATGTAGATGGCGGGCGAGTACAATGGGGAGGTCACGTCGACTAACTTTTTGGACCTCATTGTCCGTATGGCCAATGAAATCAATTTGTTCTTGGTCCAAGCCAACATGTATCTGTCCCTTGATGATTGCGATAGTCGCTGGAGTTGCACCTTGCGCTTTGATAATGTTTTCTACGGCAAGTGCTGTCTCTACGTTTTGAGGGTAAGGCATGCCATGTGAAATGATGGTGGACTCTAGGGCAACTATCGGTCGTTGTCTGGCAATAGCATCAGCGACGTCAGGAGCGATTGACAAAGGGACGTTAGGAATCATATGCGTAGCTCAGCGAATAATTAAAATAAAACTAAGGTAAGAAAACATTAGCACCTGGCTTTGGCCAATAGATCTTTTAGGTCCGTCATTTACTTCAGTTGTACTCGTTAAAGGAGAGTGTTTTAATAAAAAGGAGTCACCTATTGGTTAGATGACTCCAGGAAAATATGTATGTAAAAAAATAGATTTAAAGAGCGGAGGTATAATTAAATTATACGCCAAAAGTAGAAGTGAAAATTTCTCTTGATAGTGATGTCTAAGACTTTATGTTTAAATGAGAGCTGTTAAATTTCAAATAAAATATTACCCAGTAAATATACGGTTTAAATAAATGTATGGTGCTCGTGTAGAGCACAAAATAGGGGGATGAAAGTGCCATATGGGGAGAGAAAAAGTAACCTAATTGAGAATATTCTCTTTTTGAGTGGCTTGAATGGACAAAGACAGGAATATTCTGGTGGAGAAAGGATGAAGAAATTAGTTTTAGTGTGGAGCATAAAAAAGTCCCCTGTTTGATTAGGAGACTTATAAAAATATGAATACAAGAAATATAGGTTTCAAGAGCGAAGTTTTGCAGATTAATAATACTTGCTGCAATTAGATTGTGTTTTGTGAAGTTTGAAAAAAGGCCTGCACTCCCGAGCAGGCCTTCTAAATACAAAATGATAGAATAAGTTTCATTGGGTAGAAGGTCTTGAGTTCCTTCATTTTAAAAGTAAAATTCGAAATATTAGAACTGCTAAAAAAATAAAACCGAATACATGCTATTGCTTTATGTAAACTACACTTGAGGAGTTACAAAGAAGAGGCCGTAAAACTATTGTTAAGGATAAGAATAGGGCGCAAATAGGACATTGTAGAGTGCGAAAATGTCCTATTTGAAAAATGATTGTTATTGCTTATAAAGTTGGACCGAATTATCGCTAATTATTCAATAAAATATTCTCCATCAACAGGCCTGTCTTTAATCTTTAGGTAGTGCTCTATTTCCTGTTCTATATACTGAGCATATTCAAGTGCGTGTAACTCTTTGACCAGAGGTACCTTTTTTCCGTTTTTAAGTAATAAGTCAACAGCATATGCGTAAACAGGATTCCCATTAGTTGAACCTATAGAATACTTTCTGACATAGGCTTGTTTGATCTCATGGGGAGCAAAGTGCTTGTCCTTCTGAATTAAAAAATTGATAGGTTTATGTTCTACAGAAAGTCTTTTGTCATCTACGGTAATAAAGGAAGTGTTGACTAGGTGACCAATACTTGCGTAGAGTAGATAGACTCCGGCCAGGATGAAGGGAATGAAGAATAATAAGATTGCAAATTCACCTGATAGTAGGAGCGCAGTAATTGCGAGTCCAACAAAGGTGTTCCAAAACAATGCGAAAGAAAGCGTAAAATTTTTCGCAGATTTACGCCATTGGATCATGATCTCTAATTCATTCATCAGGTGAAGGACTTCTATGCCTGGTGGAATAGTGACCTCTTTGCGATACCTCCCGGGTAATTCCTTCTTACTGTTAAATTCTTCTTCGAACTCAAAGATGTTATGGCAAGAGGTGCATTTGGCGATTGTTTTGACCAAGTCAACATTATCAGCATAAATAGGTGCTCGGCAATCAGGGCAGGAAAGATGCATTTTGTTATGTTTTAAAGAGGTCCTAAGTTAACGAATCAATAATAATTTACTTACCTGTGGTTAATAATATTCCTGCAACTTGTTGGTGTATAGTTGGAGCAATTCTTGATTTATAATATTCTGCTTTGACTAA
>JAHDHW010000339.1 GCA_020631105.1 Saprospiraceae bacterium | reverse complement strand
TTTCAACAATGACCATCGCAGAGATAAAAAGCAGTTTAACGATCGAGGCAGTTTTAAAGCATTACGGAATCGAGGTTGATAAGAATGGAATGGCAAGGTGTCCTTTCCATGATGATAAGAAGCCAAGTTTTAAAGTTTATCGAGATACGAATACTTGGTGTTGTTTTAGCGGAAACTGTGATGCTGAAACTGGCGATGTCATTGAATTTATAGGATTAAAGGAAGGTTTTATCTCTAGGTTGAGTGGAGCTGTTGTAGGTTGCAAAGAGGGGAAGTACCGAGCGATTTTAAAGGCTAAAGAACTTTTGGGTTTGGGTGATTTAGGTAATCCAAACGAAGGGAACCAGAATTCTTTGGTAAATCCAGTAAGTGCTTCTCCTCCTCTAAAACGAGAATCTAACTACAGCGAGACCTTTGAGAAGTTGCGCCAGAATATTAACCGGAGTAATAGAGCCAAGAAATATTTAAAAGAGAGAGGTTTAAGTTTAGGTTTAGAAGTTGGTTACAATAGTGGAACAGTGTTTTCCAAATTAAAGAGCTGCATCGTTTTCCCTCTGAAAGATGCAGCTGGAAACATTGTTTCACTTTACGGCCGTTCGGTTACTGGAGACCCAGAACGGAGGCATTTTTATTTAACGGACCGCCAAGGACTTTACCCAAACTACCCATCACCCGAAACCAAGAAACTCATTTTAACCGAAAGCATTATTGATGCTGCTACACTATTAACCATCAGCCAAATTGCCCAAGATTACACAGTGCTTGCCCTGTTCGGAACAATGGGCTTAACCACAGAACACCGGAACGCCATTAATCAACTTACCCAATTAGAGGAAATCATTTTCTGGATGGATGGCGACGAAGCTGGTGAACAATCTGTGGAGAGATATGCAAAACAACTTAGAGAAACCTATGATACAAATCAGCAAAGTTCAAACTCCGCATGGTGAAGACATTAACAGCTTAATCCAAAGCCACGAACCAGAAGTGCTCAATCATTTATTA
>JAHDHW010000242.1 GCA_020631105.1 Saprospiraceae bacterium | reverse complement strand
TCTTTGTGAGAGAAACGAAGTAAGTAAGCCTAAACACCACAAAATGAAAAGTTGAAAAATAAATAAGATATTTGTAGCAGATACGAAATCAAGCTATGAAATTAAAACGACCATTCTTATTCGTTTTTCTATTCTTTATTATTGGATTCAATCTCGCCGGGCAAATAACTGTCAAGGGGACGGTAGTCGATGAAGACCAAAGAGCTATACCATTTGCGAATATAGTTTCTGAACAGCTTAATACAGATCAATTTCCTACCGGCACTACGACAGATTCCAGCGGCAACTTTCTACTTGAACTTTCGGAAATTGGAGATTATATCATTTCCATTAAATACCTGGGATTCCAAACCTGGAAAGACACTTTAATGATTTCAGAGGATTTAGATTTAGGGGTACTAGTGATAAAACAGAATGCAAAAGATTTAGAAACAATCATCGTAAGCGCAGAGCGTTCGGTGATTGAACTAAAAGAAGATAAATTACTCTTTAATGTGCAAAGTAGCCCGTTAAAAGAAGGCTATGATGGAGTTGAATTATTGGACCGGACACCTAATATTTGGGTCAGCCAAAACGGAGGTATCCTTATACGGAATGAGCAAGCTACCGTAATGGTCAATGGTCGACCTTTAAAATTGAGTGGGGCAGATTTATCTGATTACCTACGGAGCCTGTCTTCCGAAGATATTCGTCGAATCGAAGTCCAAACCAGCCTTTCGGCAAATCTTGATGGAGAGCAGTCCGGTGGAGTAGTTAATATTATTACCAAACGAATAAAAAATGGTTTTCAGGTCAACGGCCGAGCTAATTATCTTTTTAAGGAAGAAGGGGATTATCGAGGGAATGCTTCGGTAAGAGTGAATTATGGTAGTAAAAAGTGGAATGTTTACGGTAATTATAATCGCCTGCGTAATACTTCAACTACAGAGGTAGAGTCTGAGATATTTTATTTTAATAACAATGATTATCTAAATACGAAACAAAGGAATCGTGATAGTCTTTTACGAGAAACGTACCGTTTGGGATTTGTCTATTCACTAGATAATACTCAATATATCGGAGGAGAAATATTTGGCCGGAATTCAGCATTTGACTTTTTTAATAATAATCAATTATCCTTTAGTAATCAAGGAGATATCCTGGACAATGGAGCAACTTTTTTTGGTGGAGAGGTTAACACCAGAGCCTTGAATGCAACACTAAATTACTCCAAATCCTTTAAATCATTCCCAGGAGAATTAAAAGTATTCGCTGATCGTACCAGCCAGGAATCCACTCGGGACAATCGAGCCGAGTCGGTTTACCTTAACGGTTTTTTCCCGGATACGCTGGAGCGAAACGCTGCTGACGCAGCTACACTTATTGATGCCGTGCAATTAGACTGGAAGCAGGTCCTAGCCAAAAACTGGCAATGGGAAGCTGGCCTGAAATGGACGAATACACAAAGATCGAATGCCCTGCTCTCAGAGTATTTTGTACAGGATCTCTGGCTGGCAAACGAACGGACCACTGACTTTGACTATGACGAACAAATTAAAGCTGTCTACTCCTCCTGGGCTAAAAGCTTTGGAGAAAAATATTATATCAAAGCAGGCATCCGTCTGGAGCAAACTCAATTAGAAAGAGATGACATGCTTCAGGACACTTCGAACAGTCAGGAGTACTTGAACTACTTACCTTCCTTCTATTTTTCTCAAAAAATTAATGACCAGTCAAAACTATCCTTCAGTTATTCCCGAAGAATTAGCAGACCTTCATTTGGACTTTTAAATAACAATATTCGAAAAATTAATGACTTTCGATACGAAATTGGTAACCCAGATTTAAGCCCGGAATACCGTAATAATTTTGAATTGAAATTTGGGCAGAAGCAACAAAGTTTTGCGCTTTATTATTCCTTAACAACGGATGCAATCAACGGTATTTTCTTTTTGGAAGATGCGGTATCTTTTTACCAAAAGGTGAATTCCGGATCACAGAAGCAATGGAGCTTTCAATATAATCGATTCGGCAAAATTAAACCCTGGTGGCAGCTAAAAGCGGGAGCTTTGTTTTACTATCGCAAGTTTACGAACCCGGAAGGGGAGGATAGCTTCGAACGAGCGACAGCGAGGCTTAGTTTGTCTAATGTCATAAAGCTTGGAAAAACCACCCAGTTGGATATTGGAGGATATTACATTAGCCCACGGGCGGATGCGTTCTATGTTGCTGCTGAACGCTATACTATAAACTTCATGTTGCAAAATACTTTCTTTGACAAGCGTTTAATGTGTCGAATCTACATCAGTGATATATTTAATACGCTGGTGTACGCTAATGTTCGCGAGTTTGATACCTTCAAGACGACTAGTGATCGCAAACCGCAAACTCGAACCATCAACTTTTGGATGAGCTATACTTTTAATTCAAAAAACAAAGTAAGTACCCGAAAAGTAAAATCCCAAAATGAGGCTTCTCGAAGAATTGAATAATGGATTAATTCATTTCCCTTAGTCTGGTTCGCATTGTTTCTAGAGCTTCCTGTGAGTGATATTTACCTGCTTTTACAATGGATTCGATCGTTTGGGTATTCGCAATATTTTCAAGGGGGTTACTTTTTAGTAAAACCAGATCAGCGATATATCCTTCTTTTATCAAACCCAATTCATTTTGCATAGAAAAATATTCTGCAGGTTTCAGAGTGGCAGATTCTAAAGCTGCTAAAGGCGATAAGCCTGATTCTACCAGAATAACTAATTCTTCGTGAAGACTCAGTCCAGGTGTTAGAAAACCAATCGGGCAGTCTGTACCAGCCATGATTCCTATACCTTTTTCATGTATTCTTTTTACGATGTCTCCACACCATTTTGCGTAATTTAACCTATTTTCAGAAGCGCCAATAGCGATTAAGTTGTCTACTCCAGTATTCCATTTTTCCGCAATGCTATCAGGCAAGTATTCGAAACTCGCCCTCCAGTCCGGACGGGCTACATGTTTTCTTACACTACCATTATAGAGTGACATGGTAGGGACTTGCCAGGTCTGATTTTTTAATAAAACATCTAAAACCGCCTCCGTCTTAGCTTCATCCATGTTTTTGATCGCTTCGTGGCGTTGAGCAGCATGTATCCGTGATCGTAATATTCCGCCAAGATCTTCTGCTCCCATTTCCAGCATTTTGACCCTCTGAGCCAATAGCTCTTCTGTGTTTGCAGTACAAGACATTTCCAGGTTCCTTAAATGCTCCATACTGCTCATACCTGCATTCGATGCGCTTATCACATCCATACTTAGCGGAACATGTCCGGTTAGTTTCAAGCCTTTTTCCTTAGCGAATTTTGCCACAGCTTTAAACTGCTCTGGTGTCAGCATCTCATAGGCTTTAATTAAATCAACTCCATCATCGACGAGTCCATTTGCAATTGAGAGCGCTTCTTCCACGGAGCCTGCCCCAACGGAGAGCAATGGTCTGCCCGGAGAACCATCATATACATTGGGCATACCATCCAATAGCGGACCGGCGATTTTTACTCTGGGGGCATCCTGCGGATTTTGTTCCGCCTTCTGTTTCCACTCCTTCAAAAAGTCTAGTTTTCCACCGGTGTCTCTGACACTGGTGACGCCATAGCTTAAGAATAGATCAAACATTCTGGGGGCTAAATCCTCTATATAGGCAAAATGTACATGCGCATCCCAAAGTCCCGGGATCATATATTGTCCTTTACAATCAATGATCGTATTAGATGCTGCCAGAGAAAGCGAAGCAGTAGGGGCAATCTTTAAGATTCGGCCTTCACTAATGATAACAGTTTGATCCATTTGCAGGCCATCCTTGGCATCAATGGTATGGACATTAGTCAGGCAATAAGCGTTTTCGTATACTAAATCATTTGAGCAGGCGTAGAATAACAGAGTAAATCCGAGTAGAAGTAGGTTTTTCATATGTGAGTTAGTTTAAAAAGTAATTCTAATGTAATAAGTCAAACCCATAATGCCTAAATTTAGATTAATTCGTTTTCAATCGAATAAAACCAAGCGATTTCCTTTATATTTGGGCGACATCTATATTGAGAGCGCCAACCAAACCTTGTTTAATGAACTATTCAGTACGATTTTCGAAAAAAGACCCGGCACTTTTCTTTAAAACGTTGCGTCAGCGGGTTAATGCTTATTTCGCTGATAATCAAATAGATAAGACTGGAAATATAAATATGTACTTCAAGACGATTGTGATAATGACCGTTTTTTGTGCGGCTTATTTTGCAATGGTATTCGGTTTTACACCCGGCTGGTATGCTTTAATCGCTTATGCGATTATGGGATTAGGTAAAGCGGGCATTGGATTATGTATAATGCATGATGCAAATCATGGTTCCTACTCTAAGAATCCGCTTGTAAATCGGATAATGAGCCATAGCATGGATTTTGTCGGTGCAAGTAAATTTACCTGGCATATACAGCACAATGTTCTACACCATTCGTACACGAATATTTATCACCTGGATGAGGATATTGATGATAAACCCTTTTTGCGACTTTCTCCGCACGGAAAATTGAAGAAGTATCACCGCTTTCAGCATATTTATGCTTTTTTGTTGTATTGCTTTGCGACTTTAAGCTGGGTGGTCTCTAAAGACTTCAGACAACTTCGCCATTATAACAAATCTGGTTTAACGAAGAAGAGTGGATTTAATCCGACCTCTGAAACGCTCAAGATGATATTGGCTAAGGCTTTATATTTTTCTTATGCGCTGATTATTCCAATCCTGATCGGCATTCCTTGGGGGATTGCATTACTTGGGTTTGTACTCATGCATATGATCGCTGGATTTTTGATCACGGTAGTATTTCAATTGGCGCATGTGGTAGAAGGACCGGAGCACTTTGAAGCAGAGCCTAACGGCGTCTCTGAAAATACCTGGGCAATTCACCAGATCAAGACTACTGCTAATTTCTCTACAAAGAATAAGTTTATCACCTGGTGTGTAGGTGGCTTAAATTTTCAGGTAGAACATCATTTGTTCCCTTCAATTTGCCATGTACACTATCCGGAGATTTCCAAGATAGTTAAACAAACCGTGCAAGAGTTTGGGCTTCCGTATTACGAATACCAACGTCTTGGCCAAGCGGTCAACTCACATGTAAAAGTCCTGCAATCTTTCGGACAGGCAGTATAAGTTTATTGTTCTATTCATTCAAATACACTAAATCAATTGTGGTTTAGTGTATTTGGTATATAGGTAATCCCAATGGATGTGAGATGCATCCTTACTTAGATTTATTCACTCGAACCTATAAAATTCAGCTATGAAAAATACTTCACTAAGATTATTCGGTATGCTCCTTATCATCGGCTTAGGGTTCAATGCCTGTACTCCTTCGGAGATTAAAACACCTGATACAAAAGCACAAACTCCCCAAGATGTCATTCCATTTGAATTGACCTCTTATAATAATTTGTTGATTGATGGATTATTTAATCAGGAGGATACCTTGGCTTTAATGTTTCACTTAGCCTCTGAAAGTGTTTCCATCACCACCAAAGGAATGGAAAAGGCGAAGAGTGTACAATGGGATCATTCGGCAACGGTAAATAGCTGGGGCGGAAGTGGCGAAGCAAAGTATAGTGCGCAAAACCAATTGCAAATTGGTCAATCCACTTTTGATAGTCTGGGGATTACAGAGAGTAAAAGATCCGGGCATTTTTCGGACGGAAAGATTGGTTATACTTTTTGGAAGGATAAAGTGATGCACATTGATTTTGAGCAATCCAAAATGTTGCTCTATGACAGTTTAAGTTCTATTCCTGAAGGATATGAGAAAATGGCTGTCGAAATAGTTGATGACTTCATTTATATCAAAGGCAAACTCTTAGTAGGAGATACCACTCTTGATCATTCTTTTTTATTACACTCCGGCTATAGCGGCATTGCAATGCTGGATGATGCTTTTGTTGAACAACACAAAATCAATGATAAGCTAGAAACCATAAAAGAAAGTTCACTAGAGGATAGCAATGGAAACTCCTTGATCACCAAAACGCTAAACGCTCCAAAGTTTAGTCTGGGGAATTACGAATTTGATAGTGTACCCATTAGTTCTTTTGCAGGTAAATTAAAGAGACAATCCTTTAGTGTTTTGGGAGGTGATGCTTTAAAGCGATTTAACATCATTTTCGATTTTCCAAGACAAGAGATTTATTT
>JAHDHW010000241.1 GCA_020631105.1 Saprospiraceae bacterium | reverse complement strand
CCACTCGTCGTACCAATCAAGCCACCAAAAACCATGGCAGAATGCGGATTATCCAGGCCTATGCGAGTTGCAATCAGCGGCGTTAGAATCGTAGTAACAATAGTTTTAATCACACCAATGGCAATACTAATGGCAATTACTTCGGACGGAGCACCGATCGCTGATCCAGTCACCGGGCCTACGATATAAGTACAAGCTCCTGCTCCAATTGTTGTAAAACTCTTAGCATCCGTATAGCCCATCAAGTAACCAATCGTCCCGCCTAAAAAGAAAGCAACCAAGATTCCAATGAATAATGATAAGATTCCGGCTAAACCTGCTTTCTTAATCTCTGAAAAACTAGCGCCCATCGCCGTAGCAACAATCGAGAAATCTCTTAACATCGAACCACCAAGAATCGCCATCCCTGCAAAAATCGGGATATCAGCAATTCCTTTTTTACCTCCAAAATAAGCCAATACTAATCCAACTGTGATTGCAATCGCTGCTCCAGGAATTTTGCCTTTCAGCACTTTTTTTGAAAAGGTATAAGAAAGCCACATCAGCAAACCGACGAAGAGAAAGGCGAATACTAAGCCATTCTTAGCAATTAATTTTTCGATAATCTCCATGGCCTAAGAATTTTCGGATGGAGCTTTCCCTATCTTGGATAAGACGGGTACTAGGAGGAAACAGGCCAGCGTTGCAAAGACTCCCACTAATAGCGCAACCCATCCTCCGGTGAGTGCAGCTTTTACATTTTGGGTGGCAGACATCGCTACTACAATCGGAATGTACATAGCACTCCAAAACAAGAGGCCAGACTCCGTCGGCGGATCGATCAGCTTACGATTTTGCAGATAAGTATTTACCAGAATGAGTAGTGCCATCGCAAAACCAACCCCACCAACATTACCATCTACGCCTATCCAAATCCCAAGGACATCGCCCATTAATTTTCCAAGTAAATAACAGCCTGCAAGTAAAGCGACTCCGTATATTTTCATAAGCTTATCACTTTATTCAAAGTGTGATAATAAGGCTTTCTTCGTTACTTTACCCATTGCATTACGAGGTAAATCATCTTGAACGATAAATTTTCGTGGTGTTTTATAGGCAGGAAGCTGTTCGCGTAGCCAGTTTTTTAAGGCTTCAAAATCAATATTCTCTCCAGCTAACACCAGGCTTGCAGCCACAACTTCTCCCCACTCTTCGTCCGGAATACCGATCACCCCACAGTCTTTGATCTTTGGATGGCGGCGCAATACTTCTTCGATTTCTAAGGCAGAAATTTTATACCCTCCGGACTTAATGATATCAACAGAGTTGCGGCCGAGAATGCGGTAACTCCCTTCATTCATTAATGCTATATCACCAGTTCGAAACCAGCCGTCCTCTGTAAAACTTCCTGCTGTCGCCTCTGGTTTATTCCAGTATTCGTCAAACACATTCGGGCCTTTTACCTGAATCTCCCCGGAGTCTCCGACATTAACAACCTTATCGGATTCATCTGCAATCCGAATCTCAACGCCGGGTAAGGCCTGACCAATATGTCCGGGCCGTCTTTCGCCATCATAGGGATTGCTAATCGCCATCCCCATCTCTGTCATTCCATATCGCTCCAGAAGTGTTTGTCCGCTAATCGTTCGCCATCGTTCCAGGGTTGAAATGGGTAAAGCCGCCGAACCTGACACCATCAATCTAAATTGCCGGAGCCGTGCACTAACCGCTTGCTGTTCTTCTTCAGACATACTTTCATAATGCGCAATCAACTTGTAATAAATAGTAGGGACCGCCATAAAGAGATTAATCTTCCCCAATAAGAATTTATGGAATACTCCGGCCGCATCAAACTTGGGCAAAAACTCATTGCTAGCGCCTGACCATAATGCACAACTTAGGACATTAATGATTCCATGAACATGGTGTAGTGGTAAGATATTTAGTATATGATCTTCGCTTTGCCATTGCCATGCCTTGACCAGCATCTGGATTTGTGCTTCGATCGCCTGATGCTTACTGACAACTCCCTTGGGGTTGCCCGTAGTCCCGCTCGTATATAAAATCATCGCACGACGTGCTGGGTCAATATCCGGAAGATAGCCCGAAGGTGCGTACTCATCGTCAGTAGATAAAATAGTAAGTCCTTTTGCCTGAGCAAGCGGGTTTAATATCTCGGCAAATTCCGGAGCGCAAATCAATGCAGAGATTTGTGCATCTTCAATAAGGTATAATATTGAAGGCGTTGGATAGGTCACACAGATTGGAACCGCAATCCCGCCAGCTCGCCAAATCCCCCATTGAGTTTTGACATAATCAAAACCCGGCATTACCATAAAGCCGATTCTGGCTTCCTTTAAGTCAGTCTGCCCATCCAGTAATTGCCTCGCAATCTTCTTGGATGCTCTTAGTAGTGTTGCGTACGAATACTCCCCTTTCGCATCCACAATAGCGGTACGATTGGCGTAGCCCTCGGCACGCTCGATAAGTTGTAACATTTATTGATCTTTAGACAAAAAAGAATTTAATCGATTCTTTACTAGCGTTTACCAACGGAGAGTTAAATGGAGGTAGTTAAGTACTTTTATTTTCTTTAGTGAGCTAAAGAAACAAAATTTTGAGAAGGCTGCAAAATGATTCCTTGGTAGGAATTAAGAGAGCTTTATTATCTTGTTCATCAAAAGAAAAATTTATGCTCAGTGGAATGCCCTTACTCCTGCTTATTTTCGGAGCAATAATTTTTATTGTAGTTGCTTCTTCGATTTGGAAGATGCATCCATTTGTAGCTTTAATCCTGGCGACTTTTGGAGTTGGACTGATCTCAGGAATGCCGCTTAGCGATGTTATAAAACATACAAGTAGTGGCTTTGGTAGTTTGATGGCATATATTGGGTTGATTGTGATAATTGGTAGCATCATTGGAGTTATTCTGGAAAAGTCAGGGGCAGCCATGCGCATTGCGGAAATCATTCTTAGGCTGGTTGGTGAAAATCGGCCTGCACTTGCGCTTTCGTTAATCGGTGCTACAGTAAGTATCCCGGTATTTTGTGATAGCGGATTTATTATTCTTTCAGGGTTAAACGGTGCTATTGCTAAAAGAACAAATGTCTCCAAAGCTACGCTGGCCTTAGCATTAGCTTCGGGTTTGTATACTACTCATACGCTGATTCCTCCGACCCCTGGTCCGATCGCGGCAGCAGGAAATATCGGAGCAGCAGATTACCTGGGCATCATCATGCTTACCGGATTTATCGTTTCTATTCCGACGCTCTTGGTCGCCTGGTGGTTTGCCCGGAGAAAAGGGCTTAATATCCCTACGGAGGAGCTTTCAGAGACGGAGTTCAGCGAACAAAAATTACCTTCAGCGTTTCGATCTTTACTTCCGATATTACTTCCCATCCTATTAATTGCGACGGGCACTTTTGCACAATTTCAAAAATTGGAGGGATCGATTGCGGATTGGATACGCTTTCTGGGAAATCCTTTAATTGCTTTGTTTATAGGAATGCTATGTGCTTTCCTTTTACTCCCGACTTATGAAAAAAAGTACCTGACCGACTGGATTGGTGCCGGGATAAAACTTGCAGGCCCTATACTCATCATCACGGGTGCAGGAGGAGCTTTTGGGGGCGTTCTCAAAGCCACTCCGATCAAAGAAATGGTGGCTAGCTGGGTAGAAGGCGGAGACTTTTCAGGGACGGTATTTTTGATCATTGCCTTTTTGATCGCAGCCTTGTTAAAAACTGCTCAAGGTTCATCAACCAATGCCCTGGTAATTACTTCTTCCTTATTGGCGCCCTTAGTCTTGCCTCTGGGTTTTGATTCCCCATTTGAGCTTGCGCTTGTCGTTATGGCTTTAGGCGGCGGTGCAATGACCATCTCACATGCCAACGACTCCTATTTCTGGGTTGTTTCGCAGTTTAGCGGCATTCAGATGAAAGATGCCTATCGTTCTTTTAGCCTGATGACTGCACTACAGGGCATTTGTGTATTAACCATCACTATTTTACTTTATTTATTTATTGCTTAATCCTTTGCGGAATAGAGATAAGACCGTAAATTCAGCGGAGAAGTCTGATCATAACATAATTTAAGTTTGTATTAATTTTCAGATACTTGTTTTGGATTCAAACTTGATAAGTAATTATCATATATCTTGCAGTTGTTCGTAATTTACAATCCATCTATTATCCTGAAATTCAAACACCTTCTCCCGAGTCCTATTCTACTGAATAATTTTCAACTGAACATTCATTTTAGAAAAGTATTTAATTTTAAAGCATTTATTTCTAAGCAATAGAAACATTTAGAAAACTATAGATCCGAAAAATATGAGAAAGAATCTGGGTTTTGATTTTAAGCATATCAGAGGAGATCTATTTGGTGGCATCACTGCTGGTATTGTTGCCCTACCCTTGGCTTTGGCCTTTGGACTGGGTTCAGGTTTAGGAGCAACTGCAGGATTATATGGAGCGATATTCATTAGTTTTTTCGCTGCACTCTTTGGTGGAACCAATACACAAATCTCCGGACCAACTGCACCAATGACAGCGGTAAGCACTGTATTTATAGCCAGTGTGCTTGTTGTCTTCGAAGGGAATGTAGAAAAAGCCCTACCAACCATTTTAGCCATATTTATAATGGCTGGTTTATTTCAAATTTTGTTTGGTTTTATTAAAATCGGCAAGTACATAAGGTATATTCCATATCCGGTAGTTTCCGGATTTATGACGGGTATTGGGGTGATTATTTTGATTACTCAAATATTACCGATGATGGGGTATTATCCAAAAGAGGATGCGGAATATGTTCAACAATTCAACCCTCAAGCCCAGGAAATCATACTCGAGCAAATACTTAAGGAAGAAGCTGCCGAGGATATTCTGGTACTCGAAGATTTTAAAGAAACGATTAAAAGAGCCGAAACTATTAGTGCAGAAGACATTAATAAAGAAGCGAAAACCTTAGCCGGAAAAAATGCCTCTGGTGTAATCGGAGCACTCCGTATGATACCACAAGCTGTCAAAAACATCAACTATGTTGATTTAATCCTGGGCTTAGTTACCATTTTTATAATATACGGATTTAAACGAATCACTAAAAAAATACCCAGCACCCTGGTCGCCTTGCTTGCAGTATCTGTAGGTGCCATTCTATTCCTGGATGAATATAGGACAATCGGAGAAATACCTAGTGGCTTCCCAAGTTTAAACCTGGATATCTTTACGGGCTTTAGTATAATGGATATTACTCCATTTATTATGACCGCTCTGTCTCTTGCCGCATTAGGTGCTATTGATTCCTTACTGACATCGGTTGTTGCAGATAATATGACCAAAACAAAACACGACCCGAATCAGGAATTAATCGGTCAGGGGATTGGTAATTCTATTGCCGGGCTATTCGGAGGAATCCCTGGTGCTGGTGCAACGATTCGAACGGTTGTCAATATTGATGCAGGAGGAAAAACCAAACTCTCCGGAATGATCGCCGGTGTTTTACTCTTACTCATTTTATTAGTACTCGGACCTACCGCCTCTAAAATTCCAGCGGCTGTACTCGCTGGTATCCTCGTCACCGTCGGGATCGGTGTAATGGATTACAAAGGTCTAGGTCACATACCAAGATTACCTAAAAGTGAAGTGTTAATCATGCTGTCGGTACTGGCACTTACTGTATTCGTAGATTTGATTGTTGCTGTTGGGGTTGGTCTGATTATCTCCTCCGTTATGTTTATGAAGAAAATCTCTGATGTGGTAGAAGATAAAACAAAAACTGCCCCACTTCGGAGTTTCTCTCAGGAAATTCCATGGGTTGACGAAGGAGACTTCATCGATCGTGTTGGAGAACAGGTGTATATCAAACACCTTTATGGTCCACTGTTTTTTGGCTTTGCCTCCCGTTTCCAGGAAATGATCAATGCCATACCGAATATAAAAGTGGTGGTTATCCGGATGGACAAGGTACCCTATGTTGATCAGTCGGGCTTATATGCTATGGAAACTGCGGTGATGGACTTACAAGAATTAGATATTAAAGTCGTTTTTGTTAATCTACACGGGCAACCTTACGATATCTTCGAAAGCTTTAATCTGGTACCGGGTTTGGTCGAAAAAGAATTTTGTTTCGAGAGCTGGGAAGAGTCTCATACCTGGCTATTGGGTTACCTCGAAAGAGGAGAGCATGATAAGGTTTCTAAATAATTAACATAGGGTTTTTATAATCCTTTTATAATTAAAAAGGAGTAGACCTGT
>JAHDHW010000240.1 GCA_020631105.1 Saprospiraceae bacterium | reverse complement strand
CGGTTTTTCGAAATTCTCCTTTTCGATCTCAAACATTTTTAGTGGTTCAGTTTTGCTATAGTATGTTTAAATTGAAGTGGTTGTTAAGGTTTCAACAAACCACTTTTCGCTTCCCTATTCGAAATTACGAAAAAATATAGTTACTTGCTAGCAATCCTTACGTCATACCTTTGCAGATAAGCAGTAAGTATTTGTTTTTTGTAGATATTTATTGTAAATAAAGCTAGAGTGTTAAGCTTTGAAAGCATTGCTTTTTTGAGGCGCTTAACCATAAATAATTGTTTTTAAGATATGAATAAGCCTTTTTACGATGACAACTAGTAATAAAATGTAAAAAAGGTGTTATATTCAAACTTGTTGAGATCCGAAAATGGATTAATTAAATTGTATTCTTTTCACAGCTAAATATTATAACATGGCAGATTTAATGGACTTATTACAAAGTCAACTTACAGACGGGATGGTTGATCAGTTGAGCAGACAATTGGGCGGTGCTGACAAGCAGCAAACAGCTAACGCCGCTTCTTCTATATTTTCTACTATAATGGCGGGACTTGCTAAAAACGCTTCTTCACAAGATGGTGCATCGGCTTTGGCGAATGCCTTAGAGAAAGACCATGACGGAGGTATCCTTGATAGTTTTTCAGACATCTTAGGAGGTGCCGCGAAACCTACCAATGAACGCGCAATGAATGGTGCAGGTATTCTTGAACACGTTTTGGGAGGTAAGCAATCTGGTGCTATTGACATGATCAGTAAGATGAGTGGACTAGGAGGAGATAAGGCTGGTAGCCTTATGTCAATGCTTGCTCCATTAGTACTTGGTACATTAGGAAAAGCCAAAAAAGAACAAGGTATGGGGATCGAAGACCTTGCTGGATTCTTAAATGGCTCTGTTCAAAAACAACAACAAAAAGCTCCTGAAATGGGGATTATTGGTAAACTATTAGACCGTGATGGTGATGGTAGTTTTATGGATGATGTTGCCGGTATGGGGATGAATATCCTTGGTAATCTTTTCAAGAAAAAATAGTTTTAGACTATTATAAAAAAGAGAGGGGCTGATTTATTTCAGTTCCTCTTTTTTATTTTAATCATCTAGTTCTTCAATTTCCTTGTCGGCAAAAGAGCTAATTCTTTTGTTTAGTTGTACAAAATTACACCAGTTACAATCATCCTCTCCACAACCTTCATAAAAATCATGTGATTTTATATTCGCATAGGTCTCTTTGATTAGTCTTTGGACTAAATCGAGGCCTTCCTGTTCGTATTGAATTTCCTTCTTTAAATATTCTCCTTTCGCATCAGGTTCTAAATAAACGATGGCCGCGGTTTTTACTTTTCTTGTGTTTTGATGTAGTTCGAAAAGTATTTTGTAAAAGTATAATTGTCGCCAGTAAATTCCACCTAGAGGTTCCCTCTGGTTGGGAGGGCTTATTTTTTGACTGCGAGTACTTCCGGTTTTGTAGTCCGCAATATGCGCCTGCTGTCCATCTATTAAATCGATACGGTCAATGGTTCCCACTAAAGGAACTCCATCGAATTCGGTATTGCGGACGCTGTATTCTGTGAGAACGGCTCGTGACCAGGTGGCAAGGTTAGCCTTATAAATCTGGCTAAGGTGTTGCTTACCTAATTGTAATCGTCGGTCAAATTCATCTTTGACAAAGTAGGCACGTAGCTTTTGCATCTCTTCCGTGAAATCTTGTAAGAATTCTTTTAAACCAGGGAATTGTTTGGAAGAATGTTGTCGCATCTTGTCAAAAAGTCTGCGCAAAGCATCATGCATTGCGAGGCCAAAACTAGCAGATTCACTTTGGACTGAAGGGAGCTTTAGTACACTCTCATAATAAAAACTAAGAGGACATTTTAAATATCGATTAAGACTACTGATACTTAAAGCGAACCCTTCTAAAAGTTCATCGACAATTGCTTTCTCCTGATTGGGGATGTTAGGTCGATCAGTCTGTTGAAGCTGTAACTGCTGGGCATCAATAACGAGTGTCGGGTCAGGAGTCAGCGTAAGTATATCCAGCGAATGATCCGCTAAAAGTTCATCGACAAAGACACAGGATTCTAATTTTTTTCCGTCAGCATTTTCCAGTGCGAAAGAAATCTGCAAGTGAGATTTTGCCCGGGTCATTGCAACATAAAAGAGTCGACGGCGTGCCTCAATCTGATCCGTTTCTCCAGAAAGAGTCAAGGTATCCGGATATGAAAATTGTGAACCGCTTTTACTTCGACCTTCCCAAAAGTCTTTAACGGCGTCAATGATAAACACATATTTGAACTCAAGACCTTTGGAACTATGGGCAGTAACAAGGTTGACTCCTTTTTCTGAAGTGATGGATTTTTGAATAGGGAGAGACAGTCTATTCGCATCCATTCGATTAAAGGTTTCTAAAAGTTCGGCTAATTTTAATCTTGGGTTTTTATTTGCCTCTTTTTTTATGAACTCGAATAAGGTATTGAGTGCCTGTAAATACCAGCTTTTATTTTCGTCGTTTATGATAGAGGTGAGTAGCCCTGTCTGGTTAATCACCTGCTCAATAAATCTTAATATTGCATCATTCGTACTGCTTCGGATTAAGTTGTCAAGTAGTGTAGAAAAACCTTTGAATGCCTCCGGTTGTGATAAGCCAATACGATGTAATAGGTCTGCTTGACTCAGTACACTTCGCCATTTTAAGCCATCTTTGTATTGATGCTTTGCCATGTACCAACTTAGGGCAGCTAGATCATTGAGAGGAAGCTGGAAAAAATCAAAGTGCATGATTTGAAACAAACGATGCTCTCCGCTAAAAGGCTTTTGTTGTTCTTCGTCAATGTATTCTAAAAGTTGCAGTAGTTTTTGAGAAAGGGGTAAATCCAGGATATTAACGGCACGTTTTGTGGTATACGGGATGTTTTTTTTGTCGAGTAGTTGAAGTATAGGATCAACCTGCCGGTGCTGAGCATAGATGATCGCAATTTCATCCAGGGGGATATTTTTTATTCGCAGAGCTTCGACCTGAGAAACGATATCAACTGCTTCCTGAATGCGATTCGGATAAGAAACAATCTTTGGAGCTATAATATTTTTTAAGTCCCTTGTGGATTGTAATGCTTTTTCTACGCCTTGTATCTTGTTGACAATTCGGAATTCATTATGCTCAATTAATGATTTTGAATAATCAAGTATGCTTTGAGTAGAGCGGTAGTTTTGCTTTAAGACGACTAACTCTAATTCAGGAGTAGTCTGATAGAAGTCCACCAGATTTTGGAGCCGCGCACCCTGGAATTCGAAGATGGATTGGTCATCATCCCCGACAATGAAGATATTAGGGTTCTCCCAGTAGGCGATTAATTGTTGGATGATTTCATTTTGACTTCCGTTGGTGTCTTGATATTCATCAATCAAAAAATAGAGATAGCGTTCCTGATAAGTACGAAGAAGTGATTCGTGTTTTCGGAATGCCTGTACAACCCACAAGATCATATCCGCGTAGTCGTATCGACGCATCCGTTGCATCAATTTTAGATATGCAGGGTAGAGTCGGGTGGCTGAAGCAAGGCGTCGCATTTTACGTCGTTCTTCTTCGATTTTCCAGGTTTTGATATCTCCTTTCTCTGCTGTTTTCGTTTTGCGCTGATAAATAAATTGAGGTCTGTTTGGAAGATCCGTTAAATATTCATCAATCTTATGAAGGACAAAATCGACAGTCCAGTTTTCTGACTTCATTCGGAGGATCAAATCCTTGAGCTGCCTTTCATATGCATAAGGATCATTGCGTTGTCCCTTGATAGGATGGTCATGATCCAAAGAATCAATCAGTTTTCTGAACAGTTCGATTTGTTCTAATTCACTAATCGGTTCTAAGTCATGTCGTCCAAAGAGCTCGATGTTATCCTGAATCACAGTATTACAAAAAGAATGAAAAGTATAGATGTGAACCCGATGTGCTTCCGGGCCAATGAATTGGAGTAGTCGATCTCTCATTGCATGTACTCCCGCATCTGTAAAGGTTAGACAGAGTACATTTTGCGCAAGGGTATCTGTCTCTAATAATATGCGACCAATACGTGCGGCAAGGATATGAGTTTTTCCCGTCCCTGGTCCGGCGATTACCATTACAGGCCCTTCGATATGATCAACGGCTGTTTGTTGAGCAGAGTTGAGCTGTTCTAATGTATTAAGAAATGCTTCGTTATAAGACCTTATATTAGACGTGTTGGAATTTTTTGCCATTGGGGCTAAAGATAACTATTATTCAGCTTTTAGATAAGGGTGAATGGATAGTGCAATGCGGAGAAAATAACCTATGGTTAAAATATTAATACGATATAATTATTGAAAATAATTTGTCTGACACTTAAATTGTATTTAATTTAGAAGCGTAATTAGATGTTTCTCATAAGATTATTTATGAGAAAATAAATTTAAGTACATTAACCCAAAACTATTTATTAACCCAAAAACCTAAAATAAACTCTTTCTATCGGTCGTATCTTTTCGGCTTAAAGTAAACCCAGGAAACTTTCCACATTAAAAATTATTCAGTTGTTTAAAGGTTTAAGTTTCCCTTTTCTTATGTAGTGTAATTGTCATTGAGAGACCTCATTATTGCAATAACTCAAGTTTATTGGACTGATACTCTTGTTATTTGATTAGAGTACGACCTTTGAATATAAGATGACCACACACAGCTTTAAAACTAATTTTTAACACCTGTACCGCATTTTAATGCGGGTGAGCACTAGCATTTCCTTGTTGGATAGTGGCTAGCATTTAATTCTATTGTCTCTAAATAGAACAAGATTCTTATTGCTAGAGACGACCTAAATAACAATATTTTTGATATCCCTAAATACGCTGATTATGCAAAAGATTAACCCAAAACTGAATAACACAAATTCACGATTTCTTTTAAAAAGATTTAGAATCCTTAGTATTGCCTTATTGTTTTTGATGTACCCTTTCATTAATAATGTTGCTGGCCAGATCAACACCTTTTGCCCTGTAATTAGTGAAATAGATTGTGTTAATGGAGTTCTACATCTACAACTGGATGCAGGAAATTCTAATAATGATCAGGATGTGGCCTGTAAATTTGTAGAGAGTATTGGAGGTGTTTATGATATGCTTACAGAAACTTGCTCGGGAGGAAGTATCGAGATCAATGGAGTAATATATAATTATACAGGCAATGATGGAGGAGCTACAGGAGTATCTTCTCCAATTACAATGACATTTGAGGTGGAGCCTGGGACTATTCTTCCGCTTTCTTCTTGTCCGACTGAGTTCGAAGTGGCAGCATCTTACCATTGTGCTCAAGTTTCAGATGATGGCTGTGTGTCTGTTTATTTTGAAGATATTGAAACGGGGCAGAATTGTACATCCAGTAATAGTGATTTTTTTATTACCATTAACGATCTGGAAGGCTGCGGTCCTTTTAGGTTGATTAGCAGTGGAAATTCAGCCTTGCCACTTTCTGATGAAAATGGGGATACTGCTGATCCAGATAATCTGGATTCAGGAACTTATTCTACAAATCAAATAAAGGCAGGGATTTATATTTTTATCCTCGTTGATTCGGATGGGCTTGAACATACCTTTATCTATAATCATACTACACAGAATGGTGATTGTATTACAGATTCTAATCTGTTTATTGATAAGTCTGTAACATCTGATAAAGTTTACACTATGATTGGCGACGAGATCACTTACCAATACGAAGTTACTTCTGATACTGAAATATTGGGCCCTATTTCTGTAACCGATGATAAAATCACTAATGTTACTTCTGTTGATTTAAATACAGACAACTTTAATGATGGAGATACCGATAATGACGGAAACGTTGATGTAGGTGAAGTCTGGTTGTTTGAAGCATCCTATATAATTGTAGAGGAAGATATTGAATTAGGGTTTGTGACTAATGCTGCTTTTGCGCGAGGATGCTCAAGCTATGAGGTAGGTGGAATATGTATAGATGAATTCTCTGATATAGACCGCGAAACGGTATACTACTTCACTTGTAGTATTTCCGGAGTTGATGTAGAATGCAATGGAGGTAACACAGGTAGTGCGGATTTAACAGTTTTAGGAGGGCTTGACCCGAATAATTTTGTTTACGCCTGGAATAATGGAGCAACAACACAAGATATTAATGGATTACTTGCAGATACTTATACTGTGAATGTGTCTGAAGATATCTCAGATACGGAAACGATTTCAACAAGTTGTAGTGTGACTATTGAAGAGCCTGATGCAGTTGTA
>JAHDHW010000239.1 GCA_020631105.1 Saprospiraceae bacterium | reverse complement strand
GTTAAACTTCAACGGATTCGAGTATTTTTTCAGAAGAATGAATGGAGTCCGATGCTATAACTCTTTTAGGTATTGTAAAAGTGAAGGTACTCCCCTCGCCAACTTTACTAGTCACCCAAATATTTCCTTTGTGTTGAGTCACAATTTTTTTACATATAGACAGTCCCATACCCGATCCCTGATATTGCATTCGGTTATGTAATCGTGTAAACATTCCGAATATCTTTTTAAAATATTCCTCTTCTATTCCTATTCCATTATCCTGCACAACAAATTGAAAAGAACCTTCGTGCTCAACAGCGTGAACATTTATAATCGGTTGTTCCTGTTCATTATATTTAATTCCGTTTTCAATCAGGTTTTTGATCAATAATAATAGCAAATCCGAGTTACCAAAAACGCGCTCAGGCAAAGGGGCAATGTTTAATTGAACATTTCGCTCTTGAATTTTAAGGGATAAATGGGCTTTTATCTGACTTGCTATTTCTTCCATATTCACATAGCTAAACTCATACTCTACATTATCGCTTAATCTCGCAAAAGAAAGAATACTCTGTACCAGGTTATCCATTTGCTTTGTTCCATTAATAATAAAAGTTGTATACTCTTTTAAATCCTGATCATCGGTAGAACTAATTCGCCGACGAATGAGGTTTGCAAAGGAACTGATATTGCGTAATGGTTCTTTGAGATCATGGGAAGCCACATGAGCAAAACGTTCTAACTCCCGATTCGAAATCTGAAGGGCTTCATTTTTATCAACAAGTTCCTTCGTTCTTTTGTCAATAGCAGCTTCCAGCTTCTTATTATTTTTCTTCCGGGTTTTAAGCGCTAAAAATAATGTTGCCGAAAGTACCAGAAACAACAAACCAAAGCCAATCGAAAGCAAATTATATTTTTTCTGTAAAGTTACCACATGGGCAATCTCCTCATTTTCATGCCTTAGCAATTGATTCTCTTCTTCTTTTTCTCTGGTAATGTATGCAATATCCAAATCATCCAGCATATGCTGCTTTTCCAGATTAAACATACTATCTCTATATTCCAGCAAACGATCCTGATATCTTATCGCTAGTTCATATTCTCCTACGGATCGGTGACTGGAAACTAATGTTTCCAAAATCCCTTCAATATATCTTTTAGATTGAAAAGTATCCGATAAGTTCAAGGCCATAGTCGAGCCAGAGATGGCATTTTCAAAATCGCCTAATCGATTATCCGCTTCACTAATTGTGTGGATTGCATATATCTCACTTTCTTTCATCCCTATAGTTTTGGCAAAATCCAACGATTTCTGTGCATACTCCTTAGCTTCTTCATAGAAACCCATCTCATTTTTGATGACCGCAATAGTATTATAGGAAATAGCAATATCAACTGTATCATTCCAATGTTCGTTTACCTTAGTTGCTTCCATCACATGTTTAAGTGCTTTATCATACTCTTTCATGTGCAGGTAAACATAGCCTTTATTAAAATTGACAAAGGTCTTATACTTATTTTCACCTTCTATCAAATCAACTAGTGCATCACATCTTTCCAAAAACTCAAGGGCCATATCATAACGCTTAATATCCCGATACACCAAGGATAAGTTATTCAATTGCATAAATGCCCTTTCCGTCCTCCCTAACTTTTCATTGATTTCGAGCGCTTTGTGATAATGCTTAACAGCTTTTTTATCCATTCCCATAAAAAAGTAAGTCAATCCTTTTATATGATATGCATTAGCAATCAGATCTTCATAATTATCTTTGTGTGCAAGTACTAAAGCTTCATCGGCATAATTCAGTGCATCAGTCTTTTTACCCATAAAACAACTATTTGTAGAAAAGGCAATTAGACATTCCGTGATCCACTCTCTGTTATTTTCTTGTTGCGCAATTTCATATGCCTCTTCCGCATACTCAATTCCTTTTACAGGACTAGTTCGACGGAGCACAAACGATAACTTCATCATAAGTTCAAAACGATCCTCTAAGCTAGTTGCATCATTAAGTTGTGCTTCCAGCAGAATGACTTCATCGGATTTAGAATAACTGATATTCGTCGCGCCTATCAGAAGTACAAAGGCAAGTACAATACGAAGTTGCAGGATGAGCTTGGTCATGTCAATTTCTATTTTCCTATTTATAAGCTGTAATACAGAATTTACGAAACTTAAGAATAATAAGTTTCAGTATTATGAGCGGCGGAGTTCTAGGATTCAGCGTGTTCTACCCTGGAATAAAAAAGAACATCACCAAAGGGCCGTTAAACAGCTTTATAACAACAAAATACATGCCTCGTTTAAACCTAAAAAGTAAGAAATATCCTATAATCCACCAGTCTGTAAGAATTAGTATACATTTACAAATTATCCTTATTTTGTTAGCACTAAACAACAATCCATATAATCATTCCGTATGACGCAGCTAAAGTTATTTTTCTCCTGTTCTTTTTTTCTCTTTATAACTTTGGTGAGCGCTCAAAGAGCTGAAGACTATGAAACGCTTTCGGAAGACGGGGCCTGGTGTTGGTTTTCAGATCCACGGTCAGTATACTACGAAGGTATACACACCAGAACCTATACCGCATTCTCCAGCTCCGAAGGAGATATCATTGTTTCCTACCAGGACCATAATACAAAGAAACGAGCCCAAAAAGTTATCCTGAAAAAGCTTCAGAAAGATGATCATATCAATCCTTCGATGTTGTTTTTACCAGACGGCCGCATCATGTTATTCTTTACCAAGCATAATGGCACCATATACTACACGACCTCCATTAAACCAGAAGAAATCAACCAATTTGAAGCGATCAAAACACTCGATCTAGGAGATAGACTATGTTATACAAACCCCGTAATGCTAAGTGAAGAGAATAATCGAATTTATGTATTCTTTAGAGGTGGTTATGATTGGAAGCCTTCCTATATTACTTCGGATGATTTAGGTCAAACCTGGTCTAAATCCACATCTATCGTCTCCAAAAAGGTAAACAATGCAGCTAACAGACCATATACAAAAATAATCTCCGATGGTAAATCCTCCATCCATTTTGCATTTACGGACGGACATCCAAGAGATGAACATTTCAACTCCATCTATTACCTTAAGTACGAAAAAGGGCACTTCTATGATGCGGCTATGAATCAACTCGGAAGCATTAACACCTTGCCAATCGTACAAGAAGGTGTACCCAAAATCTATGATGGAACGGTAACCAACCACCGGGCATGGATTTGGGATATTGCACTCGACCAGAAGAGTAAACCTGTTGTAGCTTATACCGTAATGCCGGAAGAAACCAAACACTTCTACCATTATGCAAGCTGGGATGGAAAAGAATGGCAGGATAAACGAATTTGTGCTGCAGGCAGCTCTTTTCCAACTTATGACAGAACAAAAGCGCAAAGTGATCCCGAACCCCATTATTCTGCTGGGATTGTACTGGATCATAGCAATCCCGAAATAGTGTACTTATCAAGACCAACTGGTAATCGATACGAAATCGAACAATGGGAAACACAAGACCATGGCATGACTTTTAGCTCAAAGGCCATTACCTCAAACTCTTTAAAAGATAATGTTCGTCCTGTATCCGTTAGGAATGCTCCAGCAAACTTAGTGCCCCGTGTCCTCTGGATGAATATTAATGACTATCAACACTATACAGATTTTTCAAGTAGTATCAAATCTAATGCAGCAGCTAAAAAATATTCAGGAGAGTTGACGGAAACTGCTATTCGCACAGTAATGTCCAAAGTTGCAGATTGGCAAATTGACAACTTCCATTTGGTCAAGCATCATCCTCTGGATTGGACCAATGGTGCTTTATATGCTGGTATGATCGAATGGGCAAAAATAGCTAAGGATGAAAAATATTTAGATTGGCTAATGAATATTGGCTGGCAGCACAACTGGCAACCACACAGTAGAATGTATCATGCTGACTTTATTGTAGTCTCTCAGATGTATCTGGAGATATACAAATTAAAAAAAGAGGATAAAGAAAGCTATCGCATACTTGGGCCTACCCAGGCCCGACTGGACTATGTCCTAAAACATCCATCAAAAGGTTCTCTGTATCTAAATTATCGGGATGCGCAAACACTGGAGCGTTGGTCCTGGTGTGATGCATTATTTATGGCACCACCAGTTTATACAGAGATGAGTAATATCACCGGGAATCCAGCGTACATTGAGTTCATGCATAAAGAGTTTTTAGCTACCTATGACTTTTTATATGACAAAGAAGCGCATTTATTCTTTAGAGATTACAGGTATTTCCCTGATAAAAAAAGAGAAGCAAATGGCGAAAAAATATTCTGGGGAAGAGGAAATGGCTGGGTAATGGGTGGCCTGGTTGCTATCTTGAAAGACCTCCCAATGGATCATAAGTATCGCCCTTTCTATGAAACGCTCTTCAAAGAAATGGCAGCTAAGGTAGCCAGCTGTCAGGATCAAAATGGCAGTTGGCATGCAAGTATGTTGGATCATGAGAGTTATCCAGACGAAGAAACCAGTTCAAGTGCTTTCTTCTGCTACGCACTAAGCTATGGGCTAAATTCAGGATTACTAGACAAAAGTACTTATAGTCCAAAAGTCAAAAAAGCCTGGCAAGCCCTCGTAAAGAATGTATTCGCAGATGGTAAGCTTGGCTGGGTCCAACCCATCGGGCAGGATCCCAAAAAAGTAACCGCAGAAATGACGGAAGTCTACGGTGTTGGTGCATTTTTGTTGGCAGGATCGGAGATTTTAAAGTTGGCAAACTAAAAGCATAGAAAATATATTTGAAAGTAATTATACATAATTTCAATAAACATTCGTTTAATTACAACGTGGACCCAAAAGTATTATACATTCTTTACCACCTGCCTCTTATATCAAGATAGATTTCTTTACCTTACAAGATCAAAATAACCCCTTAGAATTTTTATTCGGATGAAACCCTTTGAAAATATTATATTTTCATTGCTTTTCCTCGCTCAATGCTCGTATGCCCAAGATGATCAGTTCGACAATTTACCTATTGATACTGCTCTGGTGTGGTTAGACGAAAATTACGTCGAAAGCCCTGAAAACTTTCATGAGTATGCTTTAAAAACGCTCACAAAAGCGTATCAACTCAATGACAATCTACTTAAAGGAAAAGTGCATCTCCTGCTTATGCGCTGGCATGCCTATCACGTTTTGTTTACCATTGATTCTATATTTTATCATGGTGAAAAAGCCATTCCTTACTTTAAAGAAACTAATGACCAAACAAACCTCGCAACGACCTATTCAGAATTAGCTTTTGAATATATAGACGAAAACGATTTAAAGAGATCAGAAGAATTAATCTTTGCCGCTATTGAAATTTATGAATCGACAGGAAATGAAAAAGGTTTAGGTCGGTCTTATCAAGGTTTGTCCAGTATATTCCTTTCTCAGGAAGAACCAGCTTTATCTGTCAAATATGGCCTTCAAGCTTTAAAAACCTCAGAAAAAGTTAAAGACTACATTACTATTGGTGTAGCCTGGCAAGTTCTAATAGTAGCCTATCAGGAATTGGGCGAATATGAAAAAGCCATTCAAGCGGCGAATAATTGTATTGAAATAGTAAATAACTTTGTCCCGGAAGATGTATTTACATTGGCAAGAGCTTATGGTTATCGTGGTATTGTTTGGGCAAAGATCCAGGAATATGATAAAGCACTTATAGACAATAAAAAAGCTTACGAAATAGTCGAAGCACATATCGGAGCAGAACGACCAGCTGCTCAGACCTATCGACAAGGAATTGGGCGCTCTTTTCATCTTTTGGGACAATACGAAGAGGCCATTCCTCATATAGAAGCCGCCATTGAAGGGTATACTAAAATGGGACAAAACTTAGTCCCTAAGATAGAGGTACTCCATAATATATTAACCGATTGCTATTTTCAGTTAGGTAATCATCGTAAAGCATTTGAAAACCAGCAACTTGCGCATACCGTATTTGATACTTTAATGCAAAATAAAATAGCTAATCTTGAATCAGAAGCCCTCGTCAAATACGAAACCGGTAAAAAAGATCAGGCACTTGCTGAGCAGGCAACAATTATTCAGCAAAACAGTCGTATCCAGTGGTTGGGAGCTGGTCTAATTGGTTTATTACTCCTTTTCTTAAGTACGCTTTTCTATTACTTTCGGCGTAATCAAAAAACATCGCAGGCTTTGCAGACTAAGAATAAGGAAAACGAATTGCTATTAAAAGAGATTCATCACCGTGTCAAAAATAACTTACAAACGATTTCGAGTTTATTGAGTTTACAGTCAGAAAGTATTAGCGATAAAAG
>JAHDHW010000040.1:1888-35925 GCA_020631105.1 Saprospiraceae bacterium | reverse complement strand
ATTTTCATTTCCGGAGTATATAATTCTATTAGGGAGGTAAGATATTGAAGACTTTCAGGCTCGTCATCAATAATGATAAGATTCAGCATTTTTACGGGGTTTACAATACTAATATAGTCATTTTGATTAAACTTATTATACCCCATATTTAGCTGTTTAATATTTTTCTGTCTTATGCCTAAAAAGAAATTGAAATAAATTATTCCAAAACTAAGCCCACATTCATCCGGTTGTTTTCGAGAAACGATGATCAGAACAAAAATTAAAGCCATTAAATCGTTCGAAGACTTAATGGCTTCCCTCATCATAGATAATAGCTCGATGTTATTAAACTATATCCTAATTGACCCACCTCCAAAAAGAGGTATTGTCATACTAAAGTTTTCTCCAAACATTAGTTTTTGCTCCTCCAGAATTCCGATAGCAATTTGCTCGCCCATTAAGATAGACTCGTAGTAATCAGTGAAGTAGTGCACTCCAGCCCAATTTCGACCAATAGAAATATTCGAAGCTAATTTGTTAAGCTCGCCTTCCACTGTCAGGTGCGCAGTATTACCATAACAATCCAAAACAGGAATTTCTTTCAAGGATGCACCATCATTTACAGATACAAATGCCTTATCTGCGTCTTGGCCATTAGGCTTAAATAATGCTTTGCAATCAAAGAAACCTTTCAAAACAGTTATACAAGCTCCGGCTACAGTAGCATGTCCTGCCCCATACGCAGGGTGCATTGGCGACCCTTCACAAAATGCCATTGGCAATAAATAATTTTCATTTGGACTATGAGCTCCTCTATTTGATGGGTCTTCAAATAAATCGCCATTATGAGTATTTATTTTACCTAAAATATGATTTACTCCAGTCCCCATTTGTGTTCTCATTTCCTTCAACTCTGGGGCCATTTTATGTAATAAATCTGCATTAGTAATCCTGGCTGCCAATACTTCTGGCCGACAACGTCTGTGAACATTATACTTTTGGAATCTTACTGCTTTTAAAGCCCTCGTTGCAACTTCTGTAACAAGAGAAAGAATATGTGGTCCGCCAAAGTGAGCAAACCCTTGTTGGTGATCTCGATTATCATCTTCCTGAAATGGGACTCCCGGATCAAATTTTGCTCCTTGCCCAAGCAAAATCAAACAAGCATTTAAATACGCTTCATAAAGCGCGTCGTAATGTACGTAGGTTGCTAAATCTCTGCCAGTATGTATAAATCTTCTTTTCGTGGTATTATCATAGTCTTCAAGACCGTTTACAGCTGCTCCATTTTGTACATCAAACCACTCTTCCCATTTTTGCATATAATCAACTCCTTCGGTTGCTACGCGAACACGTTGATCAATATTTATAGCTCCATAAGAAATCAATCCATCTTCAGGAAGCCTTTCAGAATCATTCGAATTTATTCCTGTATTTCCTATAAGCAGAAACTGTGATAGGTAGGGGCCAACGTGATCTCCTTCTGTAATACCCCGAAACGCTTTTGCAGGATTAGGACAAATCCTTTTACATCTTCGGGCTTCTTCTTGATCATCGAGTTTTAAATCTTCCTCCGAAAACCATTTCAACTTTTTTAACTGTTCGGTTAATTTTAAAAACTCATACACATCAGAAGCATTTGCTCCAAGTGCAGACAAAGGACTTACATCAATATTATTTTTCTTGTTTAATGCCTTACATGGATCATCTGCATGATATCCGGATATAACGCCAGCACTCAACGCATTAAGCGGTAAATCTCTCGTCAAGGCTTGCACATATATTTCAGCCATTTCAGCTGTAAGTTCATCACTACCTAAACTTGGAGCAGGCGGCATTGTAACCGCTTGAGCATCGGGGCCTTCAAGTTCAAAAGCAAGGCCTGCACTTTGACTCTCCCAGGCTCGCAAACCTGCCTCGTTATTTTTTGCTTTTATAGATTTCCATGTATTATAATCTGCTGTGCAGCTGTGAGTATTCCCTAAATAGCCGTCCGGTCCTAAAGGAGTATCTCTAAAATCACGCGGATTACCACTATCTATGGCCCGTAGAAAATATTGAAAATATTGAGGGTTCAACAATAAGCCTGTTACAAAGTTATGCGGCATCCCTTTAGTAAAAGCCATAAGGTAAGAGGGCAGGCCTTTTAAGTCAACCACCTTAACTGTTTTATGTTGATCATACCATTCACTAAGTTCATCTGTATGACATTCCAATGCTTCATCATCTTTGTATCTAAACTTAAATTCATCCCCATTATTTAAATGCCTGGGATGCGGTCTTTGATTTGCAAGTTGGTTAGCTTCATTTCTTTTGTTCCATGCTGAGGTTCTTCGAAAGTTATTCATAACGTAATGTTTAAAAATTTTAAAAACCTTGCCCTGTTAATTTTATCAAACAATGACAAGGGTACTTTGCACAAGCTACGTTCTTCTTCTTCTTATTCACACAGAAAACATATCTACCCTAATTCTAAATTGATGAATATCACTTTTAAATAAAGGAAAAAAATGAGGAATGAATTAAATAAAACAAGCCTGATAAATTTTCATCTATCAGGCTTATTATTAATGTGACTATTAACAGAAGTTATCCGACCTCTTCCTTTACACCTTGTTCTACATTTTTCTGCTCGATCCAATTTTTCGCATTGACAAAGGCTTCTAACCAAGGAGACACTTCGTCTCGACGGCCTTTAGGATAATGCGCCCAATTCCATTGAAAAGTAGACCGCTCGATATGCGGCATTGTGGCCAGATGCCGTCCGTCAGGACTACAAAGCATTGCGGTATTATAACTACTTCCGTTTGGATTAGCGGGGTAAGCATTATAACCATACTTCGCTACAATATTATATTGATCTTCTGTCAATGGTAAGTTGAATTTACCTTCGCCATGAGAAATCCAAACGCCAAGTGTAGTCCCCGCTAAGGTGGACAACATCACGGAATTATTCTCTTCAATCTTAACAGATGTAAATCCACTTTCGTGTTTATGCGAATCATTATGGTACATTCGAGATGGAGTCTCATGGTCCGGATTGATTAAATCCAACTCTAAAAATAACTGGCAACCATTACAGATTCCTACAGATAAGACATCATCTCTTTTGAAGAAATTCTCTAAAGCTACTCTTGCTTTTTCATTATACTTAAATGCTCCGGCCCAACCTTTGGCGGAACCTAGTACATCGGAATTAGAAAATCCTCCGACAGCGCCCAAAAACTGTACATCTTCAAGCGTCTCTCTTCCGCTGATCAAATCCGTCATGTGTACATCTTTGACATCAAAGCCGGCGAGGTACATAGCATTCGCCATTTCTCGTTCTGAATTAGATCCTTTCTCCCGGATGACCGCCGCTTTTGGCTTTGCGGCATTATGATCAACTTTAGGTAGCTTACCTGTAAAGTGCTCCGGAAAGTTAAACGTCAAAGGTTGATGGTCAAAGTTGTTATAACGCTCTGTTGCTTTCTGAAGTCCGGATTGTTTCTGATCAAGTAAGAAGGAAGTTTCATACCAACAGTCTCGCAAATCTGCCACAGAGAAAGAATGCGCATACTCCCCTACTTTCACATTTACATATTCTGATTCTACTACTGCTCCTATTTTATAAAATTCTACGCCTTCTGCTTGTAGCATCGCTTCTATAGAATCATCAGCAGCCTGGAAAACAACACCTGAGTTTTCAGCAAATAATACTTTAACCGGATCGTCCTCCCCTAAAGCACTTAAGTCAATCTCAGCGCCCAGATTATTATCCGAAAAACACATCTCTAGCAAACAAGTCAATAAGCCACCTGCACTAACATCGTGACCGGCAAGGATTAAATCTTTCTTGATTAAGGATTGAATGACATCAAAGGCCTTTTTAAAGTAGCTCGTATTTTTTATACTCGGAGCTACGTCGCCGACGCGATTAAGAACCTGTGCGAACGAAGAACCTCCAAGTGCATAAGCATCTTGCGATAAGTTCAGGTAGTAAATAGCGCCTCCGGCTTTCTGCAATACAGGCTCTACAATTTGATTGATATCACTACAGTGACCTCCGGCACTAATGATGACAGTTCCCGGTGCGAGCACATCCATATCCTCATACTTTTGCTTCATCGAAAGAGAGTCTTTCCCCGTCGGTACATTTATACCCAGGTCAATCGCAAATTCAGAAATTGCTTTCACAGCTGTGTACAACCGAGCATCTTCTCCTTCATTACGACAGGGCCACATCCAGTTAGCAGATAGCGAAATGGATGCTAAGCCTTTCTCCAAAGGAGCCCAGACAATATTAGTTAATGACTCTGCAATCGAATTTCGAGAGCCAGCTACCGGGTCAATCAAACCACTTACTGGCGAATGACCAATGGAAGTTGCAATCCCTCTTTGACTTTCATAATCAAAAGACATCACACCACAATTATTTAGCGGTAATTGTAAAGGCCCGGTACATTGCTGCTTCGCTACTAATCCTCCTACACAACGGTCAACTTTATTCGTCAACCAGTCTTTACAGGCTACAGCCTCCAACTTGAGTACTTTTTGGATATACTCAGGAATGGATTTAGTAGCATAATCTAATGCTTCATATTTGCGATCAATGCTTGTATCTCGCATAATCGTTTTAGGAGAACTTCCAAATAAGTCACTCATATTCAAATCCATTGGCTTAGCCCCGGTCGATGCAGATTCAAAAGTAAATCGATCATCCCCGGTTACTTCTCCAACCACATACATTGGTGATCGTTCGCGTTCCGCAATCTTCCGAAGCTTTTCCACATCTTCTTTTGCGATGACCAGCCCCATTCTTTCCTGCGATTCATTACCGATGATCTCTTTGGCAGACAGCGTTGGGTCACCAACCGGCAATTTATCCAGATTGATTTTTCCTCCTGTATCTTCTACTAATTCCGATAAACAATTCAAATGCCCTCCAGCCCCATGATCATGAATCGAGACAATTGGATTAATCCCACTCTCAAACATCCCACGGATGGTGTTTGCCACTCGTTTTTGCATTTCGGGATTGGACCGCTGCACCGCGTTTAATTCGATACCACTATCAAACTCTCCCGTATCAGCTGAAGAAACAGCCGCTCCGCCCATTCCGATTCGATAATTATCCCCACCGAGGATTACGACTTGATCTCCAGGCTTAGGCGTATGCTTCAAAGCTTGTTCAAGCTTTCCATATCCAATTCCACCAGCCATCATGATCACTTTATCGAAACCTAGCATCCGTGCATCTTCTTCATGCTCGAAGGTGAGTAAAGATCCGCTAATCAAGGGCTGTCCAAATTTGTTCCCAAAGTCAGAAGCCCCGTTGGAAGCTTTGATCAAGATATCCATCGGCGTTTGATAGAGCCAAGGGCGTTCCTCTACTACTTGCTCCCAGGGGCGATTCTCTTTAAGTCTGGAATAGGACGTCATATAAACTGCCGTTCCAGCTAGAGGTAAAGCACCTTGTCCTCCCGCAAGTCGGTCACGAATTTCTCCCCCAGAGCCTGTCGCCGCGCCATTAAACGGCTCTACTGTTGTTGGGAAATTATGCGTCTCTGCCTTCAGAGAAATTACAGATTCAAAAGGTTGTTTTTCATATGAAGAAGGTACATCTGCACGCTTCGGTGCAAACTGCATCACTTTAGGACCTTTTACAAAGGCTACATTATCCTTGTAAGCAGAAACAATATCATTAGGATTTTCAGCAGAAGTGGCCTTAATCATTTTAAAGAGTGATAAAGGTTGTTCCTCTCCATCAATCACAAAAGTTCCATTGAAAATTTTATGTCGACAGTGCTCACTATTCACCTGAGAAAAACCAAAAACTTCAGAGTCGGTCAAAGGTCTGCCAATTCGTTCTGCTAGTTCTTCCAGGTAAGTAATTTCTTCCGGACTTAAGGCTAGACCCTCCGTTTCGTTATACGCTGCAATATCTTCTATTGCTTTCACCGCTTCTGGCTCAATATCAATTTTAAAGATTTCCTGATTTAATTGCTCATACCGTTGATACAGCATTGGGTCAAAGGATTCCCCTGGCGCCATAGCATGAAACATTTCAATCCGTTCAATACCTTCAATCGCCATATTCTGAGTGATCTCCACAGCATTAGTACTCCAGGGCGTAATCATCGCCGCACGAGGACCGATACATGTTGCTTCGACTACTTCCCCTTCAATTAAAGGTTGGTTACCAAAGAGCCAGATGAGTTTTTGAATAGCCACGTCAGATAGCGTAGCAGACACCTGTACTGCAAACATATTTTCAGCGGTGTCTCCAAAGAATAGAATCATATTTTGGAAGATTTGATGAGCTCAAAAAAGGAAAGCGCAAAGGTCAGCTTTTTCTTCCAAAAAACCAGAAAAATTGAGGGAATAAGTTCGTAAAGGAGCAAGTTAGTTCTACTTCTATTCACTTACTCCTTTACAAAGAGGAAAACCAATGAAATTTACTTGCCTTTCCCCAGATTTTTCTCGTAGGTCTCGATCCAGGCATCAGGACTTATTTTTCCAGCCAACTCACCAATCAGGTCATAAGGGATATCATCCAGTTTTTTAAATCGAATACAACTCTTCCCCATATCCAGCTTACGTTTTGCATGTTTTGGATATTCCTCTACAAACCATTGGTGTAACTCAGGATCAGCATAAACTCCACTATGATAGAGCGCTACAAAGTTCTTTTGGGAAGCAATATTGATAAAAGGTAGGGGTAATTCTCCTTTGGAGGCGTGATAGCCAGCGGGATACTTTGACAAAGGTACTACCCAGCCCGGCATATTATATTGTATTTTCTCTTTGAAGCCTTTCGGTAAGTGCTTATTTATCGTACTACGGAGCTTTTTGATCACTTTTTGACGATCTTCTGGTAGTTGATCAATATATTCTTTGACGGTAGTCGCTTTGTAATTCATATGCGATAAATTGTTTTGGTGACTAAATAATTTATAATTATTAAGTGGTTGAATCTTGACCTAAATTAAGTTTCTTCTCAATATCCACAAAACTCTCCACGCAGCAATATACCTTTACAGGCAAATTCTCGTTTTTCTATTATGGCGCATTTACGATACATCCTCTTTGGTTTTGTCCTCACCCTGTGGGCCTGCGCAAATATTGTAGCACCAACCGGTGGCGATAAAGATGAAACGCCCCCTAAACTAAAGACTGAAGCTTCTACCGAAAACTATCAGACTAATTTCGAAAAACAGGACCTAAAATTCGTTTTTGATGAATTCATCGAACTCAAAGATGTTTTCAAACAAGTGGTGGTCTCTCCTCCGCTCGAAAAGCAATGGAAGCTCAGTAAAAAACTAAAAACGGTAACCTTCGAATTCGATGAGGACGAAGTTCTACGTCCGGATGCTACCTATACCATCAACTTCGGAGATGCGATTGTTGATTACACACAAGGTAATGTTGTTCCTGATTTTCGCTTTGTTTTTTCGACAGGGGACGCGATAGATTCCATGACGGTATCCGGAAAAGTAGTAGACGCATTAACGAATAAACCTGCAGATAAAGTTTTACTCCTGCTCTATGATGACCTGGCCGATTCGGTGGTTCGAAAGGATCGCCCCTTCTATTTTGGAAAAACGGCAAAAGATGGTACTTACACCATTCAAAATGTTAAACAGGATACGTTCAAGGTTTTTGCAATCAAAGACGAGGGGCTCCCTTATCTGTTTGATCAGGTACAAGAGTTAATTGGTTTTCCAGATAGCTTCATCGTTTTAAATCAACCGAATGAAACCTTGCCGGACATTGGTATTTTTAAGGAGGTACCTCCCCTACAACTAATCCCGCCAAATAGTAAAAATTACGGTAAGATAAATTTAGTTTTCAATACCAGTCCAATTGATGTTGAAGTCACTTTTGACAATGTTGGTCAGACCGTTTTCCAGGAGATGGTTAAGGATACTATCCGGTTTTGGTATGACTATAATGATACCCTGGCCTGGAACATTTACTTACAGGAGGGCGAAGCTTTTAGAGACACTTTCAAGGTGTTAACTCCGAGTAAAAACACCTTCACTAACAGCGCTAAGTTCAAACGAGAGGAGGGAAAAGCAAGTGATAATATCAGAGCCAATCCCACAAAGCCTTTGCGTTTAACTTTTAATCATCCGCTAAAATCAATTGATACTTCACTGGTCTATTTGCTGGAGGATACTATTTATTCGCGGGTCGTACCTGACCTGGCCGTCGAGGGGCGAGAGCTTATCATTAATCATTCGTGGAGAGCAGGGATGCCGTATCAATTAAGAATGCTTCCGGGTGCCCTCTCCGATATATATGGTTTGCAATCTCTGGATAGTATTGAGCAAAAGTATCAAATCATGGAACGGAAGGATTTTGGCGACATACAGTTACAAGTAACGGACCTTGACACTAGTAAACAATACGTAATCAACCTATATTTCAAGAGTAGTGCTAACTTAGTAGAGAAAAATATCGTAAAAGGAGAAAATAGCTTTAGTAAAAGTTTTAAAACGGTTCCGGAAGGGCAATATATCGTCGAAGTGGTAACAGATAATAATCGTAATGGCCGCTGGGACACCGGAAATTACAATCGGAAAGCACAGCCCGAACCGATCTTTACAAAATCGCTCGAAAAACTTCGGGCGAATTGGGAGGTCAATGCTACCGTTTCTATCCTTCCAACCGCAAGTCCGGCGCAAAACATTCCGCCGGAAGGAGAATAATTTATTAATTTAGAATATGGTTTTAAAATCTGAGAATCTAGTAAAAGTATATGGCAAGCGGACCGTCGTTAAAGAAGTTTCCATCTTCGTTAACCGTGGAGAGATCGTAGGTTTATTAGGGCCCAATGGTGCTGGAAAGACAACCACTTTTTACATGACCGTTGGTTTTATAAAACCTTATGCCGGCAGAGTCTTTCTCAATGAGCAGGATATTACGGAACTACCGATGTACAAAAGAGCACAGCTAGGCATTGGTTATCTTCCGCAGGAACCTTCCGTATTCCGTAAGCTAAGTGTCGAAGACAATATCAAGGCCGTATTAGAAATGACTAAATTGACTAAGGCCGAGCAAAAAGATAAACTCGAAAGCCTGATCGATGAATTTAGCTTGGATAAAGTACGTAAAAGTAGCGGAGACACCCTCTCCGGAGGAGAGCGCCGACGGACGGAGATCGCCCGGGCACTAGCTACCAGCCCTAACTTTATCCTGTTAGACGAACCTTTTGCAGGGATTGACCCGATTGCAGTTGAAGACATTCAGACGATCATCTCTCAACTGAAGACTAAAAACATTGGTATCCTAATTACCGATCACAACGTTCAGGAGACCCTTTCCATCACCGACCGGGCATACCTGATGTTCGAAGGTAAAATTCTTAAAGCCGGTACGGCCGAAGAGTTGGCAAGTGATGAAATGGTAAGAAAGGTATACCTGGGTAAGAATTTCGAACTACGTAAAAAAGTAATTGACACGAATGAATAAGGTGGCACTTATCGTTATGGTGGCACTATTTGCCTCCCTTTGTTTTCCCTCCTGTATCAAGGAAGAGGTTCGCCTGACCCGAAATCATAAAAAACTGATTGACAGTTTAACCGCATTACAAACCACTGTCCTTCGGGATGAGATGGATAGTCTTTGCGATATAGAACTATCTGAGCGTATACATATCTATACAGATTCCATTGTACAAGTTCGACTGGAAGAAATCCGGCGTAAAATCGAGATTGAAGCTTATGAACAAAGGAACTAAACAAACCATCCTAACCCTGGCATTATGTATCGCTGCTATGCTGTTTAGTGCACAGCAGTCTGAACGTGCACTCATCATCAAGCAATTAATGGATGAGGAAATCGAACGCAGGGTTGAGAAATACAAAGCAGCACGGGCTAAACGCTGTAGAGAATTAATCCTCAATGCAGCCAGCCAAAAGGCAGACTCTATCGTCATCACAATGGCTAAAGAATTACGCATCATTCAGGATACTGTTAACCGCCCTGCTGCACCAGATCGTCCCAACCGTCCAGTGCCGTTAAAACCAATTGACAGTACGGCTGCAGCGCCTTTACTTCCCGATACTTTGATTATGGACTAGGCGGATTGAGTATTATGAAGTTGTTCAAAAACTTCTATACCTTAAGTTCTCTCTCGTGGCAAGTTTTGCCAAAATCTCCAAAGCTTTTCTTCCAGTTTCTTTACAATTTCTCTGGAATCTTTTCGGACCAGTTTTTTAGGCCTAAAAATACGGACGAATAATCGTTCAATACTATTTACTCTAACATAATAAGGAAATGGCCTTTGTAAATCATTAAACTGCCCATCCATAATAATAACTGCTTCCACTCCTGTTGTCGAGGTACTATTCGTAGTACCGGTTTTTGCAACAAAGAAAGCACCTTCCGGAATAATAATAGAAGGATCCAACTGCAAATTATTATTCAGAAATATGCCTTCACGCACACCACTCTTGAGTGCAATACTAGCAGTATCATACATATAGTAGACTTCTGCGAAAGTAAACTTATCTTCGAATGCATCTACTAGTGATTTATTATAAGCGTCCCGTTCACTAATGGTCGTTTCAATTCTTTTCTCGATGTTATTTCGCTCCTTGGCGCTCAAACCTTCTTTTGCTAAGAGATCATTAAGTGCCACTAGTTTAGTTTGCTTACTTTTAAGTCGAAGCACTAAGGTTCCTTCTTTTAATTCCTTGATAGCTTCATGCGCAATAGCTTTTCTTTCGCTATAAGAAAGCTCTTGTGCGTAAACATTTAGTCCACAAAAAAGATTAGTTATAATAAACACGAAAACTATATGAACTTTTTGATTCATTTCGGTTAATATTTTGAAACTGTTTTTTTTTTGGATCAAGCTATTTTTAGTCAAGTTTAAACGTAAACTTCTTGATCTTTAATACGTAATATTTATTACTCCAATTCAGACAACTTATAGCTAGTCAAAAATGATTAGTCGCCGGCATGTAAACAAGTGTAGGAATAAATCCTAAACAGGTTCTCATTTTTAACCGATTTTTCGGAAATTTGCCCGGCTATTAACAACGATGTTGTCTAAACATAACTTCGACCACAAATTTACTTGAATATGCAACAATCAGTAGATATTGAAGCGCTGAATCAACAAATATACATTGAAAGCGCCTTTGTTGAGAAATTAAACGAGCAAACCGGGCAGGTCATTATCGGACAGCACCATATGATTGAGCGATTGATGCTTGGTTTGTTGGCAAAAGGACATGTTCTTTTAGAGGGTTTACCTGGTTTAGCGAAAACACTGGCCATCAAAACGCTTTCTTCGGCGGTAGATGCAGATTTTAGCCGAATCCAGTTTACACCGGATCTTCTCCCAGCAGATATCATCGGAACGATGATCTATAATCCTACACAGAATGAGTTTACCGTACGAAAGGGGCCAATCTTTGCAAACTTCATCCTCGCAGATGAGATCAACCGGGCACCTGCAAAAGTACAATCTGCCCTATTAGAAGCGATGCAAGAACGACAGGTAACGATTGGTAATGAGACCTTCTCATTACAAGAACCTTTTCTTGTACTTGCCACACAAAATCCGATTGAGCAAGAAGGAACTTATCCCCTCCCAGAAGCGCAGGTTGACCGTTTTATGCTGAAAGTAAAAATTGGGTATCCTTCAAAAGAAGAAGAACGTCAGATTATTCGCCTCAATATGGGAGAAGCCTTCAAGAAGATTGAAGCAGTTGTAGATACAGCAACGATTATCAAAGCCCGAAAGGTCATTGGTAAGATCTATATGGATGAAAAAATCGAACAATATATTATTGATATAGTATTCGCGAGTCGTAACCCCGCTGAATACGGTCTGAACGACCTCGCTCCGCTGATTAACTATGGTGGTTCACCACGGGCCAGCATCAATCTGGCTAAAGCAGCAAAGGCATACGCCTTTTTACAACGGCGGGGCTACGTCATACCAGAGGATGTGCGAAGTATCTGTCATGATGTGATGCGACACCGGATTGGTCTTACTTATGAGGCTGAAGCAGAAAGCATCACTCAGGAAGATATTATCAATAAAATTTTGAACTCCGTTGAGGTACCTTAGTAAAAAACTCCGATTCTAAATTGAGGGTTTAACTTTAATATAACATGGATACTAGCGAACTGCTAAAAAAAGTCCGGAAGATAGAGATCAAGACGAAAGGCTTGAGTAAGCACATATTCTCAGGAGAATATCATAGTGCTTTCAAAGGACGGGGTATGTCTTTTAGTGAAGTTCGCGATTATCAATACGGGGATGACGTCCGGAATATTGACTGGAACGTTACGGCCCGAACGGGGGACCCACACGTTAAAATCTTCGAAGAAGAGCGAGAGTTAACCGTTATGTTATTGATCGACGTTAGTGGTTCTGCATTTTTTGGAACCAGTAATCAGATGAAGAATGAATTGATTACGGAGCTTGCGGCAGTATTAGCATTTTCAGCGATCAATAATAATGATAAAGTTGGCGTCCTGTTTTTCTCTGATGCAGTAGAGCAATTCATCCCTCCCAAAAAAGGAAAACAACATATCCTTCGGATTATCCGGGAGCTGATCAACTTCAAACCATCAGGACAAGGAACCGATATTGGAAAAGCACTACAATATTTCAACAACGTCATTAAGAAGCGAAGCATCTGTTTCCTTTTGTCTGACTTCATGGCTACCGGTTACGAAAATCCGATGCGGATCGCAGCACGGAGGCACGACATCGTAGGTTTACACGTAGTTGACCCCAGAGAAGAAAGATTACCAGCAGTCGGAATGATCCGAGCTTATGATGCAGAAACAGGAACCCATCAATGGGTGGATACTGATTCGGCTGCAGTGCGAAATAAATATGAAGAATGGCATCGGGATAATTTTAATTATTTCCGTACTACTTTTTTGAAAAGTGGTGCTGATACGATAAGCATCCATACGGATAAGCCTTATGTAAATACCTTGCTTAAATTCTTTAAGAAACGATCAAAGTAAATTAATTACATGCGGATATTGCTAATCGTTTGTGGAGTATTTTTATCAACATTTGGAGCGCTGGCTCAGGTGGAGGTATCTGCAGCATTTGAGAATAGCCAAATCATGATTGGCGATCAAATCAACCTCCACCTAGAAGCAGTTTATGCCAAAGAGTATCAGGTTGAATCTGTAGACCTGACGGTTCTGGATTCTATTTTTTCAGAGCCTAATCAAAAATTCCCGGACCAGGATCCGAGTCCTTTAGAGATATTACAACAGACCGAATGGGAGAAACTGGAAAACGGTGCAACAGTCACCTATCGCAAAGATATCATTCTTACCGCCTGGCAGGAAGGGGTGTACTTTGTTCCTCCGGTTAATTTTCAATTTAAAAGCTCCGGTACTAATCTAAATCGATCAACCAATAAGTTGACCCTTTTGGTCGCTTCTCCTATCTCCGAAAGTGAAGTCCCCGACACCTTACAAATTACGCCAATTAAAGATATTGAGTTGGAGAGCTGGCAGTTCTCTGACTTCTTGCCTATTGTATATATTATTGGTGGCATTGCTTTATTAATTCTTCTGGTAGCGTGGATCACTTCATATCTACAAAAGAAAAAGCAGGAACCAATTGAAGAACCAGAAATCATTCGTCCGGCTCATGAAATAGCCATCGAGAAACTTACTGCACTAAAAGCAGCAGAGCTCTGGCAAAAAGGGGAAGTCAAACAATATCAAAGCCAATTGACCTATATTATCAGAGAATATATTGAGAATCGTTACGATAAGCCTGCCCTGGAATCAACTACCAGTGAAATACTATCGGATCTCAAAAAGGTGAATTTCCCGGAAACATTGGTGCCCAAAATGCGGGAAATGCTTCAATTAGCCGATATGGTTAAGTTTGCAAAGGCCAACCCTCCGGAAGAAATGCATCCTCGACTGCTGACTTATGCCGAAGAGATTGTTGCCACTACGCAGCACAAACCTACAGACATTAATGTGGAAGGAGAAAACAAAGATTTGACATGATGAGCGGATTAGAAAATATCACTTTCCTTCACAAAGAGTTGCTGTTCCTACTGCTCCTCTTACCGATATTAGGATTTTGGTATTACTACCAGCGCAATAATCGATTTCCGACTTTAAAGATGTCAAATCTGGAAGCGATCAAATCAGCTTCTACCTGGCGTACAAAGCTTCGTCCTTTACTACCGATATTGAGAGCCTTAGCTATTGCCGCATTCATTATTGCCCTGGCCCGCCCTCAGCTTACGCTCAAAGAAGAGGAAATCAAAGCCGACGGAATTGATATTATGCTTGTCATGGACCTCTCAAGCTCAATGCTTGCACAGGATTTTAAGCCCGATCGACTAGACGTAAGTAAACGGGTCGCTTCTGAGTTTATTGACAAGCGAGTACATGATCGAATTGGGCTGGCGGTATTTGCCGGAGAAGCATTTACGCAATGTCCACTTACGACGGATCATAATATCTTGAAGGATTTCCTTGCTAGCTTGAAATGTGGTGTACTGGAAGATGGAACTGCTATCGGAATGGGACTGGCTACTGCTGTCAATCGACTCAAAGAAAGCGAAGCACAAAGTAAAGTCGTTATCTTATTGACAGATGGTGATAATAATGCAGGATACATCCAACCGATGACTGCAGCAGAAATTGCCCAGGAGTTTGATGTAAAAGTATACACCATAGGTGTCGGTTCTCGTGGCAAAGCTTTGACTCCGGTAAGCAGACGTAGTGATGGAGAGTACATATTTGGATTAGCTAATGTGCAGATCGACGAACAATTACTGGAGCAAATTGCTACATTAACAAAAGGAAAATATTTCCGGGCAACAGATGAAGCCAGCCTGGAAGCTATATATGACGATATTGATCGTTTAGAAAAAACAGAAATCGAGGTGACAACAATTAAGCGTTATAGTGAGGAATTTCATCGTTTTTTAATTTTTGGTCTAATTCTTCTTTTGATTGAATTCACTTTGCGATATACTTTTTTGCGTTCTATACCGTAAACGCTTTTAACTATAAACTGAGCCATGTTTCGTTTCGAAAGTATTGACAACCTATATTATCTAGCTATCATCCCTGTGCTGATAGCCGTTTTTTGGGTAATGGCTTACTTTCGAAAAAAAGCATTAGAGCAGTTCGGTGACCCGCAGATCATTCAAAGATTGATGCCTCAATTTTCGAGATACAAACACTTATTAAAGTTTGTATTATTAACTGTCGCAATCATCTTGTCGATTATTGCGCTGGCAAATCCGCAATGGGGAACAAAGAAAGAGAAAGTACAACGTAAGAGTATCGATGTCTTTGTGGCATTGGATATTTCTCAGAGTATGCTGGCGCAAGATATTAGTCCCAGCCGGCTTGATCGCGCCAAGAATTTTGCCCGGAACCTCGTCGAAGGACTTAAGGGTGAACGCATGGGACTCATCCTTTTTGCTGGCAATGCTTACCTTCAGATGCCATTGACTACGGACTATGCAGCAGCACAACTTTTCCTCAAAAGCGCAAATACAAATCAAGCCCCTACACAAGGGACAGCAATTAGTGAAGCGATTGATCTGGCGGAACGAACCTTCGGAGAAGACAATAAACAACACAAAGCACTCATTATAATTACAGATGGTGAAAATCATGATGAAGAAACCCTTGAGCGCGCACAAGAGGCACGTGAGAATGGCTTGATGATTTTTACAATTGGCGTAGGTACTCCTGATGGTGGTTATATTCCAATGTACTACGCGGGACAATCGGGTTTCAAAATGGATCGTTCGGGAAATCCTGTCAAAACCCAACTCAACGAGGAGATGTTAACTCAGGTAGCGGAAGCGGGTGCAGGAGCATACTATAATCTAGTTGATGGAGATCAGGTGATCACAGCTTTAAAAACCCGAATTGAGCAAATTGAAAAACGAGAGTTTGAGCAGCGTTCTTTTACGGAATACGAAAGTTACTACCAATACTTTTTAGCGCTTGCTTTACTGTTTTTACTCATTGAATTTATCTTTTCATACCGCAAAAATCGCTGGCTTGGAGATAAAGATATTTTTAGCGGAGCTACTGCCACCCAAACTGAGACTAACAAATGATTTTAAGTTTAACTTATTTTGCAACATGAAATATTTATACTCGCTGATCATACTATCGCTGATCCACGTAGCTCCGGGCTTCGGGCAAACCGACCATAAGTTTCGGATGCAAGGAGATAGAAATTATCAAGAGCAAGATTTTCAGGCAGCTGAAGAGAGTTACCGCAAATCTTTGGAGGACAAATCAAATCCAAGGGGTCGTTATAACCTAGGAAACTCTATTTATCAGCAAAGCCGTTACGAAGAAGCAATCAAACAATACCTGGAAGCCGCAAATCAAGCTAAAACTGAAGAGCTAAAATCTAATGCCTATCACAATCTTGGTAATGCATACTATAACAATCAAGACTTCCAGAACAGTATTGAATCTTATAAAAATGCTTTGCGCATTAACCCGGCAGATGCAGCAACCAAACAAAACCTTGCACTTGCTCAACGTAAACTGATCCAACAGCAACAGCAGCAACAACAGCAGCAGCAGCAAAACGAAAATCAGGAACAGGAGGAACAAGAGCAGCAACAACAACAAAACGAACAACAACAAGAGCAACAACAGCAGCAGCAGCAGAATGAAAACCAGGATCAAAATCAGCAACAGGAAGAGCAGCAGCAATTAGAACAAAAAGACCTAAGTAAAGAAGAAGCAGAGAAGTTACTGGAGATTATGGAAGCAGAAGAGCAAAAAGTACAAGAGAAGCTCCGTAAAGGAAAGAGGCAGAAAACGAAGTCTTCAAAAGACTGGTAAAATCGATTTCAGGCAATATACATTAAACCAAAAAGAGTGAATGATGAGAATCTTACTTTTTATCCTTTGCACTTATTTTAGTTTTTCGATAAGTGCCCAAGAGCCCACCTTTAGTCTGAATGTGAGTACAGACTCTATCCTGATGGGTAATTATCTGATCGCAACCTTCTCTATCGAGAATGGGGATGCCAAGAATTTCGAAGCTCCGAACTTCGAAGATTTCAATATTGTCGGTGGTCCAAATCAATCCTCCAGCATAAGCATTGTCAACGGTGTATCAAGCCAAAGCCTTAGCTATTCTTATTACTTAGAACCAAAAGAAGAAGGTATTTTTTATATCGAACCTGCTAGTGTAGAGATTGACGGAAATTTTCTGGAAACCAGTCCATACGAAATCCGGGTCGCTCCCAACCCCGAAGGTATTATTCAACGTCCCGAACAACAAAAAAGTCGTACCTTCGATTCGTTTTTCGGAGATCCTTTTTCTGAGGACCCTTTCTTCCAAAGAAAAGTGCCTCAAAAACCAAAGGAAAAAACCAAACCCAAGAAAAAACGTAAGTATTATAAGATTTAGAAATTTGCACGCTTACTAGTATCAATGTCGGGACTATTCAAAACATATACACTAATATGCTTCCTTTTGCTACCGCTTTTGGTCGGTGCTCAGGATGTTAGATTTGAAGCGATATCTGACGCACGTCAAGTCGTTTTGGGAGGTACCTTTCAAGTAGAATTTACAATCTATAATGCGGATGGCAGCAATTTTAACCCTCCCCCATTTCGGGATTTTGAGGTATTAAGCGGCCCCAACGAAAGTCGTCGGGTCTCTATCGTTAATGGTAAAAGCAGTCAATCCTTTGGCTTGTCTTATGTCTTACAACCTAAAAAGATAGGTAAATTTACTATTGGCCCTTCGACCATCCAAGTTGATGGAAAGACTTTACGCTCTCGCCCCATAAGCGTAGAAGTCGTAAAAGGACGTAATTCCACTGCAACGACCAAAGCGGAACTGGATCAGGAATTGAGTGAAGGCGTTTTCATTAAAGCCATCGTCAATAAAGAAGCCTCAAAAATTGGAGAACAGACCATCATAGACTATAAACTTTTTACTTCCCGAAACATAGAATCTTATAACGTAGTCCGGGAGTCTGAATACGCTGGCTTCTTTGCACATGAGGTACGACGTTTCAATAGCCGACAAGTTCAGGAAGTCATTGAAGGAATACAGTATACGACCAAAGTCATTAAACGCGTAGCATTATTCCCACAACAAGCGGGCGTCTTTAATGTGGAATCTTTAATGATGAACATCTCCGTAACCATGGGTGAAAAACAGCGGAGAAGTATTTTTTCTATGCCTAAGGTCACTACGTTTACCATCGAAACGGAGCCCTTCGATATCCGGGTGGAACCGCTTCCAGATGCACCTTCAACTTTCACCGGAGCGGTCGGTAAATTTCAAATGCGGGCTACCGTTAATCGAGAGAAACTTTCCACGGACGATGCTATCGCACTCCGAATGTATATCAATGGAAATGGGGACATCAAACAAGTACAAGCACCTCCTCTGGAATTGCCGGAAGGCTTTGAAGTTTATGACCCCAAAGTACTCGATGAATCCAATTATGAAGAGAATAGTGAACTGGCCGGGAAAAAAGTATTTGAGTATTTAATCCTGCCGGAGGAACCCGGTAATTATGAGATATCGGCTAACTTTACTTATTATGATTCGGACTCCAGTGCTTATGTAACCCTAAGCTCTAAGAGCTTTCCACTTACCGTTACTAAAGGTACACTTGGGAGAAAGCAAAATATTACAGATACCAAAGCACCAGAAAAAAAGGAAGATATTCGTTTCATTAAAACGGACGCAGATTTGAATGATAGTCCTTTCGGCTTTGTAGGCTCCGGTTTATTTTGGGGGCTCTTTACACTTCCCTTTTTACTATTAGGTGGCGTGTTTGTTCTTCAACAAATAGAGGCTAAGAAAGCTAATATTGACCCTGTTCAACTCAAGCGGAACCGTGCTGTAAAAATTGCACAACAACGCTTATCTCAAGCACAGCAATTTATGCAATCGGGGGAAAGCAAGAGTTTCTACGATGAGGTTTCACGTGCTTCTTTTGGTTATATCTGCGATAAACTAAATATGCCTTTTGCAGAATTGACCAAGCAAAATGTTCGATCAAAATTAGAATCCCTTAAAGTGGAAACACCTCGCATCGAAAAATTCATGGAGATCATCAAAACCTGTGAGATGGCTTTATTCGCAGGCAAGGATAATGCTGCTGCTATGCAGACAACTTATGATCAGGCGCTGGAAGTGATTGCGGAAATTGAGGAGCAGATTAGCTTATAGGATTTTCTATTGCTTGCTTTTCTCACCACGTACATAAAACACACTACGTTCCGTAATATCCTTTATCACAACTCCTTCGTTGTGGCCGTAGTGGCCGTTGTGAGAGATTTCTTTCTCACGACGTACACAAAGGACACTACGTTCAGTAATATCCTTTATCATACTCCTCATTGTGGCTAAGGTGAAAGAATACTAAGCAAATACCTTCCGCATTCCAGCCCGAAGCAATTCCATATCTTCCATTCGTCCAGTACTCACTCTACACCAATCCGTCAATGGTGGAAATGGGCGCCCTACCCGAACACCTTCTTTCACCATCGCCTGAATCACTTCTTGAACTGGCTTTTTCGCATGAAAGAAAACAAAATTAGTATGTGAAGGAACGTAGCGTAGTTTGAGTTCATCCAATGTTTCGTAAAGATGGTTTCTGGCTTTTAGATTTTGGTCCAGGCTAAACTCATAAAATTCCTTATCTCTTAGGGCTTCTTTGGCTGCCTGGATAGCAAGGACATTTGGGCCGGCCATTCTTTTTTGGAGTAGTCGTTTTACGATATCAGGACGTGCGATCAGATAACCAATACGAATACCAGCAAGTCCGTATACTTTAGAGAAAGTCTTGGAGACGATTACATTTTTACCTTTCTTGACCAGCTTAGTCATCGAAGGATAATCAGGCTCAGCGATATAATCGCAATAAGCTTCATCAGAAAAAAGCATCGTTTTATCAGAGACCCTTTCACAAAAGTCCTCTGCCTGTTTGGCATCGATCAGCGTTCCGGAAGGGTTAGAAGGATTACAGAAGAAGACTAATTGAGTATCACTTGAGATGCGTTTTTCCATCTCCTCCAGGTCGTGTTCCATTTTATCATTAAGCGGGACACGATTGATATAACATCCGAACTGCTCTGCGTAGGAAATCAAAGATTTATAGACCGGGTCAGCAGCAATAATTTCTCCTCGCTGAATACCGAATACTTGTCCGCATATTTTAAGTCCTTCGGTGGAGCCTGCGGTCACTACAATATGGTCTGCACTGACACCTTCTTTATCCGCAATCATTTTCGCAAGGTCAGGAATATACCCATAGGGATAACGACATGCTAAATCAAAAGCATCGATCATCGCCTGTCTAACTTTTTTTGAAGGACCAAAGGGATTTTCGTTGGAACTAAGTCGGATAATTTCATCTACTTTCGGAGATGATGTAAGTGGCGAAGCGTTAGCTGCTGTCAGCGCTGGCAAACCGGCGAATAAAGAAACTCCACCGGTAATTCCGGCAGTTTTGAGCCATTGGCGTCGATTAAGATTCGTCATGATCAAGAGGGGTATTTAATTAAAAGAGTTGGAGAAGATACGAAAATATCTAATCTTTTAATCACGTCGCTCGACGTAAAAATCAACACCCCAACAATCATCTCAGATTACTTGATCACATCAGCTGTCAAGCTTACGATCTTAGCATAAAGCTCATCCGGGTCGAATGGTTTTGGAATATAATCATCCATCCCGGCATCGTAGCATCGCTGTACCTCGTCCTTAAGCACAGAAGCGGTCATTGCCATAACTTTGATATCTTTATTTCTTGTTCGCTGGCTGGATTTAATAATTCTGGTGGCCTGCAATCCATCAACTTCCGGCATTTGTACATCCATCAAAATCAGATCATACTCTTGATTTTCAACTCTATCAATAGCCTCTTGTCCATTATTCGCGATGTCTGACTTAAAACCAAAACGATCCAAAAACTTAGTAGCTACCAGTTGATTTATTTTATTATCCTCTGCAAGTAGAATTCTAATTTTCGACTTTTGTAGGTCGGTTAATTGAGCACCTGCTGGCTGGACCTTTTTAGCTTCTTCAATAATTGGGTAACCAAACTTAAGGTTAAAAGAAAAAATGGTTCCTTCTCCATAAGTACTCTCCAGTTTCAAAGTACCTCCGTGTAATTCGATTAGCTTTTTAGAGATTGGAAGTCCTAAGCCCGTACCTCCAAACTTTCTGGTAATTGAAGTATTGGCCTGAGAAAAACTTTCGAATACTTTATCAATATTTTCTTCTTTGATCCCAATTCCAGTATCAATCACTGCAAAATTTAAGATGATATGGTTTTCGTTTTTCTCAAACAAACCACATTTTATAGTTACCGAACCTTTTTCCGTAAACTTGATCGCATTACCTATAATATTGAGTAAAATCTGATTAACGCGAACGGGATCACCACATACTTTTCTAGGCAAGTCTTCTTCAACATCGAAATTAAATCCAATTGCTTTCTCTTTGATCTTGACCTCGAATGTTTTACTGACCGAATCCAGTACATTATAAATATTGAAATTAACTCGTTCTAATTCCAGCTTCTCAGAATTGATCTTTGACAGATCTAATATATCATTGATAATTACGAGGAGATTTTTGGCTGAATAATCAATTGCGGAAAGGTATTTATGCTGTAGTTCATCAAGTTCCGTTCCCAATAGAATATCTGTCATTCCAATGATTCCATTCATCGGTGTCCGGATCTCGTGACTCATATTACTCAGAAATTGATCCTTACTCCTTACGCCTTGTTTCGCTTCTTCCATCGCTTCGAGGAGCATGACTTCTTTTACTTCGCGTTCGGTGATTTCCAGCAATAATTGTTGATTGATTTTCTTAATTCCGATTGTTTGCTTTTCAACCCGGGCTTCTAAAGATTTATTAATTCTATTTACTCTCTCTTGTTTTAAACCGGCCAACCAGGCAAAGGCTCCTAGAAAAATCGGAGCAGAGTCTATAATCCATAGTAAAAGGTTAGATTGTTGTGCACTAATCAATGAAGAAAAAGTAATCAATCCTGCAGACTGGTAAGCAACGATAAGTGTAGACATGACTGGAAACGAAAGGCCAAACAAAGCTCCCAGCAACAAGTACCTATGACTAGTTCTGATATTCATCTTATGTAGTTTTTATGAACGGGTAATACGAAAGCAATAATAGCATTCTGGATGCCACACATTAAATCGTATTATAATATTGGAATTCTAAAAAGAGAGCTGATAGGATTAAAGAGCCAAGAACTACGCCAAAAACACTTTTTGGATTTTTAAAGAGATATCAAATCTCATAAAAAAACGAGTCATGGATTGATCCGTGACTCGTTTCTTGTCAATATAACTACTTGATAACTAGCGGTTATCTAGGACAATACAAACTGATTAATCAACTTACGAGGATCAGTAAATGAATCAATGCTTAGGTTCCCTCGCTGTACCTCGGCTACGAAGTAATCCACAAAGTCCGAAGCGGAAACATCTTCTAAAGTCCCTCCGTCTCTTAAATGCAATTTATAAAATTCTCCAAGCGTTGCCGTATAAATGGCGCCGATAGCCGCGCCTGTAAAATCGATTTTTTTATTTGATTTTGATGAAGGTATTAAATTGGTGACCAGTTCTCCGATCAATTTAATCAAAACACTTCCCACCGCGGACCATGCGGCAATATTCATTAGCCTCTCTGAGTACTCCACATTATACAATTGACAGAGCTCTCTAACCATTAAAGTTTGTGTAAGCGTACTTGAAGCAATATCAAGCCCAGTGTAAGGCAATAGGCAGGCTCCACCGGTAATCAAAGAATATTTTTTAATAATACTCCCGGACTTTTCTTCGAAGTTATCTTTTCGGTGCACTGCTTTCTGAATCGGGTCTATCGGAATTTCTACTGATGCCATTTTTTTAGGCTAAAAAGGTCAAGCCTCAGAATTGTTCAATAGCATTGAAATTGAACAAATTTAAATACGTCCCGTTCTAGCGACGAATCAAGAAACTCATATTCCTGACTTTAAAAACTTAATTTTATGTTTACCAAACACGATTATAAAAAGCTACTGAATACTCAAAATACTAACGATCCAAAAATATCCATATATATTGGTACTGACCGATCCGGTGAATCTGAAAAATTTCAACTTAAGTTTAAGAATGCACTAAAGAATGCAGTAAGCCAACTTACCGATCCACATCTCCAAGGAGAGCATGTGATGAACAAACAACAAGCACAAGATTATTTATCCGCAGGTTTTAATTTATTAGCGGATAATGAGTTTTGGAATTACCTCTCAGATGGTCTTGCTGTTTTCATTGGAAAAAATACTTTTAAATATTTCACAGTACCATTATCTTTTAAAGATTTCATTTACGTAAATAAAGCGTTTTATCTGAGGCATTTAATCTCTCTACTCAACGAAGAATCTCGATTCTTTGTACTGGCACTAAGTCAAAATGATGTTAGATTTTTTGACGCCACAAGATTTAGTATTAGTCCTGTCAGAATATCTGACCTTGTCCCAATGGGAAAGGAAGAACTAATTGGTGTAGATAACAGAGAAAAAGTACTACAACATCATAGTGGAGGTAGCGACACAATTTACCATGGTCATGGCGGAGCCAAGGACATCCAGGATATTCAAGTCAAAAAATATTTCGAAGACGTAGATAAGGGTTTAATGAAAATGCTATTTGATGAAAACGCTCCATTAATCATCTATTCCACAGAAGAACAAGTAGCGCTTTACAAAAGCATATCAGATTACTCCAATATAATAGAAGAAAAAATTACCGGTAATCCCGAAAATGATGATCCAGTCCTAATCCATGAAAAAGCATGGAATCAAATTAAATCTTACTTCACTCAACGAAAAGAAGAAATCCGAAATGCTTTTGAAGCAGCGTTAGCCGAAGAAGAGGCATCTTTCTCGATTCATAATGTAGTCCCTGCAGCTTTAAACGGAAAAGTAAAAACAATTTTCGTTGATAAAAATACAGAAGCAGTCTGGGGAACATACGATCAAGCAACAAACAAAATATCCATTCATCCGAATAAGCAAGCAAACAGCATATGTTTGCTGAATAAAGCTGCAATGGCAACTTATAACAATGGTGGTAAAGTCCTAAACATCCCTCGTATGGAGTTCCCAAGAATTGTAGCACAAGTCAACGCCATTTACCGGTACTAATCCCTGACAAACATTCTTTAATAATTAGAGCCGAAGTCTTGTACTTCGGCCGACTTTTCAATGCTCAAAATTAACCATCAACTCTTATGCGAATAGTCATTAGCTTTTTAGTTTTATTAGTACTGCCATTTTTTTTACGAGAAAAAGCGGTAGCCGAAAGTCAATTATCCTCACAACCTCTCGCTCATTATATAAACGAAGAATTCAACTACAGTTTCAAGTACCCTAATGGTTTTACACCTGTATATGATCAGAAAAAAACTTTAGTCCTAAAACACAATAGCACCAAGACGACCATCAAAATTGACGGGATGTATGGTGTCTCAGATAAAGGCATCCATACACTTTGTGATCACTACTTGAATCCGAACGATAGTCTGACTCAAACTACTTATCGCATAATTAATGGTAACTACGGTGAGATCAGTTACAAGGATGAAAAGTATCACCACTATGAAAAATTATTTCATCTTGGAAACAGAATTGTAAAATTACAAATCACCGCCCCTATAGAAAAGTCAGCCTGGATCAATGAAATAAAAAACAACATCATTCTGGAAACTAATACAGACTTAATTTAAACAAGCGCTGAAAAAAGTCTAACCCTTTAGTTACTGACAAATATCAACACATGAAAAATCAGAAAATAATCATTGCTATAAATAATTACACAGTGGATAATCCATTCATTCACTATGGTGTTCAGCTAGCAAAGCGGCTCGATCAGCCAGCTTTATTATCCGGCATTGCTAAAATGCCTCAATTGACAATCCCTGAAACAAGCTTTAATTCACACTCATCCATCATTTCTCCTGCTCCCAATATCGAAACCATTCAGAAAGAACAGGAGGCAAAACTCCAGAAAATCTGTATGAAATCAAGAGAGGTTTACAATAACCTCGAATACGAAGTTGAGGTCGGTTTTCCGGAAGAGACCATGATACAAAAAGCAGCAACAGAAAAACCATTTATGGTTATTGTGGAAGGGAATAATGAATTACATACTTTGGGAGAATGGTTTGGCACTTATGAAACGAGGTTAGCAGAAAATATTAATGCTCCAGTCCTTGTTGTGCCAAATACTTTTAGCTGGAAACCTGTCCAGGATATTTTGTATGTAATGGAACTCGATGATAGCAAAGCTAAAAACATACGGACGCTCCATACTATTGCAACAGCGCTCAATGCGAACCTGCATATAATGTTAGTCGCAGATGAAGCTTCTAAAGGTACTACTGAAAAATACAACCACCTTGTCAACACCATGCAGCGTTTCTATAATTACAGACAATTAAAATATAGCCTGGTCACTAACATTGATTCGGCCAAAGAGATTCAAAATATGTCTGAGCAATTGTTAATTGACTGGTTAGCAATCGAACATTCAGAAGAGCCTTTCTTCGAACGCATCTTTTCTAATCTGCACTCTGATCGAATTATTCTCCGCTCCGAGATTCCAGTTTTAGTATTTTAAAAAACCACTTCTACTTACTTTTTTAATTTCTCCATAGTGCACACACTTGGATAAAAAAGTATACTCTCAGCTAAAAAGATACTAAGAAATTCTACTGAACAAAAATCAAGTTGCTCCGTTCTAGCGACACAATAATTAATAAATAATTAAATAAAATATAACAATGAATAAACCTAGTGAATTTACAGATAATAAATACTTCAAACCCAAAGATTACCTCGGTTACGATCGTGAAAAATTACAAAACGTAGTCGGTGAATTAAACACCCTTTTAAGTAACTATACCGTGTATTACCAAAACCTAAGAAATTTCCATTGGAATATTTCTGGCGAGAATTTCTTTGACTTACATGCGCAGTTCGAAGCATTATATAATGATGCCAGATTAAAAATTGATGAAATTGCTGAACGTATTTTGACATTACGCCATCGTCCTTTAAGCCGCATGTCTGATTATCTTGAAATAGCGGACATTGAGGAAGCTACCTTGATTGACGAGGATCGTGAAATGATCTTAACTACTCTTGATAATCACAGAATCCTAATCGCCAATATGCGGAATGTAATCAAGAAAGCAGACGAAATCACAGATGAAGGAACCATCGATATGATCGGAGGCTTCTTAGAAGCAATAGAGAAAAAATCCTGGATGCTTGATGCATGGGCAACGCATAAACTAAAGCCTGAACTAGAAGCAGCTTCATAAAACAGGATCAACATATAAACAAATCCCCTTTCGAGTGGGTAGCTTGCTATCCGCTCTTTTTTTAAACTTACGAATCCAAGAAAAATATATTAAAATGACTACCGAAGAAGAAATTATTATTAGAGACAAGAGAAACACCTTAAGTCTGAATACCAATAGGAATACCCCGTTTTTAAAACCTTTTAATTTTTATGGCAATGGGCTTCGTCTGGGACTAATTGGTGGAGCAGCAATGTCCATATACCTCCTTACCATTAATGCCCTTGGCTTTGAAGATTCAGTTGGGGTGAAATATTTAAAATATTTTATTCTTCTGGGTATATTAATATATGGATTAAATAGTCAAAAGGAGCGTTTAGGCAAAGCCTATACTTTCCGCTCTGGCATGGCTTATGGGCTTTTCATTAGTCTGGTCAGTGCTACTGTTTTATTGGTCGCAAGTTTATTATCCTATGGCCTTGCCGATAGTTTAGCTTTCCAAAAATTTAATATTGATGGTGGAGAATTTGGTCTTACCGCAGTCGTCGGCGCCTTAATATTCATTGAAACCTTTGTTTACGGAATGATTATGACTTTCATCACTTTACAGTTTCTAAAAAACGGAGAAGTGAATGAAAATGTAAACGCATAAAAGTATCCACAATGAATAGATATAAATATTCCACCATGGTCGAAGCAACCAATGATTTAAATCAAAGGGGCTACCATCATACCTTTAAATTTGACGACCATCGATTGATATGCCTGCAAAACAAAAAGGAATACAATAGCGAACAAGTCGTTATTGACGAACAGTATCGTTTCGAAGGAATGACCAACCCTTCAGATAATTCAATTGTATTTGCAGTTAATTGTAATGACCAAATTAAAGGGACTGTAGTTTCAGCATATGGGCCTTATGCAAATGCAGCATTAATGCAGTTTATGGACGACCTCAAAACTCAAACAGTCTAATTTTTTAACCTAACAAAAAAATACAATCATGAAATATATTTTCGCTCTTTTATTATTTTCATTAACCTTCTCCACTAACGCTCAAACTATTGACATTGTACAAGACCAGGTTGAATACGAAAAGAAACAGTACCCATCTTATTCCATCTATATCGAGCCTGACAGTAAGGCAACAAAAAAGGAATTAAAAGATTTCTTTAAAGATCGATATGATGTAAAATTAAAAGGCATTGGCTTTTTGTCTAACAAAGACGTACTCTACGCCGAAGAGATAAGAATTAATTCTATCAGTGATAAAAAGATGGACTTCTTTGCTAAAGTAATCGAAGAAGGTAATCGCACTAAAATAAGTTTTTTCGGAGCATATGGTTATAGCATTCCTGTAAGCCCTGATGAAAACTATCAGGACTATTCAAATCTAAGATCAACAATGATAGCATTCATTGACGATTACTTACCCGGATACTACACCGAGCAAGTTCAAGATGTTAACGACGTCGTTGAAGATTACAGAGAAGAAAAAGCAGATCTAAAGGATGACATTGCTGATAACAAAGATGACATTCAAAAAAAGCTTGAAGAGATCGAAAAACTACGGGCCGAAAACGAGGAATTAACAGAGGAGTTAAGCAAAACCAGTAGCAAACTGATGGATAGTGAAGAAGAATTACAGAAGGTAAAATCTGAACTAGATAAGATCAATAGTCAGCTCAAACTTTTATCTGACAACCCTAAATAAACAAGCATTAAAATGCTAATGTAAAAACCAAAAAAGCACTGGACAACTCTTGATTGTCAGGTGCTTTTCTCTTTCAAATAAAATATTTTTCATTCAACACATTTTGAACATGGGAGAATACATTATTCAACAACTCAATATTTTATTAAAAAAGAACTACGACACCTTAAAGCAATATCGTATAGTCGCCAATAAGATAAGCCATACTGATACCCATGAATTTTTTCACCGAAAAGTAAATGAAAGGTATGTCCTGGGAAATCAGATTAAAGAGGAGATCAAAAAACTGGGTGGTAAAATATATGAGGCACAACAATTAGAACACCTTAATATCAACCCCTGGATCATCGTCAATTCTAAAATGATAAAAAATAAACAAACTTCCTCTCTTTTAGAAGCTTGCGAAAAAGCAGAGCGTACTTGCAAAAACGAATATGATCGTTTGCTTCGCATTCCTATATTACCAAACTCTACCAGACGACTATTAAAAAACCAAAGAGACACTATCGCAGGTTTACATTGGAATGTAGAAATCAACAGTCTTCTTTCACAAATAGAGGACAACTCTTTTTTTGATAATATTTAAATCCCTTATAAATCCTATTCTTCGTTTAAAAACAATACAATGAAATACTCAATATTAATTCTCTTGTCTACACTTTTTATTTTTGCAGCATGCGAAAACAACCCTGAAACTAATGATCAAACTCCAGAAGCAGTGAAGCAGACTTTTCAACAAAAATACCCTGGAGAAAATGACCCCGACTGGCACACAGACAAGAACGGAAACTTTGAAGCCAACTTTAAAAAGAAAGGCATTAAATATAATGCAGATTTCTCCCCAGACGGACAATGGATAGAAACTGAAACAAGGGTTAAGAAAAAAGACTTACCCAAGGCCGTTGAAAAAGCAATTGAAAAAGATTTTGATAAATATAAAATCGTAGAAATGGAAAAAGTAGAACACCATTCCAAAGGTTTATTCTATGACATAGAATTCAAAAAGGATGGTAAAAAAATGGATATAGAATTTAATGCTGACGGTATTCGAATTAACTAATTAAATTAAATCAAGACTGCAATTCAGCGAACGAAAGAACTCTAGAATAATTAAAAAAACTCCTTAGCATTATCTACTAAGGAGTTTTTTAATTTTACCTAAATCGTACTGGCACCTGTATTCGGACACTTACTGGTTTTTCGTTTCTTATCGCAGGCACCCAGTCTTGCATCTTTGTAACTACTTGAGCTGCAACCTTTGTACAAACCCTACAAGTTTTTTCCTGGGGTGCGATAAATATATCTCCTAGTATTTCCCCATTTTCATTAATTACAAAAGTCACTAATTCGTAATCATTCGTGAATTCATCTTCTTCCTGAAAACTATCAACTACAGATTGAATAAATGATTTTAACTTTTTATTAGAACATTCAACAGGACGATTAGCCTGTAAACAATCCGCATCAAAAAGTGGCGGCCGATTAATTTTGGTCACCTCATAAGATATGGGGTTTACAGTTTTACTGGAATCCAATTTAATCGCCTGAAAATTCACCCTAGGTACTTGCTCTGTAAAGTTTGCTTTATCAACGGACCAGTCATAAATATAATGATCCGGATCTTGATTACTTAAGGGAGTAAGTGTTGCATCCCTTGTCAAATCATCTCTCTCAAAAGTAGTCATCCGGGAAAAGATTGTAGTATCTTCTTGTATCTCATTAACCGGATCAACATTAGCAGGTTGTCCACAAGAAATCATTAATAAGCTAGCAAACAGAAAAATAATTTTATTCATTTTTTTTAAAGTAAAAAGACTGAATAAAAAGAAAGTTCAACTTCATTTCGAACAATTAAGATCTTGCCCCGTTCTAGCGACACAACAATCAAATAATCCTATTTACATTTAAACTATTTATTTCATTTAAAAAACCTTAAAACTTTAAAATTATGTTACGTTACGCTCTAATCTTTTTCGTTGTCGCAATTATCGCTGGTATATTTGGTTTTGGTGGGATCGCCGCAGGTGCTGCCGGAATTGCTAAAATATTATTCTGGGTATTTGTAGTCTTAGCAGTATTAAGTTTAGTCTCAAATGCAGTTAGAAAAGTCTAAGACTTCAACTCTCTAAATAAAAAATAGCACCTCGATTAACTTATTTATCAAGGTGCTATTTTAACACTCAAAAATCTTTCGACTCAATCAGATATTACTACTCAAATTTAATTCATCATGTTTTTTCAAAGGAATAATTTTCAGACACATTTTAAGCGATTATTAGCTTTACAAAAAAGTACTGCTAAAAACTACCAACGCATTGAAGATATCACAACTGACGAATACATTATTAGTATTGTCTCGGAAATGAGAAAGAATCATGAATATTTTTTCAAAGGAATATTAAGCCAAAATAACCCCGACAACTTAAGCAATAAACCATTTCACGAAGTAAAAAACTACATCGAAAGTCGCTGGCAAAAAATAGTCATTAACCTAATCGTAAATGATAAATCAAAAATCCTGGAACACCTTTGGCAAGCTGAAATTAAAATCCTACAAAACATAAATCCCGTCTTAAAAAAATTCCATAAAAACATCAAACTACACAATCAAATTGTAGACTACGAAAAAACTGTATACCTACACCTTGACAACTTAGATGTTGAAATCAAAGCATTAAAAAGCCAAAGTACAATTGCAGCATAACTAACCAAATAAATTCATAAATTTAAAGAGAGTGTTTCTGTTGAAACGCTCTCTTTTTGTTTTAAGCCATTTCTAGTTTCTTCCTACAACTTCACTCAAATTAACACATAAAAAAGCTGAATAAATCAATTGATTCATTCAGCTTCTACCATGTATTAACTTTGGGACACTTTGGAGGAAATATTTTAATTAAATAATGTCTTTAAAAAATTGACTAAGGGAGTCAGATCACTCCCCAGTCAATTCATTTTACAATGACTTAAGATTTTATACCGGTGATTTGCAATCACGATCCTTTTAAAGCCATTGCACACTATAAGACACTATCTTTAACACGATTAAGTAAGCCCCAGTTCCGCCTCCTCACACAAGTGAAACAGACGGAAAGCTGGGACTCTTTTGTCTTAGCTATATTTAGTTAATTCAAGTTACAACTCAGCGCAACTTGAGTTAATTATGTTGTAGTGGTTCACAGTTTTGCTTAATTCTCAGATGTAGAAAGGGTAAATGATTGTATTGTTCAATCTTCTCCAAAAAAAATAAATATTTTTTTCCACTCGTCAAATTATAGTTTTGACTTAGGGTTTATAGCCGGAATTCCGTTGAACATACGAGAATGTTATTAGTTTTACCACCGTAACATCTTGCACATCTACTAACTAAACCAAATTCTATCTACATGAAAAATTTTTCTTTAAAATCAACTTTTATATGCCTGATGATCTGCTGTCTGGGCTTTTCTTGTAACTGGAGCAACAAAGCCAAAGGAACAACAATCGGCGCTACCTCGGGAGCTGCATTAGGAGGTGTCATCGGTAAAAAAGCAGGAAACACTGCTGCTGGAGTTATCATTGGTGCTGCTGTTGGAGGAACTGCCGGGTATCTTATCGGTCGTTACATGGATCGACAAGCAGAAGAAATACAACGGGATCTCGAAGGTGTAAAAGTGGAGCGTGTCGGAGAAGGGATATTACTGACTTTCGACTCTGGTTTATTATTTGACTTAAATTCATTTAATGTAAGTGCAGGCACAAAATCAGAGCTAGACGAGCTGGCTGAAATCCTGCAAAAATATGAAGACACCGAAGTTCTTTTGCAAGGGCATACCGACAGCTCTGGCTCAGAAAGCTATAACATGGAATTATCAGAAAATCGGGCGAAGTCTGTCCGTAATGTTCTGGTAAATGATGGTGTAGATAGTCGACGGTTTATTATTGAAGGTTATGGTGAGTCTTTACCCATTGCAGATAATGGCTCAGAAGCCGGTCGAAAACAAAATCGAAGAGTTGAGCTCGCTATCTATGCAAATGACAAATTAAAGAAATCTGCAGAACGTGGAGACCTGGAAGATTAATAGCTTACGCAACTATGATAAAAGATAAGAAATACATCCTCGCAGCAATAAAAGTTGCCAAGAAAGGGATCAAAAAAGGCATTGGCGGCCCCTTTGGGGCCGTCATTGTTTTGGATGGAAAAGTGATTGCCAAGTCTAGTAATGAAATCTATAAAGAGAAGGATGCAACTGCGCATGCTGAAGTGATGGCAATACGAAAAGCCGGAAAAAACCTGGGCCATCATAAACTTACCGGTGCTACGCTCTATGCTTCTTGCGAACCTTGCCCCATGTGTACTGCTGCAGCACATTATGCTGGCGTAAAAAGAATTGTCTTTGCTGCCAGACATAAAGATGCAGAAGAAATTTCAGGATTTGGAGTAGAAGAGATTTATAGTGAATTAAGCAAAGGTCCTATGCATCGAAAAACAACTTATGAACAACTGGAAAGGCAGGCTGGTCTCGAAGTATTTCACCTGTGGGAAGCCTTCAAGAAAAAGAAATAAATATTTAGTGTTTATCTGTCAAATCTGATGATTTCGGTTCCTCTACATTTTGATGTCCAACATAGAGCTTTGAAGAGCCTTTCAGTGGTTTGCTTAGTGGCCCTCGTTCATCAATCGCCGCTTTCAGTTCTATTGCATATTCTTGTAATTTACTTTTTCTGGCCATGACTTTCTTAATCATTTTTTTAGCATCAATTTTATAAAACTGCTCGGGCCATATTTCAAAAGCGTTTTCAATTTCTTCATCCGTTAAGTCCGCTTGCAAGTATTCAGCTTCTTCTATAAAAATCGATTCCGGGACATGCAACAAAAAGAATTGATCAAATGCCGTGATCATACCGGGGACATAATCTATTTTCTTTTTGAATGGTCTTAAAAAAGGAGTCACTTTAGGTCGAGTAATTATCCATGGAATCAAACCACCCGGATTATAAAAAGCATTATCCCGGTCAGTTGGCAAAGGCGTATATAATTTTGTGCCATCAGCTTGTAATTGCTCTATCCAACCCCATTGCTTTGAATGTCGATCCCAATCACCTATGAGCAGATCAAATAGTCGGGCACGAACTAGCGCCCGTTCATTGATCCTTGCGTCGGGGTTTTCAGCAAGCTCATCCTGAACATCTTCGGTATCAATAATCTTCTGGACACCTGGAAGATTCACCCAGTTGCCGCTTCCTTCCGGTTCGTACTCTAGTAAGAATAATTTATTTCGAAAATCCTGATTAAATGAATCCAGTGCAGATTGCTCCGGCAAATAAAATACTTGTGGATGGGTATGTTGTACCTGAACAGCATCTGCTAAGGCTGCTACTACGATAGCACCGTAAGGGTGTTGTGCTGACATTGCATCGTATACAATATCTTCTACTTTCCATTTTTTGGCCCCTTCAGGTACTGCAGCTTCCGGGTTTTTATTAATACTCCTCAAAGTATATACTACATCATTACTTCCTTGCAAATCCATTGAGAGCGTCTGTAACCCCCCTCCCTTTTCCAACGGCTTCAACCCATTTTCGTACTCATCCAAATATAGCACTGGTACTTTAATTGGTGTGGCCCAGGCCTTACGATAATTCTTCCCTTGGAAAATTGGCTTAATGATTCCGCTCTTATATCTTTCAGTAGCAATTATCCTTACCGAATCAGACGGGTGATCATCTATATGCTCTAGTACTACGTTCTTAGGCATACCTGACATCCTGCTGCAGGAGTGTAAAAATAGGGCTAAAATAAGGATGGAAATCATTTGAATTAAGAGGATATTGGTGCGCATTAATTTTTATTTATTACTAAAAAGTATGAATTGGAAAAATGTTTAATTGGTGAGTGAGACAGTGAAACAGTGGGTGAGACAGTGAGACAGGGGGTGAGTGAGTGGGTTAGTGGGGTCGTGGGTGTATTTTTTTTATTCGCAGAGGTGCCTCGCTGATAAAACGGGGTTCAGTACTATAACA
>JAHDHW010000040.1:0-1788 GCA_020631105.1 Saprospiraceae bacterium | reverse complement strand
TTTTTTTTATTCGCAGAGGTGCCTCGCTGATAAAACGGGGTTCAGTACTATAACAATTCTATTCTATTGAATTAGTAAGAAAAAGGAAAACGAAAGGCCTAAAAGAAAACAAGCCACATACCCTGAGGCACATAGCTAATTTCCTGTACAAGACTATGAAGATTATCTTGGAAAGTCAGGGATCGGATTATGTCGATCCTGAACGATACTTTTTCTTTTTCGAAGTTGGCGCTCTGCTTTGCTAAGGGCCAAACTATATGCTTTCATATAATTCTCATCGGTTTCGGAAGCAAATATCTCAGGGCCTGGTAATCGAAGTTGAATCTCCGCAAGTATTACATCAGATTTAACTCCATCATCTTCTTTAAAGAAGACATCAATATTAGTTATTCCCTGATTATACTTAGCAAGATCCTTGGCTTGCTCCTCAATTGCTCTTTTATTCGTGTCAGAAATATCAAAAGGAGCTTCAATTAATATATTCATGGTTTTAGATTTATCGGGTGAGTGAAGTTATTAAAATTAAATGACAAAAAATTATGCTTCGTTATCTGACAAGTTTTGCATCTCTATGCTGCCGTCTTCTTTGATATCAATAGGCACATTATTTTCGACACTTACTACAGCATCTTCTAATGACCTGCGATACTCAAAATTTTTATTGCCAATATAGTTTTCACCATCTTGAGTAATATCAGGTGGCGCTACATTAGTACCAGTAGGTATTCCACCGGCAGTCGGGATATATTTCCCCGGAGCATCCTGGAAGGTTTTCATATTTTCAGCATTTGCAAAATGATAGGTCAAATCACCGATCGCAAAACTAAACCTGTTTTCTCCTCTTAAAGGTTCGCCATTAAAATGAGCTACAGGATCAAATCCGTCCATTGCAATTCCGTCGTTGTTCACATCTTGGATATTCATAATATTCTTAGGTTTTAATTTTCACTAAAACGGGGTAAGTACCGATATGTTCAGTATAAAACTGAACAGCCCTATATTAAAGACGTTTTAAAAAAAATAACTTAACTTAAACATAAAACTAATTATTAGTCATGGCTACGAACAACACAAATACACTCTTATTGGTAATCATTGCGATCCTTATTCCTCCACTAGCTGTATTTTTGGCAAAAGGATTAAAACAAGAATTTTGGATCTCTTTAATCCTGACGATCATATTTTTTGTTCCGGGGTTAATTTATTCCTTGTACATTATTTTAAAATAAAAATCTATCAATCAAACCTTCTTATCCCCTAACAGAAAAAAGGTGATGCCGCATTGCGACATCACCTGATAGGCAATGGGATGTTACTTCATGTATTATTTTACAGGTGCTTCAGCAATTGCTTCCAGGCTTTCCATTCTTGCGATGGCAGAGCGAATTGCATTTCTTTGCTTGACTACAGTGTCATAAGCATTCGTTCCTATAGATAATTGCTCAAGAGCAGTTTCGTAAGATTCCAGGGCATAGTTTTCTCCACGGATTACTTCGTTTAAAACTGCTTCATCTTCATTAGAGGAAAAAGAGGATTTGATGTCAATCCAAGTTCGGTGCATAGCAGCAGCTGTTGAGCCGCCTTTATTCACTTCTCCGTTCAATGATTTAATCTCGTTTTTCAATTGATGACCAAAGTCATACCGCTGAGTGGATAAGTCTTTAAAAATGGCTTTGATTTGTTTTGAGTCTACATTTTCAGCTGCCTCTTTGTAACCGTTCTCTGCATCATAACTTCTGGTGATTAATTCATTTAATACAGCTACTTGATTTTCGGTACTCATGTTTT
>JAHDHW010000238.1 GCA_020631105.1 Saprospiraceae bacterium | reverse complement strand
AGTGACGGAACTAAATTATTTTGATATTATTCGGCTTTCTAAAATTTACTAAGCGGTTGCCCCTAAGGGAATAAGCGTGTAAAATTTAGGAAGCCTTAAAAGAAGAATATTAAAATAATTCCGTCGAACTACTTAAACTTTCGGGATACAAAGATGATTTATTAATCAATTACTAACTTCTGAATAGAAATCTGACGCTCAGCAAATTCAAGATTCACTAAGTACATTCCAGAATGTACATTTTGAAGATCAAGATCTAATTGCTCATTCGCCTGCTCTACATCTTGAGAGAATACTAATTGTCCCATTAGATTATAAACCAGAACGCGCTCAATTTTTTCAGCAGCTTCTACACGTAAAGTTCCATTATTCAATGGATTTGGATACATGTTGAAAGGGATTTTATTCACTTCATATGCTGCAACACCTGTTACACAGCTAAACTCATTAGGTACTTCGTCCGCACATACACTGTTGTGAATCCCTAAGAATTGAAAAGAATTCTTTCTTTCGCTTGTCCATTCGTCTCCTGTAAATGTTCCTCCTGATTGGAAAACAACATCGCTAATCGCATTACGACCACCTGCAACATCAGCATTCCGAACTAAAGTTCGATCCTTTGTCAGCCAGAATCCATTAGCATCTACCCAGGCATCTTCGTCAATCGAAGTCTCAGGATCTTCTCCAATCACTCCGATCACATCGACAAGATTAGACCCGTCAGCAGCAACTTCAGTTCCACTCAATAATGCGATTGCATCATTTCCATTGAAGTACATCGCACGATTCTCCGCATAAGACGGGCAAAGGAATGCATCCGCTTTACATTGAAGATCATAAACTTCATTATACTCGTCACCAAAAAGTGCCGCTCCGTTTTCGTTATACTGAGGTCCGATCAATACATTACCTAAAGAATCTAATACTGGTTCTCCGGTTACCTGATCAAAGATCGTATCAATCAAATTGAACCCGTTCCATGCTGGTTTATCAAATTGAGAATCAAATAAAGACATATCCTGCTTATCGATTACGATAACGAATACATCATGTGACTCAATCATCATGTCCGGTAACTGAACAATATACGACGGAGTTTGCGTAGGAGGAGCAGCAGTTGTTGATCCATTACTAAAACGTGCAATCGAATATCCTGAAAGATTAATTGCATCACCCGTTGGGTTGTAAATCTCAACCGCTTTGTTGTTAGCATATCCTTCTACATACTCAGAGAAGAACAAATCGCTACATTGCGCCATCAAGCTCATTGAACAAATAACAGCGCAGAATAATAATAGTATACTTTTTTTCATAAATAAGGATTTTTAATGAAATTGGATTGTAGGTGTATGATAGGTCGTTCTGAACTGCAAAATTACGACAAAAAACTTCATTCACAGCAAGTATAATCGTTAATTTTAGGTTAACCAGCAGACAAGAAGTCGATCCCTACTATAAAAACCCTCATGGCGGGCTATTTTTAATTCAATTTCTAAATTCATCTACTTCTTACCCGAGAAAATGACTTTTCATTTCTGCTAAATTAATAGTTCCTATTCCATTTACTACCTTTGCAAAGTGAAAGGAAAGAAACCATTAGAACTGAACGAAGACTTCCGATATGCACTAGATGCAATTGAGAAGAAAAAGCAAAACGTTTTTATTACCGGTCGGGCCGGAACCGGTAAATCTACCCTGCTTAAGCTATTCAAAAGTACTTCTCGAAAAAAAATCGTGACTTTAGCCCCTACCGGGGTCGCTGCCCTAAATGTAGGCGGCCAAACGATCCATTCTTTCTTTGGTTTTCCAGCCAAACCGCTCCACCGTAAAGACATCCGTCGTCGTAAAAACCATAAGCTTTACAAGAATATCGAAATCATGGTCATTGATGAAATTTCAATGGTCAGGGCGGATATGCTGGATAGTATTGACTACTTCCTCCGACTCAATCGCGATAATGTAGTCGAACCTTTTGGTGGTGTGCAGGTCGTTTTCATTGGTGACCTTTTTCAGCTTCCTCCGGTTGTATCCTCTGATGTTGAAAAAGTATTGTTTGAATCCTATTACGAAACACCTTATTTCTTTTCAGCGAAGGTTTTCGAAGAAGGTTTTGAAATAGAAACAATCGAACTTCGCCAAACCTACCGACAAGAATCCAGACATTTTTTGAGATTACTGGAAGCCGTCCGGCTTAATTCTATTGACTATGATGATTTAGATGATCTGAATGAACGGCATCTGCCTAATTTCGAATCTGAGGATTTCTACATCACCCTTTCGCCCAGAAATGCCGTTGTTGATACCATCAACCAAAGAGAACTCCGCAAAATCATAGAACCGGAAATCACTTTTCTGGCCACGATCACCGGAAATTTTAACCCGAAACTATTCCCCACCGAGCCTGCCCTGCAAATCAAAAAGGGCGCTCAGGTCATGTTCGTAAAAAATGATCCTAAAAAACGCTTCGTCAATGGTACCATTGGAAAAATCCTAAGATTAGATGAAGATAATATCCGGGTACTCATCGAAGATAAGGATGGTCCCAAACATATCGACGTCGAAAAACTGGAATGGGAAATCCAACGCTATCAGGTTGATAAAGAGGATAATACGAAGATCGATACGGAAACCGTTGGGACTTTTAAGCAATATCCCTTAAAACTCGCCTGGGCCATTACGATCCATAAAAGCCAGGGGAAAACCTTTGATAAAGTCATCATTGACCTCGGTAGAGGTGCCTTCGAACATGGACAGACTTATGTCGCTTTGAGCCGCTGCCGTACCTTAGACGGAATCGTTCTGAAGCAACGAATTCAGGCCAAGGATATATTGGTCGATGATCGAATCGTTGAATATTACGAGCAGAATCGATAATTACGAGCCTAAATTTTTCCCGAAATTCAAGCAGTTTGAGCATTTTTTTCTATTTTAGTCCAAACCAAATTTTAAATATTATGGCTGTATCAAAACGAAAAAGAGCCAAAGCTGCTAGAGAGAAAAAAGAAAGATCTCAAATTCTTCGCGTCGTCATTATTTCCACTATCGTGTTAATGGCATTATTATACTTCTTATTTGTTGGAAGTTAACGGACGTGTTGATTGAATCCTAAAGTGAACCAAAAGTATCCGGATTTATCTCTTTAGGATATAATAAGGCTTTGCTTCTTCCCAGAATCGACTATTCCCCATCAGGGTATCGATTTGTTTGAAATCCGAATTTTGCTGTAGCAATTGCTCGTAATCTGCTTGTTCGAGGATATAAGCATCCGCTTGAGGTATAGGGATTGTAAAAGGCTCTAGTCCTATCTCTTGTGCTTTACTATTTACTCGCAGGCGCTTCGTACTTGCAAGCGCTTCGCTCGTCACTATATTTTTAGCCCCTTCTACCTTAGAGAGCAGGATACTATCAAATTCACGGAATTGATTGATAATCGGATTAATCTGTGCCCAGAACAGTAATAATGAAAATGCCCCGCCTAATGCCATACCTCCAATCGTCATCCGTTTGCTGTCGCCAAATAAACCAATGACACCTAATGTCCCAAAGGCCCAGTACAATGCAGCAAAGACTACAGTCGACCGGAATCCAAATCCTGCGTACACCGCATACCCACCCAGCATCATAGCTAATAAGGCAAAAAAGGTAAAGATTAGGTTTAGAATCGTAAAGGTCTTAATCAGGTTCTTATGCGGATAATTAGGTTTGAAATAGTTTTCAACCTGACGTGCCATCAAAAACAATAAGCACATTTGCAGAATCATCGCATGACTAAGAATTGCAAAGATCAACCACCCAAATAAAATAATCGCCATCTCCTCCCGCTTTCGCAACTTCGTAATCAAATCCCAGATAGCTGCAGGTAAAAAACCCAACCAGGGCAAAAGCCCTATAAATTGCCATCCGAAATATTCTCCCCAACTACTTCTATACGAAAAGATGATTCCATCCAGATTCCAGGAGAATCCACCTAACCAATAAAACAAAGCAGCCAAAAACACCCAAACGCCTATTACAAGAGGCTGTCGTAATTGTTTACCCTTAGGGTGAAAAACCATCATATACAATAGCAGCCCTACGCCATACACTACCGCAGCAGTTGGCTGCACCAAAAAGCTCCCCATCACAAACAGGCCATACACCACCTGCCATTTTATCTTGGGCTGTTTCAGTACGATGATCAAAAAGAAAAAACTCATGGTATGGAATGCGTTCAATGGCATATCCGCAACTGCAAACTTAGATATGCTGATCAGCATATAAGAGCTCACCATCATTACCATAAACGTAACGATCTGCTTTACCCCAAATAGCTTTGCTCCCCAAATCCGTACACCTAGTAAAAGCAATAGGAAGACCACCACATTTGACATACGGAGCCAAAATAGATTAAAGCCAAAAACACTATAAATCAAAAACTGAGACGTATTCGGAAAGTAAGAACAGGGTGCAACCGGAGTATCTGCAATCTGTTGTTGAACATGATGAATATTATGCGCTTCCTCTGTTTCGAAAATCACCGTGTAACCATTCATCACCATCAGACTGATCAGGGTAAGCACACCCAATAATCCTAGAAACCCTTTATACCTGTCTGAATAGTTTACCGCACTCATGTCTGTTCCTTTCCGACAAAGAGACGGAATATTTAGCAGTTGACAAAATATGAAAGGATCAATATTGTCTCAAATAAAACTCTTACAAAGTTCTGACGTTCTATTCCTACCACAGATAGCTTTAATGCTCCCAAAAACTCTAAAGGACAGTTCATTGGACCAGTTCCGATTTCGATTCCTAATCCTTATCTTCGCCCCCAAAATAATTAAGCGTGAAAGAGATTATTAACACAGGATTTAAAGTTGGTATTTTAGGTGGTGGGCAACTTGGAAAAATGTTGGCCCTAGCTGCACAAAACTGGGAGCTAGAAACCTGGATTTTAGATGAAGCACCAGACTTTCCGGCGGCTAATGTATGTTCGAAATTCGTAAAAGGCAGCTTCAAGGATTTTGATGATGTTTACAACTTTGGTAAGCAAGTAGATGTCCTTACCATTGAGATTGAGCATGTCAACACGGATGCTCTCCTTAAGCTTGAAGAAGAAGGGGTCAAAGTGCATCCATCTCCGAGAGCTTTGAATATTATCAAAGATAAAGGTATCCAAAAGCAATTTTATAAAGACCAGGGTTTACCGACCAGCGACTTTGAGTTTTACCCCGGCGGGGCAGCGATCAGAGAAGCAATTGATCAGGGAATAATAAAAATTCCCTTCGTCCAAAAATCGAGAACCGCAGGTTATGATGGCAAGGGAGTAGCGGTGATTCGCACCGAAGGGGATTTGGATAAAATTATGGATGCGGCATCTATAGTCGAGCCATTGGTGGATATTCAAAAAGAAATCGCAGTGATTGTAGCCCGAAATGAAGATGGCGAGATCAGAGCGTTTCCGGCAGTAGAGATGGAGTTTAACCCGATTGCTAATCTTGTTGAGTTTCTTTTTTGTCCGGCAAATATTTCTGAAGCAATCGAAGCAGAAGCTACTAAAATTGCGAAGGAAACTATTGAAGCATATGATTTATGTGGCTTATTAGCGGTCGAATTATTCTTGACAAATGATAATGATATCCTCATCAACGAAGTTGCACCACGTCCTCACAACAGTGGTCATCATACGATTGATAGTGCTATTACTTCTCAGTTTCAACAGCATCTACGTGCTGTAGTTAATTATCCTCTTGGCGCTACGGATGCAACTTCACCCTCGGTGATGGTCAATTTACTTGGTGCGGCAGGTCATACTGGCCCGGCGCATTATGCGGATCTGGACAAATGCTTTGCCATTGAAGGCGCGAAGTTTCACCTTTATGGTAAGACGGTGACTAAGCCTTTCCGAAAAATGGGACACGCTACCGTTGTGGATACGGACCTCGATGCCGCCAAAGAAAAAGCCAGAGCAATTAATCAAACTTTACGTATCATTACAAAATAACTCAATTACAAAATAAAGCATATGTCTTCTCCTCTTGTCAGTATAATAATGGGTTCCGATTCTGATTTACCAGTAATGCGTCAAGCAGCTGATTTTCTAAAAAGTATGGATATCCCTTTTGAGTTGACCATTGTATCGGCTCATCGTACACCAGAACGATTATTTGATTTTTCGAAGGAAGCGCATAAGCGTGGCATTAAAGTGGTCGTTGCCGGAGCTGGCGGTGCTGCGCACCTTCCGGGCATGGTCGCTTCGCTCTCTCCCCTACCAGTAATTGGCGTCCCGATCAAATCTTCTAACTCTATCGACGGATGGGATTCTGTCCTGTCAATCTTGCAGATGCCAGGCGGTGTACCCGTTGCAACAGTTGCTCTAAATGGAGCAAAAAATGCCGGTATCCTCGCCGCTCAAATCGTTGGCAGTCATGATGCTAAGATTCAGGAAAAGATCAGCACTTATAAAAAAGAATTAGCGGAAGGCGTTGCCCTAAAATATAATCGTTTGGAAAAAGAGGGTTACGAAGATTATAA
>JAHDHW010000039.1:18328-36251 GCA_020631105.1 Saprospiraceae bacterium | reverse complement strand
CAGCCTCCACGATATTTTCGTTTACGCTTCTTAGTTTTCAATCGTTTTGCGAATAGTTTCTTCTTCGTTTTTAGTTTAGTTCTCCTTGCACCACTTTCAAAGTCTTCTATTTCTTCTTCGAATACTTCCGCTTCAGCCTCCTCAGGTAATTTTTCTTCGAATAAATCTTCTTCAGTCAACTCTTCTTCGATGGGTGTTTCTTCTAATTTAGGTTTTACATTCACTCTTCGCATTTCTTCAATTTGGGGATGCGGCATACTGACAGGAATAGCTTGAGGTACTGGTTCCTGAGGCATGTAAATCAGGATTTGGCTCTTGAATTCATTTAGAGTAAGGGTTAATTCTTGTTCACGACGGGCTTCTTCCTGACAGGGGCAATATGGATTATCCTGCGCAAAAGTACCTATGGCTAAACAGATAAAAGGGAGAAACAAAGTTGCTTTCATAATAAGGGGATTTGAGGGTTAAATAGCCGAAGCAAATAGGCACTAAGTATTCCTTCGCTGCTAGCAGATCGCTACGAGCGTTTATTTACTTAGTATCAGAAAAGACTGGAATTGTAATGTTGTTCAGGGGAAAAGAAAGCCAGGTTTATCAAGCTTTGCATTAAAGACTAGAAAAATATCAATGGGTTGCACCGAAGTCAATTTTTTTCTTTTGAAAGATATTACTACTCTAATCGAAATCTGATTGGGATATTAATGGACGATTTAACGGGAATACCATTCTGTGTACCAGGTATCCAGTGCTCAATGAGCTGTAATACCCGTATAACCTCTTCGTCAAGCGGAGGATAGAAACCTCTGAGTATTTTATGCTGGATAGATTTACCATGTTGATCAATCACAATGTTAACGACTACCGTTGCTTCGAAGCATACATCCCGCATGATCGGAGGATATTTGACCTTAGAATAAATAAAAAATAAAAGCGCCTGTTCACCTTCGGGATACTTCGGTGCAATTTCATTGTTCTCAAAAATACTAAGAGCATTTGATGGTACTTGATTATTCATGGTTTCCTCAGCCCCAGCTTTTTGCATAGATATAGTTCTATCCACTGTGTATGAATAAATCCTATTCTTAAGAAGGTCCCCAGAGCTCCATAAAAACTGTAACATTAAGTAGTAACCAAGCATTCGTTTTAGAAAGGACATAGCATATCTTTTCCCTTTTGATGCGAACCCTAAAAGATTGGGTGCTTCTCAATATAAACTTTAACTATCGGTGTGTTTTCTCTTGGGTTTAATAATAAGGTACCGATTTATTGAGTTACTCCATAAGCGTTAAGATTATGTTAAAGCATCGGTATTCAAAACACATACATAAGATTCTTAGGTATTATTACATTCTGTAAATAATCAATATCCATCCTCTGCAAAAGTAACTGCGAAATATGACTGTCAATAAGCCTTGGGGTATTTTCTGTAGCACATGCCTAGTTATGCTAAGTCCGTTTCTTTCATTTGGCCAAATCAAAGATTCACTCTCAGTGGACAAAGATTTATTCGGCGAACGAATTGGAAAGATCATTCAGGAGGTCAATGCTTTTTATCAAAATAAGAGAAAGCAAGAATTGATCAGTTCCTCAGAAAGTCTGCGCTTTCTGGAAGATATCAAGGAGGAGAGAATGCCAGATAAAAATCCCCCTAGAGTTGATTACTCCAATGACCATTGGTCAAGTGAAAAGGTTAATCCATATCGAGATGTTAAATTATCTACCCCATTTAAAATTGAATTCAACCAGAATACATTCACGCCTCCGGTTTATGGCGATATGGTAATCACCTCAAGGTTTGGCAAGAGGCGAAGAGGTCCGCATAGGGGGATAGATATCGATCTGGTTACTGGAGATAAAGTACGGTCAGTGTTAGAAGGTAAAGTTCGTTTTGTAGGCTACAGTAGAGGTCATGGAAAAACAGTTGTAGTACGGCATGCTAACGATATTGAAACCGTTTATGCTCACTTGTCTGCCTACGAGGTAAATGTAAATGACATCGTTTCAGAAGGCCAGCTCCTCGGACTTGGAGGTAATACCGGTAATAGCCGGGGAAGTCATCTACACCTTGAAGTTCGTTATAAGGGTGTTTGTATCCATCCAGAATATGTCTTCAACTTTGATGGCAGCAACGCAATTCGAGATACAGAACTTTGGGTTACGAATGGTTGGAAGGACCCCAGAGCACACAGTTCCTATCGGCCAAGCAAAGTGGCTCCGCTTAAGAACCAAAAAGATGCAATTACTGCACAAAATAATGAACCAAGGTATTATCGAGTGAGAAAAGGGGATACACTTTCGCATATTGGTATAAAGTATGGTCTGAGCGTAAGAGCAATCTGCAAGCTCAATGGTATTTCCCAAAAATCTACCCTTCGTATAGGGCAGCTTCTTCGAGTCAGGTAATTCACTCATGGTTATTATAATGATTCGCTGGCCGTCTCCTGCCGATTTGCTGCCGCAAATGTCAGTTTTCCTTCGCTGATCCACATAAAAAATGGTGAACATCCGGAAAGGACATCCACCATCTGAATACAGTTTGTTGATATTTGTTAGAAACAGTTCATTAAAACTGTCAATAACCGTTTGAATAGTTCGACGGTTATGAACCGCACATTAAACAGTCCGGATCATCGAGGTTACAAACCTGGCCTTCAGCCGAGTCCATTTCCATTGGTTCGATTACCCGTCCGTCTTCTGTAGTAGCAGCATTGGCTGTCAGGGTAGAACCAGTTACAGAATCTACTGTTTCAGCCGTTTGAATTCGTTGATGCTTTTTATCTAAAGTAAACTTAATCGGATCTACCGCTGCTTTAGAACGTAGATAGTACATTCCCGTCTTAAGACCTTTCTGCCATGCGTAGAAGTGCATTGAAGAAAGTTTTCCAAAGTTAGGATTCTCAACGAATAGGTTCAGCGATTGCGATTGACATATGAAAGCTCCACGATCAGCGGACATGTCAATGATTACTTTCTGACTCAATTCGTAAGCAGTTTTGTACAGATCTTTCAAGTCCTGTGGAATTTCAGGGATTTCCTGAACAGAACCATTGGCAGCCATTAAACGTTGCTTCATTTCATCATTCCAAAGTCCAAGTCGAATTAAATCTTTCAACAAGTGCTTGTTGACGATAATATACTCTCCAGAGAGCGTTCGTCGCGTATAAATGTTAGAAGTATATGGCTCAAAACACTCATTATTCCCGAGGATCTGAGAGGTAGAAGCCGTAGGCATCGGTGCTAAAAGTAAGCTATTACGGATACCGTGTTTCTTAATTTCACCTTTCAGTTCGCTCCAATCCCAGCGAGCAGAAGGCGTAACGCCCCAAAGGTCATACTGCAATTCACCTTTTGATACTGGAGAACCTTTGTATGTTTTGTAATGACCATCTTTAGCAGCAATTGCATTAGATTCTGTCAATGAAGCGAAGTAAATTGTCTCGAAGATTTCGCTATTCAATTTACGTGCTTCAGGTCCATCAAAAGCATAACGCATTAAGATAAATGCATCAGCAAGACCCTGCACACCGATTCCGATTGGACGGTGACGCATGTTTGAATTACGTGCCTCTTCTACCGGGTAGTAATTGATATCAATAACTTTATTCAAGTTACGAGTTACTACTCTAGTAATATCATATAATCGCTGGTGGTCAAACTCTCCATCCTTAACGAATTTCGATAAGTTAATAGAAGCGAGGTTACATACTGCAACTTCATCTGGAGCAGTGTATTCGATGATCTCCGTACAAAGGTTCGAAGAACGAATAGTACCTAAGTTTTTCTGGTTTGACTTCTTGTTTGCAGCGTCTTTGTATAAGATATAAGGAGTACCTGTTTCGATTTGAGATTCTAAGATCGCAAACCATAAGTCCTGAGCTTTGATCGTCTTACGTGCTCTACCCTCCTGCTCATACTTGTGGTAAAGTGCTTCGAACTCTCCTCCATAACAGTCGTGTAATCCTGGTGCTTCATTAGGACAGAATAGTGACCATTCTGCATCTGCTTTTACGCGCTCCATGAAAAGATCAGAAATCCACATTGCATAGAATAAATCACGCGCTCGTAATTCTTCTTTACCGTGGTTCTTTTTCAAATCCAGGAAGTCTTTGATATCTGCATGCCAAGGCTCAAGATAAACTGCAAAGGCTCCTTTACGTTTTCCTCCACCTTGATCAACGTATCGTGCCGTGTCATTGAACACTTTCAACATTGGGATAATTCCATTGGAAGTTCCTCCAGTGCCTTTGATATAACTACCTTTTGCACGTACATTATGAATGCTCAAACCAATACCACCCGCCGACTGAGAGATTTTAGCACATCGGGTAAGTGTATCGAAGATACCACTAATACTATCTTCAGTCATGCTTAATAAAAAGCAAGAAGATAATTGTGGCTTAGGTGTACCTGCATTGAATAAAGTAGGTGTTGCATGGATAAACCATTTCTCCGACATCAAATTATAAGTCTCGATAGCAGAATCAACATCGCTACCATGGATACCTACTGCTGCACGCATCAAAGTATGCTGAGGCCGTTCTACTACTTTACCATCCATACGAAGGAGGTAAGAACGCTCAAGTGTTTTGAAACCGAAGTAATCAAAACTATAATCACGATCATATATGATGGCAGAGTTAAGACGGTCTTTATTCTCTTCGATAATTTGAATAGTCTCATCTCCGATTAAGCCTGCCTGCTCACCAGTTTTAGGATCGATATAATCGTATAAAGCACGCATCGTTTTAGAAAACGATTTGTCGGTATTCTTGTGTAAGTTCGAAATTGCAATACGCGCAGCTAACTGTGCGTAATCAGGATGCTGGGCTGCCATGGATGCTGCAGTTTCAGCAGCAAGGTTATCAAGTTCGGTTGTAGTTACCCCATCATAAAGTCCCTGGATTACTTTTTTGGCAATCTCCAGAGCAGAGATATATTGAGGGTCTAAGCCGTAGCATAATTTTTTTACCCGTGCGGTGATTTTGTCAAAGCTGACATCTTCTCTTTTACCACTTCGTTTAATTACTTGCATAGGTTGTTAGAGTTGTTAGAAGGATTTGAAATTAGATAAAGTGTTTCGTCGTAAGCGCTCAATAATTAATTAATCGGTTCGTACAGTAAGTAGTGTCTTTTTAGAAGTTGATTGAAAACCATTTCCATTATGCAGGAAAAAGTTTTCAATCAACGTTCAGCTAGCGTTAGAAATCTTCGTCAAGTGAGAAAACCTGCTTGTCCCGGTCCGTCATGACACCAGACTTTTGGTAATCTCCCACTCTTTTTTCGAAAAAGTTAGTTTTTCCTTGTAGAGAGATAAGGTCCATCCATGGGAATGGATTCTCAACATTGTATATCTTATTATTACCCAGTGAATCCAATAGACGATCCGCTACAAACTCGATATACTGACACATCATATCTGCGTTCATTCCAATGAGTTTAACCGGTAATGCATCCGAAACGAATTCTTTTTCGATTGCAACTGCATCTTCAATTACTTTCTGGATCGTCTCTTTCGTAAGTTTATTTTCTACATGATCATTATAAAGAGCACATGCAAAATCACAGTGCATCCCTTCATCTCTGGAGATCAATTCATTAGAGAAGGATAAGCCTGGCATTAATCCGCGCTTCTTCAACCAGAAGATAGAACAGAAAGATCCAGAGAAGAAAATACCTTCAACGGCAGCAAAAGCAACCAAACGCTCTTGAAAGCTTCCGTTATCAATCCAACGTAAAGCCCAATCTGCTTTCTTCTTCACACAATCAAGGTTTTCGATTGCGTTGAATAAATAATCTTTTTCTTTGGTGTCTTTGATATAGGTATCTATCAAAAGAGAATAAGTCTCCGAATGGATGTTTTCCATCATAATCTGAAAACCATAGAAAAACTTAGCCTCCGTATATTGGACTTCGCTAACAAAGTTTTCTGCCAAATTTTCGTTAACGATGCCGTCACTAGCTGCAAAGAAAGCTAGAACATGTTTTACAAAATGACGCTCATCATCATTTAGTTTTTCCCAGTCAATAAGGTCCTGAGAAAGGTCAATCTCTTCAGCCGTCCAAAAGCTAGCCTCTGATTTTTTGTACCATGCCCAAATATCATTGTGCTGGATTGGAAAAAGAACAAAACGGTTTGGATTGTCCTGTAAAATTGGTTCAACAACTGTACTCATAAAAATTATCTTTAAACTATTTAAACAATACGATCTCAGGCCAAGAACAAGTCCTTAGCTTCACTTAATTGTAAGCAAGCGAACAAACGCGTAGTAGCAATGGGTGTAAAGTACTACTGTCTTGCACACTAAAAAACGCCCTTGCATTACTTAGGCGCTTTGGTTGAATTGTGGTTGAGATCTGAGTGATTTCCCTTCCTGAATTTTATGCCGATTAGGCTAGAACGAGAGGATATAGTGTTTCACTCAAAGTAGTTTTCAAATTAATAACACTAAAGTACGACTTAAGCCATTATTACGCACTAAAAGTTATCAACAGGCTGTGGAAAACAAACGTAAGTTACTGATTATCAGCAAAAATTGATTGTTAACAACAGATCCCAAATGTGGAAAACTCATTTTTTTGTGGAAAACTTTCCTTAAGCAAATTAGTGAAATCTCCATATATAAGCCGTTCATCCCTAGTTAGAATAAACGCTTACGACGGAACCACCAAGCTAAGACCAGGCTGATTACTATAGAAAATACAATAATGAATAAAAACGCTTGCGGGTGCTCTTGCAACGGTAGATTCTGCAAGTTCATCCCATACAAGCTAGCGACCAAAGTAGGTACCATCAAGATGATTGTTATCAAAGTAAGACGCTGGATAACAATATTCAGATTATTGGAAATAATTGAAGCGTAGGCTTCCATTGTTCCGTTGAGGATGTTGGTGTAGACATTTGCCATCTCCAAAGCCTGACTGTTATCAATAATGATATCCTCAAAGAGGTCAGTCAAATCCTCATCTGCCCGGATTCCTAAAAAATCCGAACGTTTCATCTTCATCTTTAATAATTCATTAGAGCTGAGGGTATTCACGAAGTAAACCAAAGATTTCTCAATGCTTAGCAGTTGTTTCAGTTCCTTGCTTCGGCTTGAATCATAAAGTTCCTTTTCTATCAGGTTTCTTTTCAGATTCAGTTTCTTGAGGCAAGTCAAAAACCGGTAAACGTTCTGCTCTAGCATTTGTAATACAAAGAGCCTTTCATTTGCCGGGTCATAGTTTTTGATTTTGTTTTCGAGAAACAATTCTAAGACCGGATTATCGTGAGAAGTAATCGTAATGACATGATCTAATGTCAGGATTATACCAATCGGCACCGTGACGTAGATCGGATCATTTTCGATATCTGTCTGACTTAAGATCGGCGTATTGACGACTATAAGCTTGACATCTTCTTCTCTTTCATATCGAGAACGCTCGTCGATATCCAACGAATCCGTTAAGAAGTCTAATGGGATGTCTTGTTGTCGAGCAACATCACCCAGTTCTTCGTGACTAAAAGGTGGTGAAATGTTGATCCAGCAATTTGCATCCGGCTGGTCCAACTCCTTGAGCTGCCCTTTCACTTTCGCATAATATCGAATCATAATCGCCGAATGTTTGCATGATCAAAATGAATGAAGTGCAAACTTACGATTTTAAGTGCTTTTATGATAACCACTCTTGCGTTAATTTTTTATTCGCAGGTCCTTCTGCCGATAGCAATGCTATACGGCAATCAACCTTTGATCCACGGGGCTCCGTAGATTAATAGTGCTACAAAAGCTTGGTTATCTTCTTATAACTTTATCATTGCTCAGATTCGATTAACAGAAAAGCGCAGGAACTACCCTTTACGAACTTCATTAATATAAGACTCGTAAATCGGTAAATCCAGGCGAGATGCCTGGCCCCATTGTGGTTTGTACCCTTCTCTAATTCTAAAGTAATCAGAAATAATATCCCCTTGTTGTTCAAAGTTAAAAGAGAGGAAACTTTTTCCCTTCTCCCGGCCAGCTCGCAAGGCCTCCACTCCACCATAGTCATATCCCAAAGCGGTATGTTGCGCTAATAGCGCTTTTGGTATATAGACAGAGCCGAGTTTTTCGAACTGCCAGACATGTGTCATCTCATGTATAAATATGCTGTTTTGCATTGGCCCCCAACTGTTAATGCAATAAAAGCTTACATAGCAAAATCGCATTTGTTTTGGGCCAGCAAAGCTAAAATCATCAATTCGTACTCTACGATAATCAATCGTATTTCCAAAAACGGATTTCGCCAATTCAATTTCCCATTTATACAATGGTCTGGTATTGAATTTGACAAGATCCATGATTGTTTCATAGAACTCGGGCAAACCAAATACATCAAGGATGTAAAAAAATAAGTAGGTCCACCATAAACTCAATCGGTTCAATAAGGGACGGCCATCATGCGAGGCTTTACTCCCAAGAACTCCATATGTGCCTTCCAGCAAATGCTTCAGAATGCGAAGTAATCGCATTGGCAAATGCTTAAAATAGCTTAAGGCTCGATAACCGATGCCTTCTAGTTTATTCCATATTTGAGATCCCATATGTTCAAATCCCAAATTAACATGAAACGATTTACCGGAGATTTCCATTTCAACTAGCTTTTCGCTCCGATACTGCGTTCTCATTAATTCATTCTGCTACAGTCCAAGACGCGTACCGTCGAGCAATTAATAACTAGTGATCATAGTGTGGCAAGTTCAGGCTTTTTAGGTCCTGATAGTGTTTTAAAGGTGTGGAAAGCCTCCAGATATTATCCCATTTAACTACTCAAAATAATCCGAGCAGCAATATACTCTATGGTAATTATTTTCGTGCAGCGAATACAAATGTAAAATAAATATTCACTTCTGCGAACTAAAGTTTTCCACAATGTTTCCACAAACTTATTTTTAAAGCTTGCAGAGACTATATTTCAAAGAGATGCAAAAAATAAGATTATAAACATTTACCTGACAAAGCATTACAAATAACAACAAGAACAAATTTGAAAAATAAAATTATAATCTTTTTCAAAACCTACCGTTTACGGTATTTTAGATGGGTATACTAACACATAAAAAAAATGTTTCATAAGTAAACCGCATTTTTTACCGCATTTTTATTCGCAGTACCATTTAAGATTTCGTATCTCCTTAATAACTAGCTACTTAAATCGAATTGCTTTAACCGGAGATATACGGGTAACTAAATAAGATGGAATAATTAGGAAGAGAATGGTCACAACCAGGGTACCTACATTTAGTAGTAGAATAACCCACCAGTTAATTTCAATTGGTGCGACCGAGAGATAATAATCCTTTTCAGAGAGTTGGATAAAATTAAAATACTTTTGAGCAAAGCACAAACCTAAGCCAATCAGGTTACCGAAGAACAGACCTACACTTACGATGTAGGCTGCATAGTAAAGAAATATTTTTTGAATCTGCCAATTGGTATTTCCAAGTGCTTTAAGCGTACCAATCATATTGGTTCGCTCCAGGATCAAGATCAAGAGTGCGGTGACCATATTAATAATTGATACCACCAGCATCAAAGCCAGAATTACAATTTCATTAATATCCTGAAGTGCCAGCCACTCAAAAATACTTGGGGATTTTTGACGGATCGTTTCGCTAAACAGATCATTTGGAATCACATCCATATAGATGTGTTCATTCATCGGGTCAATATCCTGAATATTATCTAAGAAAACTTCAAAGCCTCCGACTTTATCCTTATCCCAGCCATATAATTCCTGTACAAGGCCAATATCTACAATCGCAAATTTCTGGTCATACTCCTCCAGGCCAGTTTTATAGATTCCTTTCACATTCATCCTTTTCGGAATCTGGCGATCCTCAATAATGAAATAAAGAATCATAGGTTCTCCCACATCTAATAGTAAACGGTTAGCCGTTTGCTCAGAGATAATGATATCCCGAGAAATACTATCTTTCATAACCTCCAGTCGGTCACCTTTAATAAGGTACTGATCTAAAAGGGCCCAATTATAATCATCCCCAATCCCCTTAAGGATAATTCCTTCGATCTGTTTTTTCGTTTTGATGACCCCGGGAATATTGGCAAATACCTGGATATGATTGATCCCCCCTTTAGTCTTCCGCTCCACCAGTCTATCCGTAAAAGTGTACCCTAAAAAAGAAGGATTGGTCAAATAAGAAACAGGTCCCATCGTATCCAGAGAAGGGTAAAAAGCCTGATGCTTATCAATGGGATAGACCTCAAGGCTATGGGTAACGCCACTATCCATGATATGGATATGCCCCCAAAAGTCAAATATCTTACTACTGATCTCGTTTTTGAACCCTCGAATCAATGCCGTAGCAATCACCATTACGGAGACGCTCAACGCAACTGCAATAATTGCAATACGTATAATCAACCGGCTAAATGATTGTTTGCCAGATTGTGCGACCTTACTTGCTATGAAATATGAAAAATTCAATCTATGTTATTTGGCTCCTGCAAAGAAACATCTTTATCCTAAAATCTACCCTATTGGAAGGAACTTTTACAAAACTCAATTGCTTAACGGTAATAAAACCAATTTTTATATAAATTTGCCCCCTTTAATAAACTACTTCATTGCGCAATATAACTTAGCACCATATGAATTTTCTGGAAGAACTGAAATGGCGTGGCATGCTCCACCAAATGACCCCTGGCTTAGAAGAACAACTCGAGAAAGGAAAAGTCGTTGGATACATTGGATTTGATCCTACTGCTCCATCCATGACTATTGGTAATTTTGTCCAAATCCAATTATTGACGTTATTCCAGCGTTGTGGTCATCAGCCTATCGTACTAATGGGAGGAGCAACTGGTCGAATCGGAGATCCATCCGGAAAGGACAAAGAACGTCAGCTAAAATCTTATGACGAGCTGGACAGTAATCTTTCCTTTCAGGTGGAGCAGATGAAACGTTTTCTAAATTTTGATGAAGGTGATAATAAAGCACTTTTGGTCAATAATTTAGATTTCTACAAAGAAATGAATGTGCTCGACTTTTTACGAAAAGTAGGAAAGACTCTTACCATCAATTATATGTCTTCCAAGGAGTCTGTCAAAAAGCGGATAGAAACCGGGCTCTCTTTTACTGAGTTTAGCTATCAACTATTACAGGCTTATGACTTCCAATGTCTTTATGATGACTTTGACTGCATTCTCCAAATGGGTGGTTCTGATCAATGGGGTAATATCACCTCCGGCACAGAATTTATCAAAAAGAATATTAATGGTAAAGCCTATGCCGTCACTACTCCCCTATTAACCAAATCTGATGGAACCAAATTCGGAAAATCAGAAAAGGGGAACATTTGGCTGGACGCAGAAATGACATCACCTTATGCGTTCTATCAATTCTGGATCAGATCTGATGATGCAGACACTACTACTTTTATGCGCTACTTCACACTGAAGTCAAAGGAAGAGGTAGAAGCTTTAGAATCAGCATTAGCCGATCAGCCTCAACGGCTCAAAGAAGCACTGGCAGAAGAGCTTACGGTCCGGGTTCATGGACAAGAAGCTTACGAAGCGGCACTGAAGGTTTCGAAGCTGATGTTTCAAAAAGCAGACAAAGAAACCTTACTTTCTTTAAGTGAAAGAGACATGAAATCTATCGCACAAGAGCTCCAAGGTAACACGTTTACTTTACCACAGAGCATTGTTCAACAAGGTGTTGACATAATAGAATTGCTATCCGAACATACCTCTATTGTGCAATCAAAGAGTGATGCTCGTAGAGCGATCAAAGGAAATGCAATCTCAGCGAATAAAGATAAAATTTCAGCCTTTGACCATCAAATACAAGCGGAGCAATTACTTTATGGCAAGTATTTAATGATCGAAAACGGACGTAAAAACAAATTTATGATTGAGTTTGTTTAAAGATTTCCCCGGCAGAAACAAGGCGTATATACTCCGGTTTACAGAACTTCAAGCGTATTATACACCCTAAATTTGTCTAATAATGACAACATTGTTAAGAACATTTGTCATCTAGAGATTAATTAACGCACTGAAGTTTGCATTATTGGTGTTATTATTTAACTTTGAATAGGTTTAGATTTCAACGACCAAATTTCAATAAACAAGGTTCCAGAAAATTAGGGCTAGCGCTTATTTTACATTGTTAAAGTAGCTACATTTATTTATTCATTCAAGAACTTCTTGAATCCGTTCACATGTCAATAAAAATATTCCAAGTAGATGCTTTCTCGGAGGCTGCCTTTGGTGGCAACCCTGCGGCTGTCATCCCTTTGGAGTCCTGGCTTGAGGACGATTTATTACAGAATATTGCATTAGAAAACAACCTTTCTGAAACCGCATTTTATGTACCTTCGGAACGTGGCTATCACTTACGATGGTTTACACCGACGGTTGAAGTTCAGCTTTGCGGGCATGCAACCCTGGCTACAGCTCATGTACTTTTTGAGCATTTCAATTATGCTTCTGAGACCATTGTTTTTGATTCAAAGAGCGGACCTTTAGAAGTAACCAGAGTAGACGGTCATTACAGGATGCTATTTCCTACGGATGACATCAAACAGGTGAGTACACCTATTGAAATACTCAAAGCGCTTAATATTGATTCTTCTGCGACGTTTAAAGGTCGTGATGATTACATGGTTGTTGTTGAATCACAACGTATAATTGAACAACTCCGCCCAGACTTTAAAACATTAGCTACCCTTAACGACTGCCGTGGTTTAATTGTAACGGCTAAAGGAAATGAAGTCGATTTTGTCAGTCGATGCTTTTTTCCTCAGTCCGGTGTTGATGAGGATCCGGCAACAGGATCAGCACATACCACAATGACTCCTTATTGGGCAGTACAACTCAACAAAACAAAGTTAAAAGCTTTGCAACTTTCAAAACGAAAAGGTATCCTTAACTGTGAATACCTCAACGAGAAAACCGCAATTAGCGGCCACGCAAAAACTTACCTTATTGGCGAAATCTATCTTTAGCTAATAATTAATTATTGCGTCCTGCCTTACCGGGACAAAGAGATAGAGACCTAAAACAAAACTCAACAAAAGGCTAATTCAGGGATTTAACATCCCTTGAACATCAGATACTACTTTGACTGAATACATAACCAGTTTACAGAACCTATGTCAGTGACACCCACATTGGCCAAATGAATTATTTATGAGTGATCAAAAAATCAAATCACATTGGAATGAGGAATGGATCCCAGTTGAGTTCCAATCAGAGACAAAATCTTGTGACTACGCGATCTCCAATTATGGCCGGATCAAAAGCGTTAGTAAATTAAGTGGTAAAGAAAACCTTCTAAATGGTGCTGTCGTTAACCGCGGCTTAAGAATCCTAAATGTAAAGCTAAAAGACGATTCTACTGGCTACGTTTATGTCCACAAATTCGTAGCAGAAAATTTTATCAAGCCAGAAAGTGAAGAGCATGATTGTGTTATTCACGAGGATTATGATAAGGATAATAATAAGTGGAATAACCTGAAATGGGTAACCGAAGCAGAATGGAAAGAACATGTAAAAAAATCTCCCGCCTATAAGAAAGGACGTGAAAAAAGAAGAAAAAGCTATAAGCTGACGGAAGCAAAAGTCAAAATGATGAAAAAGATGCTTGCCAATAAACAGAACAAGAGAAAAATTATTGCTAGAAAATTTGACGTTAGTGAATCGCTTGTCAGACGCATTGAAAAAGGAGAATATTGGAGCCACGTGACGATTGATTAAAGCGAATATAATAGCCTAATCAATTGTTTCTTGTTCCAGGGTAATCGTTCTATAGCACTAGCCTCCAAAAGGACTGCGGGCCTATTCATCTTACGTAGTTGAGTAAAATCCAGGTTATCTATCTGTGACTGAGGAACATTTATTATTCGCTGATCCGTTGTGACGCTGAAAAATCGTCCCTCCGTAAATAACGCTAATGGAATGCTTTGACAAGCTGTACTCGGGTAATACTCCAGGCTTAACAGATCATCACTTAACCAATATAATCCATAAGATTCAATATCTTTTTGGAATGGCTTTTTGAACTGAACACTAATATTATAAACATCTTCATCCAATAACTCTCTTGGTTTTTGCCACTGGTAAATCCCCAACTCATAAATTCCAAAAGTGCGGTAGCTATGCGGCATGGATTCCAATAATTGATCCACACGATCCAGCCCTGCAAGCTTTTTTTCATAATTCTTCTTCCAGTATCCTGGCCCACTGCTGAATAAATTTTCCAGAGGCATGACCGCTTCAACCTGAGTACTAAACACTTTATCATGCTCTTCAACCTGTAATCGATAACGATTGCTTTTCAACCATTTTAAAGTTCCTTGCTTTCCATCAGTCCATTCCGGAAATCGCTTACGCGATATATTTTTCCAGACCATCGACGAAGCTTCTTGCTTTTGTCCGGAATAATCCAGCGTACTATCCACCTCAACCTTTGTCCACCTCAAACCATAAGCTTCCATTCGATCTTGTGTTCTTTGATGGTGGATATTTGTATAATCTCCATTATAGAGCACGTCCAGAATTCCTGTATAGTTTAATGCAAAGTATTGTTCGTTTAGTGGAAATTGAATATTCGGACGATTCCGATTATGTCGGCGCTCTACCACAATTCTCTCTTCGTTTATTTCCTGCTTAACCATCTGTATACTGTCCCAAACTTGCAAATGATCATTATATTGATTCAATACATAATCAGGTGCTTTGGAATAACAGGCTAATCGTAACCTGATTAATTGACTGGGATCAAGCAACAATTCGCTTCTGCCCTGGCGAGCAGAGATACTAAACCCTCCGGAGGTCTCCTTTCTTTCCAGACTGTGGTCCATAAGTACACCATCTAAAAACAGATCCAGCGCATCTTTGTAAAATGTAAAGGAAAGTTCTATTTCTCCATTTACCAGGCTTCCATCAGGCTTAATAAATGCCCTGGCAGGAATATGAATTTCACTTCCATTAAAAAAGGAATAGGAAAAACCATCTTCAGCAAGAAAAGTAAAAATGCTATCAGTTGGTTTTAAGGAAGCAATTGGGTCAGGGAAAAGAAATGGCTTACCATCTTGCTCAGGAGTATCACTGATCATCTCATTGCAAGTGGAGTACCCTAACAGTACTATACTCACCCATAACAATATCACAACGACTCTCATCTGCCTTTTAATTTGTATTCAACTAACTATACCTAAACATTATTAACGTAATATCAGCAAAAATTATTAGTCCTTGGTATATTAGCAAAAATTATACTAAGATGCATTTAAGTGATATCCTAACTCATCTCGGCGAAGAAAGAGCAAATTATTTCAACGCCGTAGCCCCTCCGATTATCCAAACCAGCAACTTTGCTTTTCCAAATCTGAAAGCTTTTAGAAAGGCCTTTGAGGATGAAATGGATGCACATCTTTATTCCAGAGGAAATAATCCTACAGTCAAAATACTCCGTCAAAAAATTGCCGCTTTAGAAAATGCAGAGGATGCCTTAGTTTTTGGTAGTGGTAGTGGAGCCATCGCAAATGCGGTCATCGCAAATGTAAAAGCAGGAGACCATATTGTATGTGTAAAATCCCCTTATAGTTGGACTCAACACTTGATCAGTAATTTACTGGCTCGTTTTGGAGTAGAACACACTTTTGTGGATGGTAAAGACACCTCGGCAATCGAGTCTGCCATCAAAGATAACACTACCGTTCTTTACCTGGAAAGTCCGAACAGTGCAACGCTCGAAATTCAGGATCTCTCCGCCTGTGCAGACATTGCTAAAAAACATAATCTTGTCAGTATCATCGATGCAACCTACGCCTCTCCACTTTACCAACGACCTTTAGATTTGGGTATTGATATTTCCGTTCAGACCTGCTCTAAATATCTCAATGGCCATAGTGATATCGTCGCAGGAGCAATCAGTAGCTCAAAAGCTATGATTCGTAAAATATTCAATACGGAGTATATGACCCTAGGAGGGATTATCTCTGCCCAGGATGCCGCCATGATTATTCGCGGGCTTCGAACTTTGGAGATCCGACTTGAGCGAAGTTCTGAAAGTGCATTGCTTATCGCTCAACGCTTAGCCCGGCATCCAAAAATTGCCGCGGTCCACCATCCTCATTTACCCAGCTACCCACAGTATGAATTGGCTAAAAAGCAAATGAAAAAATGTGGCGGTCTATTTTCTTTCTACCTCAAAGCGGAGGCAATTGAAGATGTAGAACGTTTTTTCCATAAACTTCAACGCTTTCTACTGGCCGTTTCATGGGGCGGTCATGAGTCTCTTCTACTTCCCTACTGCGCGTTTTATGGCATCCCAGGGCGAGAGGATACCACCGTCCCCTGGAATATGATTCGAATCTATATTGGATTGGAAGACCCGGAATGGCTTTGGGAAGATTTGGAGCAAGCACTGGAAGTGCTCTAACCAATATGATATTTAGATTAAAGGATTCAACCTAATCTTTGTACAAGTGTTAAACATCCATGATCCAAGCAAGATATTACTTAGGCAGTCTGCTTAATTTTCCGTTACTCCCTTTTCTGTATTTTCAATCAAAGCAGATTCGAAAATCCGTTCCTTCCTTACCCGAAGCATCCTTTCCGGAAGGAAAAGTGGGTTCAGGTGATAAAAAGCTTCGATTACTAACGCTTGGAGAAAGTACGATGGCTGGAGTCGGAGTCAAAAAACATACCCAGGGATTTACAGGGCATTTATCATATTTACTCGCTGATGCTTACGATCTCCGAGTGGAATGGCGGGTAATTGCAAGAAGCGGATACACCGCAAAAAACGTACAGCAATTACTGGTCCCTGACATAGAAAATCAATCCGCAGATTTTATCGTTATCGGACTTGGTGGAAACGACACTTTCAAGCTGAACAGCCCTAATAACTGGCGCAAGTCAATCGAGACCTTAATCCTTGATCTTCAACAAAAATTTCCTGGCAAACCGATACTATTCATCAATGTTCCTCCTATTCGGAACTTCCCGGCATTTACAAAGCTTGCCAAATTCGTCTTAGGTAGACATATTGACTTATTGCACGAAACACTACAGCAGGTCACCTCAGAAAAAGAAGGCGTTTGGTATATAGACAAACGCATTCAACTGAGAGACTGGCTGAATTACTGGCCAGGAAAAACTTTAAGTCCCAGTGATTTTTTTAGTGATGGCGTTCACCCTTCGGAATTAACGTACAAAACCTGGGCAGGCGAGGTATCGAAGTTTATCCAGGATCGTAGAATCTTAGCATAATAAAACGTATTATTGATGGGTGGCCCCTGGAAGAATAGTTTAAGTAGCAATTGAAGAACAATCAAAAATACAGAACCAATTACTAAATATTAATACATGAAAAATACAATCACCTTCCTTATCCTGGGCATCATGACACTTAGTATCAGTTGCCAGCCAGATAGCTCCGCTGACCATACTCAAATAAAAAAAGGGATGGTAAAAGTCACTATCTTATATCCAAATGAAGAAGGCAAAACGTTTGACATGGATTATTATTCCAGTAAGCATATGCCCATGCTTAGCAGTCTGTTTGGGGATGCTTTGAAAAAAATAGAAATCGACAAGGGAATATCCGGTCGTACACCTAATGATCCTATTCCATACTTAGCTATAGGATATTTGTACTTTGAAAGTCTTGAGGCTTATCAAAAAGCATTCGGCCCAAATGCCGCAAAGATTACCGGAGACATTCCGAACTATACGGACATACGGCCTACTGTTCAAATAAGCGAAGTTTTACAATAGCGTGATGCATTAGCTATAGTCTTGAATTTTAATAATCCTGCCTTTTTCGAAAGTGAAGACAGACTTACCTTTTAAGTTCAAGGTATCTCCAGCTTTCATTCCATTAAAAAGATCTTGCGCCAGGGTGCCGGTGTAATCGATGTGGACGATGACTA
>JAHDHW010000039.1:0-18228 GCA_020631105.1 Saprospiraceae bacterium | reverse complement strand
TATGCTTCGACTTTTGCAAAAGCGGTATTCATACAAAAACTTTAGATGAGAAATTTGAGTGTTAAGGTGCTAAAGTTTGAAACCGAATTATTTTGGCAGGAGTTCCCCACATGGTCATTGACATAGCGTCAAGAGGTTTTAACTGAACACGGACTTTCTTTCCATCATACTTAATTTGCTCTGGCATATTGACAATCATCCATTTCGATCCATCAGCTTGTACGATTCCCCAAAACCCCATTTCTAAATCGATATATTGTACCGTTCCTTCGAGCATAATTGTAGGTTTTAATTATGAATTATTGCTTCGATTCATCAAAGTTTCAACCTTTTGTCCAAGGTTATGTAACAGATGTGTTTGCTTAACAATTGTATTCTTGAGTTGCTTCACTTCCTCTTGAACCATATTTTGGATATTAGCAGGAGAAGGAAGGAAGGGGCTGATTTTTGCCCGGACATACCAAATCTCACGAATATCACCTACACTTACCCGGTAAGGTTCGTAGAAGCTATTATCAGAATGAAGCTCAAGGTATTTTTGTTCTTTGAGTTGATTCGAAATAATACGTTTAACAACTACATCTCCCCTGGTCACAATAACGTATACGTAGTTTTCTTTTATGGAATTTTCCCAAAGCGTAGGCTCAAGGTAACTACAGACGACTTTGTCTCCTTCAAACAATGTAGGCTCCATACTATCCCCCGAAACATCAAAGGATCGGTGAGTACCTACTTTGTATTTATAATCCGGTAGCGTAAACGTCGGCAGGTCTTGCACAAATGCGGGATCAGCCATTTCTCCAGCGTAGCCTGCTTGAGCAGGAACGGGAACATGAACGATGCGTTCATCTTCCTGTGTATTCGTAACGATGGTCAGTACCCGAAAACTCTTATGGTCCTCTTCGCTCATAAACATGGGGCCTTCGCCAGTATAAATATAAACAGGATTGATTTTGTATTGATCCACCGCCTTACGCAATAATTCGATTGTTACATCACGTCTCCCTTTGAGGATTTCACTCAGGCTCTGAGGTAAATAGTCCAGAGAAATAGCAAATTGCCGACTGGATCTTATGGTCCCGTCTCCTTTGAGTGTATCGTGACATTTGATAAATCGTTGAGTTACGATGCTGGTGGCCATGTAATATTATTTTAAATTTGAATAGTTAAAACTTGATCGGTCGGCAATGTATGCAAATTAGTGAAACTTATCAAAAAAATGTTAGCTAATTATGAAATAAATATTCACGAAGTGCCATTTACCATCAAATCACTTACATTCTTTTTAATATAAAGCACGCCCAATGAAAGCTAAAACAGTTCTACTTACCTTCAATTTCACCTTTTTTACCTTCCTGTCATTTGTTTTTGCCCAGCTTGATGCTTATGATTTATCTACTTACAAAGTACCGGATGTCCAGTTTCACAGATTAATCATGGGGGTTAATTTAAATCAGATTAATAACCTAAGCGGAAAAGATGAGAATAATCAATTCATTTCAGACCGGACGAGTATCAATGGTAATCTTGCTTTTGATTATTTCGGTTTTATTGTCAATCGTAAATGGCAAAACAGTTACTCCCTGAATACCTTTAATTCGGTCAGTTATAGCGATGATCAGTCGTCCGTCCTTGAGGGTAATTTTTTTGGGTGGAACAACCGTTTTCGTCTCAGCAATACAGTACGCAAATACAATGACGGGGAGAAATTTTTTGAGTGGTCAAATCAACTCTCGGTAACACTCCAAGGAGATCAGGTTATCGGATTGAGTAATGACAATAAAAGGTTCCAAAAATTCATCCAATTGATTTCCCCATTACGGGCCGGAGTCGGTCGAATCGAAAATGTCAGTTTTGCTCAACAGGCTTTATTCATCCTTCGCAAACTCAAAGAACAAGGTAAAATAACAAAAGACCTCAGCCATGAGGAGATAACTGCCTTTGCGGATGCAATTGCCAGGATCCGAAGCCGGCGAGTTTTTGACTTTCGATTGAGACGAATTTTTGAATTAGAGCAGCTGGATCAATTCCTGACGGAAAGCGGGATAATCACAGAAAAAGACATTGGGTATTTCGCGCACTTAAACGATCAATGGATTTATGGAGCCAGTATCCTCAGAGAAAGTGGTTACCGATTTAACTTCTCCGTAATCCCTAGCATATTCTATGAAAGTAATAACTTCAATGCTTTCTCTGATAATAATACTACCCTATTTTCATTATTGATTGGCTTTGAATATGATGGAGCTCATCCGATTAATCAGGACTGGCAAAGATCATTTAATGCTGGAGCATATGCTGGTTTCTCAAAAGGAATGATCTCAGATGTCACGACTTCTTTTGATAAAGATTTTTCAGAACCCAGGGTAGTAGCAGGCATGGAATATGGCTTAGGGTATTTCCCAAATACTAGATCTCGATTAACCCTGGGAGTAGGAACGTCTATAAATGTAAGTCTAAGTTCAACTAATAATGCATTCACGGAAGTATTGGGCCTTGATGGAAACGTTTTCCAAACTTTTTTCCGGCTTGACTATACCTATTTTTTATTACCACGTTTGAGGGTCAATGCCAGTTCGCAGTTTAGCTATTTTAATCTTTTTAGTGATGAGTTCATCACTCCAAATAATCTATATACTTTTAGTACTATCCAGTATTTACAGTACCCTTATTGTCAGGATTTTTTCTGTGGGAATATCTATAATGTCGAAAAAGGCTTTCGTCAATCCTTTTCACTATCTATAAATTATGAACTCTTTTAGTAAATGAAGAATTCTATAATAACAGCAAGAGTTCTTCAATGTATTCCTTTGGATTAGTTGTACATTTCCTAAATTCGGGCATTATTAGATATAAGCGTATAAAACATATGATTCAGCATGAATTTCAGAAACGAGTCCGCTACGGTGAGACGGATCAAATGGGCTACCTTTATTATGGTAACTATGCACAATTATATGAGATTGGTCGTGCAGAAATGATCCGGTCACTTGGTTTAACTTATCGAAACATGGAAGCTGAGCATGGGATACTAATGCCTGTAATGTCGATGAATAGTCGCTATGTACGTCCTGCTCATTATGATGAGTTATTAAATATTAAAACAACCTTACGGCATTTGCCAGATCAATACATTACCTTCCATCACGAAATTTTTAATGAAAAAGGAAAACTAGTTAATGGAGGTTCCGTTAAATTATGCTTCATTGAAGGAAAAACAGGTAAGCGAGCAAATGCTCCTAAATATTTATTAGATGCTCTAAGCACTTACTTTGAGTAGGTGTACTTTTTGAAGAGTCAAAAATCGATTACGATTTGAAAATACCTAGTGCAAAGCAAATCAAGGAATTCATTTTTCAATTACCTATAATTGTTAATGTACTCCAATGGTCGAAAGAGCATTCTTTTCCTGGCTTCCTGGGTGTACCGATCTATGATGTAATCGTTTTTATCCTTCATGAGATTAAGCGCGATACTCTAATCTCTCGTGCAAATTCAATTGCCTTTAGTTTTTTCCTGGCTATTTTCCCAGGGATCATTTTTGTCTTTACGCTTATTCCTTTTATTCTTCCTTATTTTGACTTTCTCATTCTACCTTATATACAAGAAGATCTACTCGTGCGAAGTATCAATGGCGAGGTCGACTTCAATTCGACCATAATCCGGCAAATCAGTTTCCTGCTTTCGGAAGTAAAAATATTACCCGAGAACGCAAGAGAAGGAATGACCGAAATGTTTTCAAAACTAGCGACACAAACTCACCAGGGGCGTTTATACTTAGTCCTGGCACTTACGATATTCTTCTCCTCAAATGGCATGATGACACTGTTTAGAGGTTTCGAAAAATCTCATACCAACACTTTTAAAAAACGAAGTATTTTCAAAAAGCGCTTTGTAGCAATCATGCTTACCCTCGTAATCGCACTATTAGTATTGGTTGCTGTTTTCTTGGTTGTACTTGGACAAACACCACTACAAATCTTATTAGATTATTTTAATGCTACCCGCTTCCAATCTTTTATGGTACAAGTACTTAGATGGCTGGTAGTTATCTCTCTTTTCTATGCTGGGATTTCCTTTTTATATCGTTATGGCGCATCAACCTTCATTCGATTCAAGTGGTTTTCACCCGGTGCCACGCTCGCTACAATTCTTACTATTCTCACCTCTGTTATTTTCTCTATCTACGTCGAAGATTTTGGAAGATATAATGATCTCTATCTTTCCTTCGGAACAGTGATCGTCATTATGCTTTGGATCCAAATCAATGCTTTTATTCTTTTAGTTGGATTCGAACTTAATGCAAGTATTGCCGTAAACAGAGATCTAAAGATTAAAAAAGAAGAAACGGAGTAATTGCATCACCTCATCAGAAAAAATGTTGCTTAAATAGCTCCATTTTATCTTAAATCAGTGGCAAAATCGCTCTTATGTAAAATTTATTAAATAAGATAAAAAATTATATAAATTTCTTCGTAACACTCCCTCAATACGCTCCGTAGAAATAATAGACCGTTAAAGTAGAATTTAGTACCTCTACATAGAACTCATCTCGCTCTAAACGACTTCCGTTGTATTTTGTACCATTAAGCGAACCGAAAACTTACACACAACATATTACCAAGGAAACTGATAAGAGAGAATTCAATTTCCCCCTACTTATTTCCTGAATTACGCCCTTGTTGGGTAAGAACAAGTTCAATATAATACAACCATTGGCAACTGATATTTTACAGCCTATTACGAAATGACCAACAAAACACTAAAAACCGAACCGTTAGCTCGAAACACTTACCATTCCAACAATGTTGGAATCAACCCAGCATATCACTATGAATAACACTTACAATCGAAACAATCCGAGGGACCTATTGTCCCTTTACGACCAACAGGTCAAGCTTGGTAAGGAAGTTAAGCTGAGAGAAATTGACTTCATCAAACTAACCGAGTACCTCAATGAAGAGTTTGGACTAAAGGATGCACTAGAAGCCGTCGAAAGCGGTATTCAGAAGTACCGTTTCTCTTCCAGGCTTTATACCCGGAAAGCAGAACTTTTAATTGACAAAGGTGACCGTGATCTTGCCTTCGATGCACTTGATCGAGCTGAAATATTCGGACAATCATTTGTTAAGACTGACATCCTTAGAGCAAAGGCTCATCTAAGTAAAGAAGAGACTACTGAAGCAGAAGCAATCCTACACGAGTTACGATTTGCCTATCATCTTAGTCCGGTACAATTGAGTGAAGTATATTTTACCGAGGCATTGGTACACAAAAAGCTTAAAAGCTATGACTTAATGTATGAATGCCTTAAGCAGGCGGTTCAAGAGAATGCTTTTAATGAAGCTGCACTCCAGGAGCTTTACCTGACGGCATACTTAGCAAACCAACAAGAAGATAGCATATTGCTCCACGAAGCTGTGCTTGACGAAAACCCATATTCACACACTGCCTGGTTTAACCTGGCCCAGGCACACTTTTCATTAGGTGACTATGAGAACGCCCTTGATGCTTTTGAATACTCATTCATTGCTAATGAACGTTTCGAGCCAGCATACAAAGAATACATCGAGGTATGTTTCCTGACTAAGTCTTATGATAAAGCACTTTTGGCGATGGAAGAAGCACTTGAAGTCCTAGGAGATTATGATGAGGAATTATTGCTAAAAGCAGGACAATGTCATGAATACCTTGGTGATACAGCTAAAGCCAAAATATATTACTACCGGGCACTTGAACTGAACAACTGGATGGACGAAATCTACTTCCATATCGGCGAGTGTTACTGCAAGGAAGAAGATTACTTTAGCTCTATTCATTTTTATAAGCAAGCGATCAATATTGACGGCTTGCGTGAAGATTACCAATTATCACTTGCTCAAGCTTACAAAAAACTTGGGCGTTATCAGAAAGCATTACCTCACTATCAGAAGGCTACCGAACTCGGACCTGAACTTTGCGAAAGCTGGATCACTTATGCTGAATTCTTAATGAATCTGGATGGTGATGAAGAAGCTCTGGAAGTCATTGAAGAAGCAGAATTCTGTACTTGTGGCCCTGAACTGGACTACTGCAAAGCGGCTATCCTCTTCAAACTTGGCCGACGAAAGCAGGCCCTTGATACTATGGCAGATGCATTACGGGATGGTTTCCATTTGCAAGAACGATTCTTCGACTGGTTACCCGATTACCGGGAGGATAAAGATGTCAAAGGCATCCTCCGGTATTTCCGTGCAGAATTAGAATTCTAAATGTCCCACTAACCTAGGATAATACATCAAATCACCCTGATAACATTTGTTATCGGGGTTTTTTACTTTAAAGCATACAATTGAGCCAAGCATCAATCGTTGGTATACCTCATGGCTGTCTTTTAGAATCCGTATATTTGTAAGCAGCCATCAATAAAAGGGCACCCTTTTATCGCTATGGCTAAGCCGATGTTTTAACAAAAGTTACAGTATTCAACTATGTGTGGCAGAGCAAGTTTATCAAAGACACAGAAGGCCCTGGAACAACGACTTCATGCGGAGTTCTATAAAGAAGACTTAGAGCAATTCGAGCAAATCCGGCAATATAATATTGCACCTACTCACCTCCATCCTGTAGTAAGCAACGAAAACCCTTCGCACATCCAAATGTTCAAATGGGGATTAATCCCCTCCTGGGCAAAAGAAGAAAAGATCGGCAGCAAAATGATTAATGCGCGTATCGAAACAGTTTTGGAAAAACCTGCTTTCCGCTCTGCTATTCAAAAACGACGATGCCTGATTCCATTTGATGGATTTTACGAATGGAAGAAAACGAGCGGTGGAAAAGTCCCATACCGAATCACCCTTCAGGAAGGACAAATCTTTTGCGCTGCCGGAATCTGGGAAAAATGGATAAATCCAAATGGGCAACCTGTTTATTCTTTTGCAGTGATCACCCAGCCCCCTAATGAACTAATGTCTGACATCCATGATCGAATGCCGGCAATACTATTACCCGGTCAGGAGGCCCAATGGTTAGATTTATCACTCGCTGGTGCTTCCGTCCTCCAAAACATTAGCCCCTACCCTGACCAGGAGATGCTTGCGTACCCGGTTTCAAGTCGCATTAATAAAGTTAGTACGAATGATCCTTCACTCATCGAAGAGGTATCTGATAATTCTCCAACCCAAGGTTCACTCTTTTAAGCAATGATTGGATATTATCTGCTCCGAATCCTAATCTTTGGCTTTAGTTGGCTGCCATTCACCATGCTGTACTTTTGTTCCGATGGCCTTGCCTGGGTCCTGCAACATGTCCTGCACTACCGTCGAAAAGTGATCCTGACTAACCTAAGTCGTTCTTTCCCGGAGTTGGATCCTGCTGCAACTCAGCGAATATTAAAAAAATTCTATCGCAATTTAAGTGATATTATCCTGGAGGGAATAAAAGGGATGTCAAGTAATGAAAAGACTTTAGTAGAACGCTATCATTTTGTTAATCCACAGCTCATTACTAACTACTTTGAGCAAGGTCGCTCCGTCCTCGGTCTCGTGGCGCACTATAATAATTGGGAATGGGGTGCACTCGCAACCAAAGCACAAATCAAAGGCCCCGTAATTGGGGTATCCAAATCCATTCACAACAAGTATATTGATCAATACATCAAATCCAGGCGGGCTCGTTTTGGGGCAGATATTATTGATATGCCACAAACCCCAAGAGCAATCATTCAACATAAAGAACGACCAAGCATGTTCGTCCTGATTGCAGATCAAAGTCCTTCAAACGGCCGGAATGCACACTGGATTGACTTCCTGAATCAGGATACCGCCTGCCTGCCAGGGCCTGATAAAATCGCACGTCGTACTAACTATCCGGTGATCTATTTTGATGTCAGAAGGCTTCGAAGGGGCTATTATGAAATCGAAGCGATTTTACTCACTGATCATGCTGCAAAATATGAGGAAACAGCAATCACAAAACTCTATTTCAGGCAGCTAGAAAAGATCATTAGGAGGGCGCCGGAAAACTGGCTTTGGTCCCATAAAAGATGGAAAAAACGCCGTATTTCCAGCCTTTCATCGAAAGAATGAGTGGCTCTATCGGAAATATGAATTAAACTAAACATCTCACCGTACTTTAGCATTATAGATATATAAAGACCGTAAGAAAGTATGTTTTTATTTAAAGCAGATATCGTTAGAAGGAGAAAGTTCAGCAAAACCGCGCTGCTGTTTGGCATGCTGGCTGCAGCGCTTTTAGGATATACTTCTATTACCTACCTTGAACGTGGGAAGGTTCCCGTCTTCGAGACATTAATCGATCAAGTCGGACTTTACGATTATACTGAATATACTTATCTGGCAATTTTTCTGCTACTTGCCCTGGCGATGGTTCCAGCCTTTTATAATATATTCAAGAAGAAAGTATTAGTTGGTGGCACTGTCGTTTTCGATGAAGAAAAACTAGAAATTAAGAAAGGTCGACAACACTTTATCATCCCGGAAAAAGAACTTTCGCAAGTTAATTTTGAACTAAAAAAACTTCCCCCTGTCGAGAAAGTGGTCAAGAAAAAACCATTTGGAGGCAGTTATATGAAAATACCAACGACTAAAGGAATCTTTCGATGTGAGCTAGATATCAACAGTCGTAAATCTCGCAAGGAATTAGAAAACATGATCGAATTCCTTAAAATTGAGCATGACGTCAATATAGCAGTCAAAGAAATCAAGTAATTGCTCGCTTCTTTCCAAAGACGGATCTACTTTGTTTACGGGCACCTTTTTTCATATACTTACAGGCTTCCCGGTCAAAAAACAGCATTTCAATCTGTTCACTAAATTGCTCGATGAGCGCATACTCATCCCCGAAGTCTGCCAACATCCCACAGGTACTATCCAATAATTCTTTTGACTCATCTGTCTTCAAAGTCAGTACTGGTAGATTGAAGCGAAGCGCTTCCATAATGATCTTATATTGATTTTGGGTATCGGGATAAAAAAAGAAATCACTGTTTAGGTAAGCTTCCTGTACTTTTTCGACCGCTGATCGATCGATCAATTCCACGCTGCTACCAATTGATAATTTAGAAATCTCTTCTTTAATCTGCTTGAAGTTTTCATGTTCTTCAATAATACATAAAGACAAACTCCGCTGATGTTTCGGAGTGACTTGATGATAAAATGAAGCATAGGACTTCAGTACAACCTGTACTGTATCCTCTACCAGGAATCTGCCCGGCGATAGGAATCGTAGTGTATTCATTCGTAATAGCTAAGAGGGAAATAAAAATATGCAGCTATACAAAACCAATAGGTTTAATATATGCATTACCAATATTATAATTATAGTGGAAGAGAGCGGTGATAAGGATTATATACACGCCTGTAAAGGTGTGTATTGACTACGGCTCAAATTTATTGCCAAACTTAATAATTTGCCCAAAAAGCCAGAATCCGACCATCAAATAAAATAATCAATAATATATGAAGGTTTTATTTGGGAAAACTTTCCCAATATTGATATTTTTTCCATATTGTGGAAAAATTCGCACAGTCTAAAGTTTAAAAGCATAATTCATAGGCCGAAAAGGGTGTAAACTGCCCTTTCCGAGTGTCTATCTATTATGAAAATTATATCTAAACTAATGACTTGTAGGTATTTAGATTAGCCCCCTAAGCGTTCTACCCTACTTCTAACTTTTGGTAATGACACAGACTGCTTCCCCTATCAAAGTTTTCATCGTGGAAGATGATAATCTTTATTCGAGACTAGTAAAATATGTTTTCGAATTAGATCCTGACCATGAAGTATACCTTTTTTCTACCGGTAAAGAATGTATTGACAATCTACACCTTGAACCAGATATTATTTCATTGGATTATACCCTACCTGATCTTGACGGGCGAGTTGTGTTTGAGAAGATCCAAAGATATAATCCTAACATCGAAGTCATAATGCTCTCTGGGCAAAACGATATTTCCATCGCCATGGAACTCATTCACCTTGGAATACATGATTATATCGTAAAAGACGAAGACACAAAAGATCGACTTCGGGTTTCTATCCAAAAGTTAAAAAATAGTTTAAAGCTCAAGCAGGAAGTTGAAGTCCTAAAAGAAGAACTAGAAAACAGATACAACTTCGACAAAACGATCATTGGTAATAGCCCATCAATGAAACGGGTTTTCAAGTTGCTCGAAAAAGCGATCAAAACAGATATCTCCATCTCGATCACAGGAGAAACAGGGGTCGGAAAAGAAGTCATTGCAAAAAGTATTCATTATGGTTCCAGGCGTAGAAACGGTGCCTTTATAGCAGTCAATGTCAGTGCAATACCCAAGGACCTGCTCGAAAGTGAATTGTTTGGATATGAAAAAGGAGCCTTTACCGGAGCCAATGCAACTAAACCTGGTCAATTTGAATTGGCGGATCAAGGCACTTTATTTCTGGATGAAATTGCGGAGATGGATTTTGTACTGCAATCTAAGCTTCTGAGGGCTTTACAAGAGCGTGAAGTCGTCCGAGTAGGTGGAGCGATGCCGATTAAGTTTGATGCCAGAATTATCGTTGCTACGCACAAAAACCTTGCGGATGAAGTAGAGCGAGGCAACTTCCGGGAGGATTTATATTATCGACTCCTGGGTTTACCCTTTGAAGTTCCACCACTTCGCGAACGAGGAAACGATATCCTGTTATTAGCTCGCCATTTCCTCCATGAGTTTTCTGAGCTTAATACGCTCGGTCGAAAAGTATTATCAAAAGAAGCAAAAGAAAAAATTATGCTTTACTCCTACCCTGGAAATGTTCGGGAGTTAAAAGCAATTGTAGAGCTTGCTTGTGTGATGTCAGAGGGCGAAATAATTGAAGCAGAAGACATCAAATTTAACAGCCCGAGGAAAGCAAACAACTTCCTCTCTCAGGAGCATTCACTCAAAGAATACACCCGACAGATCATTCATCATTTTCTGGACAAATATGACAAGGATGTTCTTTTAGTTGCTAAGAAACTGGACATCGGAAAGTCCACAATTTATAGAATGCTTAAAGAAGATACCCTCGAAAACAGTCCGAGAGCTAATAATTAATATGACCAAAAATCCAGATACCAATAGATTCTCGACCGAGGATCTTCTCGACCTTTCACTCAGTGTAGGAAAGTATCCTGATTTTGAGAAAGCCGTCCAATTTTTTATAGAAAACCTTAAAACCAAACTACATTTTGAATATTATGAAATCTGGGAAAAAAACCAAAACAATATCGCATTGGTTTACCCAATAGAAAATCGGACTAACTTTCTAAGATCTTTTGCTCCAAGTGGTGGTTACATAGATTTCTTTAAGAATGCTGATTTCTCATTGTGGAAGCTTAATGCAGCGGATCTGGTTTCTTTAAATCTATTTCTTGATGTTTCTGAATCTGACTATTACATCATTCACCTCTATAATAAAATCTTCTTCTTCTTTGGACAAAAAAAAGGGCATGCTCCACTTAATAATACTGAGATCAAGTATCTATCTCCCGTCCTTTCCCGCTTTGGTATTTTCATACAACATGGCTACGAACTTCAGGTAAAACTAGATTCTAATTTTTTAAGTAAACGCTTAAAACATACGACCACCGAAATTGATACCCTTATTGTAGATAATATTTCGGAAGGCATAATGATTTGCGATTTACAGGGAAAAATGATTTACATCAATAACAAACTTTTGGAGGTATCAGAGTACAAATTAGAAGATGTTCTCTATAAACCAATCTCTGTAATTAGTTTTGAACAGGGAGATTTAAAAGAAATTGGAACCATACTCAAACAAGTATTTGAAGAAAATAAAACAATTGAAAAAGTATCACCGCTTTATAAACCATTGTCAGGTGCTAAATGGTGGGCAAAAGGTACTATCTCTCCTTATCGTAATTCAACAGGTACCTTGATTGGTGCGATCGCTTTAATTAGAGATATTACCCCTGAGATCATAGCAAGAAAAGCTAAAGAAGCATTAAAAATAAAACAGCAGCAGTACGACCTGATTATTAATCAAGGCTTTGATGGAGTATTAACCTTCGATTTAATATCCGGAAAGCTACTCAACGTCAATGATGCATTCCTTAAGAATATTGGGTATTCCAGGAATGAATTATTAGAAAAGGGGCTTGAAGAAGTGAGTCTTTTAATTCAGCCTGATGGCCAAAATTCTAAAGAATTTATAACAAATATAAATCTAAAATTAAGATCCAACCCTCACAAAAAAATCAATTACGAGTGGACACACACTCGAAAAGACGGGTCGCTATATTATGTAGAAGTTATTGCGCTTGTATTTGATTCAGCTGGCATTCCGCTTAAAATTGAAATACACCAGGATATCACTCAAAAGTATCTGGCTCAGGCTGCACTTCAGGATAGTCGATTAAAACTTACCAAATTTTTCGACCGTAGTCCGATTGCAGTCCATATCCGATCTATTGAAAGTCATCAATTTGAAAGAGTTAACCAGAAGTTTATCCAGCTCTTTGGGTATACACTTGAAGAAATCAATCAGCTTTCTCGTGATCAACTCGTATTAGAAGAAGATGATGAGTTCATTCAAAAGAAGATGGAGCTACTGTTCAAAAAAGAGATCCAATCTTTCCGTTCAGAAAAACAATATATCCGCAAAGATGGCAGTACTTTCTGGGGAGCAGGAACTCGGTCTTTAGTCGAACTGGAGGAAGAAACACTTATCATTGGTTTTATAGAAGATATTACCAAGCAGAAAAAAGCACAAAGTGCTTTAGAAGAGAGTGAGGCAAAAGTGAGAGCAATATTCAATAGTACTGAAGATAAAATCCTCGCAATTGATCCTTCCTTTCGTTTGGTTTACTTTAATAAAGCGGCAGATAAATTCATTAAAGACTTTTATGGAAGATCCTATAAAATTGGAGAAGTGTTTCAGGCACCAGATCGCCCAATTCCAGAAAAGTGGTATAACTTCTATATGGAAGCATTAAAAGGGCAATCAAATACGGGAAGAAGATCTTACGTGTTAAATGGAGAAAAAAGAGTGGATTTAATTAGTGTCCTTCCGAATAGAGACCCCAAAGGTGTGGTTATCGGTATTACGCTTTATGGACGGGATATCACAGAATTGGAGCAAGCTCAAACGGCACTTGAAAGAAGTAAAGAATTATTACTCGAAGGAGAAAGATTGGGCAAATTCGGGAACTGGGAGGTCGACTTAATTCATAAAAAAATATATTGGTCAGAAGGCACCTTTAGGATTTTTGACAGAAGTAAAGAACAAGGGCAAATTACTTTTGATGAATTTAAAAAATATGCGGTCCCAGAGGAACTACCCAGCGTTTTTGACTTATTCGAACAGTTAAAATCTGATCAAAAAATTAATCCTGTTGAATTTAGGGCAATCACCGAAACAGGACGGGAAATCTATGTTGTTTTTAATCTTGAGCAAGTAATTGAAAACGGTATCCTTACTAAGGTATTCGGCACTTGTCAGGATATCTCAACCCTGAAAGAAGCGGAAAAATATATTCTGGAATCCAGTCAAAAATATCAGGATCTCTTTGATAACATGTATGATGCCTTCCTCACGATGGATAAAGATGGAAGGTTTTTAAATGCTAATAAGGCTATTGAAAGACTTATTGGATATCCACTTGAAGAACTCCAATCCTTAAAAGTACAGGATATCGTCCATCCTGCAGATCAGGAAAAATCCAGGAAATACTTAGATAAATTAATTACAGACGGGTACTATAGTAACTATCAGGGAAGAATTATTACAAAAGCTGGTAAAATCAAATATGTCCAGGTCAATTCAAACGCAATAATAGAAAATGGGGAGATGATCGGCTCCCGTGATATCGTTCGAGATATTACAGAGTTAAAAAAAGCCGAACAAAAAAGAGAGCAATTATACCAGGAGTTAGCGATTGCTAATAAAGAACTAAAAGATTTTGCCTACATCGTTTCTCATGATTTAAAAGCTCCGCTCCGAGCTATTAGTTCGCTGAGTAATTGGATAGCAGAAGATTATGCCCATCTCTTTGATGAAGAAGGGAAACAACATATAAACCTGCTCATTGGCCGTGCTAATCGAATGCAAAACTTTATCGAAGGAATTTTAAAGTATAGCCGCCTCGGAAAAGGCAAACTTGATAAAGAGCATGTAGATATCAACCTCATGGTCAGAGAAATCATCAAAGATCTTAACCCTCCGAAACAATTCAACATAAAGCTTGAAGGAAAAACCCCTCCAATATTCGCCCAGAAAATTAGAATACAGCAAGTTTTTCAGAACCTTATCAGTAATGCCTTAAAATATAATGACAAAGAACTTGGTCAAATCTTCATTAGCCACCAAGATACCCCTACTCATCATAAGTTCTTTATAAAAGACAATGGTCCGGGTATTGAAGAAAGACATTTTGAAAGAATTTTTCAAATATTCCAAACCCTTCAAGCTAGAGACGAATTGGAAAGCACCGGAATTGGGCTCACAATTGTCAAAAAAATTATCGAATTACACGGCGGAGAAATAACACTCGAATCCGAACTCGACAAAGGAAGTACATTTATTTTTACTATCGCAAAATAACCCTGTACACTCTTAGTACTCTTTCCAAAAAAATGAGTACTATTATGATAATAGTTTAGACACGGTTTTAGATGTTAGAAGTATTACTTATTGAAGATGATATTATCGACCAACTAACATTGAGTAGGTTGATTAAGAAGAATAAGCTGGAATGTTCGCTTACTACTGCTGTTACCATTGAAGAAGCACGAACTAAAATGCAATCCAAAGTATTTGACTTGGTGGTTTGTGACCTTAACCTCCCGGATGGCCTGGCATTCGACCTTGGAAATTTAATTAATAAACAACCTTTCATTTTATTATCTGGCCACCTCGATGAAGAAAATATACATACTGCCAAACAGCACGGAGCCATCCAGGTCCTTCAAAAAAGTAGCGATTTAAGACAACTCACCTCAATCCAGGATTTAATCAAATCAATGCTTGAAAAGCAGCCTGGTCAGGAGAATACTGTTATTAGTATTAAGAAACCACTCTACTATAAGTTTAATGTCCATAAGCTCCTTCAAATCTTCGATCAACAATCATCAGAGGTCATAAATATCTTAGAATTATTCTTAAACGAAAACCCTGGCAAATTACAGGAGTTAGACCAGGCCATTGCGACCGAAGACCGAACCGCCATTTACCACAGCGCCCATAAACTAAAAAACAATTTCAATTTCCTGGACCTTAAACACATCCATAAAATTGCGAGTAGCATCGAAAACCAATGTAAAGTTGCTAGTTTCGATCAACTCCGAAAACAGTATAATACACTTTATGAGTTAGCCAATGCAATTTATCCTGAAATAGACTTTGCCATCCGCGAATTGAAATAGGTTCATGCATGCTACTAGAAATAAATTACACCAAATACCAAGATCAACTTTCTCTCAAAAAGGAGAATAATAAAACTTTTCTCTACGACCCCATTCGTAAAAAATTTCTGGTACTTCAGCCTGAAGAACTCGTTCGTCAACTGGTTTTACAATATTTAATGGATGACCGTGGTTTCAACAAAAATTTCATTAGAACAGAAATGGGATTAAGGGTAAACGAATTGTATAAAAGAACAGATATCTTGATTTATGATAAAGACTATTCTCCCTTCCTTTTAGTTGAATGCAAATCTGCAAAAGTCAAAATTAGCCAGGATACCTTCGATCAAATTGCACGCTATAACCTACCTCTTCAGGTTCCTTACTTATTAGTCACTAACGGAATCCACTCCTATTGCTGCGAAATGGACTACGAAAAAAGCAACTATCATTTCTTAGAAGAAATTCCTTTTGCAAAAAACAGATAAAAGTCAAAAACATTGATACAAATCTGGTGATAATCCCTACTTTTGAGCCAAGCAAATGAATAGCATGCTCATCAATGTTACTACAGGATCCTTAATGATTCCTGGCAGAACATCTTAACCTGCTATTCGTTTTGTACTTAACCAAATTAACCAACCCTAACTATGGGAAAAGATGTAATCTTAGTCACCGGTGCTAATGGCCAGATTGGAGGTGTACTCACTAAGGCACTACGAGAAGCCTTCGGCGAACAACGTGTCATCGCTACCGATATTCGCAAGCCTGAGTTTCCAAATGCGCCTTTCGAAATACTGGATATTCTTAACAAAGAAAGACTCATCCAGTTAATCCAGAAGTATAAAGTAACCCAGATTTATCACCTCGCAGCAATTCTATCTGCAAAAGGAGAACTCAATCCTCAATTTGCCTGGCGGGTCAATATGGAAGGGCTTTTTAATGTCCTTGAAGCCAGTCGGCTCGATCAAATTCAAAAAGTATTCTTCCCTAGTTCGATTGCTGTTTTTGGTGCCCAAACACCACGCATCAATACTCCTCAGGATACTGTTCTGCACCCCAGCACCGTATACGGCATTAGTAAAGCTGCGGGAGAAAACTGGAGTCAATACTACTTCCAAAAATTTGGAGTAGACATTCGTTCATTACGTTTTCCTGGTATCATCAGCCACGAGAATCCTCCGGGTGGAGGCACCACTGACTACGCAGTAGATATCTATTATGCAGCCATCAAAGGCGAGACCTTTACATGCTTCCTTCGTGACGATACCCAGCTCCCTATGATGTACCTGCCCGATGCAGTCAGAGGTACACTTGAATTAATGGACGCACCTGCTGACCAGATCAAAATTCGAACGGCATATAATCTCGGCGCTATGAGTTTTTCTCCTTCTGAGATTTATCAATCTATCTGTCTCCACGAGCCTGACTTCAAAATAAATTATGCTCCTGATTTTCGACAACAAATTGCAGATAGCTGGTCAGCTAGTGTTGATGATAGCCAAGCCAGAGCCGATTGGGCTTGGAAACCGAAATATAATTTACCAGCAATGACAGAAGACATGCTCTACCACTTGCGCAAAAAGCAAAATACCCCGGAGCAAAACTTCTCTTAAAATAATTTTTATTCGCCGATGCTGACGACCGCTTAAGATACGGTGCCACTCGGCAGTTCATCAAAATAATTAGTCATGTTCAAAAATGTAGAACCCGTAATCCAGGAAGAACTTCAAGAATTAAAAGAAGCTGGCCTCTATAAAGAAGAACGCATTATTACAACTCCGCAATCCGCTGAAATCAAAACAGATAAAGGCCTCGAAGTACTTAATTTTTGTGCAAATAATTATTTAGGCCTGTCCAGTCATCCTGATGTAATTGAGGCCGCCAAAGCAGCTATTGATACACACGGATTCGGGATGTCCTCCGTTAGATTTATTTGCGGTACTCAGGACATCCACAAAGAACTGGAAGAAAAAATTGCAGCCTTCCTCGGTATGGAAGATGCCATTCTATATGCTGCCGCTTTCGATGCCAACGGAGGACTTTTCGAGCCACTCCTTGGTAAAGAAGATGCCATTATATCTGATGCTTTGAACCATGCGAGTATTATTGATGGCATCCGTCTTTGCAAAGCCCAACGCTTCCGCTATAAGACCAATGATATGGAAGACCTGGAAGCTCAGCTAATCGCAGCAAAAGATGCTCGCAGACGTTTAATCGCCACTGATGGTGTCTTTTCTATGGATGGTACGATTGCCCAGATTGATAAAATCTGCGACCTTGCTGAAAAGTACGATGCCATGGTAATGGTCGATGAATGTCACTCTACCGGTTTTGTAGGTAAAACAGGTCGGGGCACACACGAGTATTGCAATGCGATGGGAAGAGTAGATATTATTACCGGTACTTTTGGAAAGGCCCTGGGAGGTGCATCGGGTGGTTTTACAGCCGCTCGTAAAGAGATTGTAGATATTCTTCGACAGCGTTCACGCCCTTATCTTTTCTCTAATACACTCGCACCTTCGATTGTAGGCGCATCCATCAAAGTAGTAGATTTATTAAGTGGTTCAACTGCACTCAGAGATAAACTCGAAGAGAATACTACTTTCTTCCGGGCCGAAATGACTAAAGCAGGTTTCGATATATTACCAGGCGTACATCCTATCGTTCCGATCATGCTTTATGATGCCAAATTATCTCAGGATTTTGCCAATGCACTTTTAGATGAGGGCATCTATGTAATTGGTTTCTTCTACCCTGTTGTACCAAAAGAAAAAGCTCGAATTCGAGTGCAGATTTCAGCTGGGCACGAACGGGAGCACCTCGAAAAGGCCGTAGCTGCATTTACAAAGGTTGG
>JAHDHW010000237.1:3415-6541 GCA_020631105.1 Saprospiraceae bacterium | reverse complement strand
TCACCAAATCGTATGATGCGACGGCCCTTCTGGATCATCCACTCGCTTATAAGTATGTGCACCAAAATAATCTCTTTGCGCCTGAATAATATTAGCGGAAGATTGTGCTTGAGCGAATGTGAGTAAATAAGTAGCCGCGGCGCTAAAGCAGGGGAGCGGCAGTTGAGCCTCCATTCCAAGTGTGATTATCTCTTTGAGGGAAGTACCTTGTTCTGCCACAACTTGCTGTAATGCATCAGCCATCAGGATATCACTATTATTTTTTAGAATTGGAACTAATGTTTCCATGAGCTCAGAGCGAATGATACAACCATTGGTCCAGATTCGGGCAAGCTCTGATAAATTAAGAGACCAGTCGTTTGCTGCTCCTGCGGTATGAATCAACCAAAAACCCTGCTGGTGGTTAAGGATACGAGCGAGCCGATAGGCATCGCGAAGTATGTTAGGGTCAAAGGCGACAGCTCCTGGAATAATATTAAAAATTTTACTTCGGGCAGTACGCTCTGATTTAAACGCTGAAGTATAACGCGCAAAAAGCGCTGCCGTAATCATGGTGCTCGGTACGCCTAGCTCAGCCGCTGCGATAGTCGTCCAGCTTCCCGTTCCTTTATTGCCGGCCTTGTCCAGGATTTCATCAATAAGGAAAGTTTCTCCTTCTTTTTTGCGCAGGATATCAACGGTGATTTCTAATAGGTAACTATCAAGCCCTTCACTGCGCCAGGCTTCCATAATGTTTGCAATCTCATCAGGGGCTTTACCCAAACCAAAGCGAAGCATCGAGTACACTTCCGCTAATAATTGCATCTCCGCATACTCAATTCCATTATGTACCATCTTGACAAAATGCCCGGCACCTTCTTTACCAATGTAGGCACAACAACTTCCTCCCATCTTATCTTTGGCAGCAATCGCTTCCAGATAAGGACTTATCTTTTCATAGGCTTCTTTGGGACCTCCCGGCATAATTGAAGGCCCTTTACGAGCACCTTCTTCGCCTCCGGAAACACCTGAACCCACAAAGTGAATGCCTGATACAGCCAAGTCATTAATTCTTCTCGAAGTATCTTTGTAATGAGAGTTGCCGCCATCGATCAGGATATCGCCTGCTTCAATATGAGGCTTGATAACTTCAATTACTTTATCCAAAGCAGGTCCCGCTTTAATCATCATAAAGATCTTGCGAGGTGCTTCCAATGAATCTACAAAAGCTGCCAAATCATCAAAGCCCTTCGCTTGATTTAATAATTCATGTTCATCAATAAAATCACGGGCAATATTTTCTTCTACACCGTCTTGATGTCGATTGAATAAAGAAAGACGGAAGCCATTTTCTGCAAGATTTAAGCTTAAGCTTTTTCCCATTACTCCAAGGCCAATCAGGCCGAATTCGGACTTATTCATTTTGCTTTGATTTATAATTGCATCAATTATTTTTTCGAGCGATTGACGGATATCAACTCGTATACTTTTCTTTGGTTCTTCCAGGGTATCAAACTGAGACTGCAAAAGATCCTTGGGCATAAAATGCTCACTTCTTTGCTGGAGCCTTTGCATAATCGTATCATAGCTGCCATCCAAAAATACCCAATTGACAGCGGTGGTAATATCTTGCTCGAGTAAATCCCGGTAAGATTGTTTTAAGGCAGAAGTAGCGATGACCGCTCCGGATTTTTTTAGTTGATCTTTAGCCAGTGATTGGAGCTTGACTAACCAGGGATGTCGATCTTCATCATTTAATGCTAAACCCTTGCTCATTTTGTCAATGTTAGCCTGTGGATGAAAATCATCTCCGTCAAAAAAAGGAATACCTAAGCGCTTCGCGAGTAGTATCCCCACCGTGCTCTTACCCGAACCGCTGACACCCATTACATAATAAATACTTGACATCAAATAGGATTAGTAGCTTGAGATAATTTTCTGATACAGGCTTCTCTGATAGCCCATACCTGTTTAGGTTTAAACGGCACTCGGGTCTGTTGGATCCAGTCTTTTAGAAATCGTTTGTGGTATTTGACTTTGTACTCACCAATTTGTTCCGGCTGAATTTCCTGCTCATCGAGAATATCTTTTCGAACCCTCTCAAAATCGGAATTGGCGTCGGTCAGATCAAATCGCTTCTTGTCAATTTCTAAATAACAATGAGCCTCTGGGATATAAGAAAGACGATTCTCCAATAATGTGTTTCCAATACCCGGCGTATTTTGACGATTCATTTTATAAATGCCAAGATAGAGGTGTACATCATGAAATCCTTGCTCATGTGCAATCATTTTGACCAGCGCATGTTTAGAGGAACAGGTTCCTTTTAATTCGGTAAGTACTTGGATGGGGTTGGTTCGGTCAGAGGTTCGACCATAAGGTAAATGACGAACAAAATGAAGCAGCTCTTCAAAGGATGAAAGACCTAAGTCAATGGCTTTTTGACTAATGGGCATTTTGTCAGATTGTTGGAACAACTTCATGGTGGCTAAATTAAAAAAAGCCACGGTATAACATCACTTTAAACTTGTTTTTTTAAACTTTTAAGGCACTTTTTAGCCGGAAAAGGGTAGGTGTAGATGGATTGAAAAATATTGTTTTTTAATTAATACAAACTTATTGTTATGAGAGATGAAGTTTCTTTTAGAAGCCATTAACAAATTATTACGGGATCATGACTTGGGAGAAGCATTTCAACAATTATTAAATCAATATCTTTGTCTGCAATAAAGACAATGAAATGCGTCCAATTTATCTTTCCCTGATACTTATTTTTATGCTTCGAGCTAGCGTCGCTGATGCACAATCCGTGCAATTACAACCTGGTTTCGCTGAATTGGAGATTGTAAGTGAATTGGACCCCGTTGCAATGGCTATTGCTCCTGACGGGCGAATCTTTCTAGGTGAAAAAAATGGCAATATTCTCATCGTTCGTAATGATGAATTACTACCGGACCCTTTTTTGGAGCTGGATGTAGATAACTTCAATGAGCGAGGGTTACAAAGCATTGCCTTGCATCCGGATTTTGAAAGCAATGGCTACATCTATTTCTTTTATATGGCTCCCGGAGACAATTTTAATAAAGTCGTGCGCTGGCAGGCGAATGGAGATTTTGCTATCCCCGGTAGCGAAGAAGTTTTATACGA
>JAHDHW010000237.1:0-3315 GCA_020631105.1 Saprospiraceae bacterium | reverse complement strand
TCCTTTTAGTCTTGCGGTTCAACGAACAACGGGGCGTTTATTCTTTTGTGATGTAGGGCAAAGCCTTTGGGAGGAAATCAATGAAATTGAAAAAGGAAAAAACTATGGCTGGTCAATTATCGAAGGTCATTATCAAAATGGCTGGCAACCTGAAAATTACAAAGACCCCTTATTCGCTTATGGCCATGAGCCGGACTGTGCAGCAGTCGGCGCCACATTTTATGACCCGGAGTCACTTCAGTTTCCACCTGAATATGATGGGCAGTTTTTCTTTATGGATTATTGTTCTGGATATATAAAAGTCATGGACCCCCTTACTTATGAAGTGCATACTACCTTGGCTACAGGGATTGATCGACCGGTAGCGATGGCTGTGGACCAGGAAGGCGCCTTATACTATTTGGCGCGCGCTGGAATGGGAGGAGGTTCTCCTCAGGATAATACCAGTAGCGATAATGGTCGGTTGATGAAGATCATTTTTACAGGAAGTGGCGCACCATTTATCTCTCGTCAGCCACAAGCTCAATTAATTGCTGAAAATGAATCAGCCTCTTTTAGTGTCACGACTTTTGGGGAAGCACCAATAACTTTTCAATGGAAAAAAGATGGGGTGAATATTCCTGATGCCAATGAACCCACGTATACTTTTGAAAATGCAGTTTTGACAGATGACCAAACAATATTTACCTGCTTAATTCAAAATTCCTTCGGAGAGATTCTCAGTGAGGAAGCCTTATTAACCGTTGTTGATGGTAATCGTCCAGATCCTCAAATAACCTTCCCTGAGGAAGGGACAACTTATAGTGCAGGTACATCCATCAATTTTAGCGGTGTAGCCACCGATGCCGAGGATGGAAATTTGGATGCGACCAGTTTTGTCTGGAAAGTTGACTTTCATCACCTGGATCATACGCACCCGGCAATGAGTAGTTTGGAAAGCGTCAATGAAGGAATATTTGATATCCCCAGTGTAGGAGAAATAAGCGAAGAAGTTTTCTACCGAATTTACCTGACGGTTACAGATCAGGACGGATTAAATCAAACTACCTACCGAGATGTTTTTCCAAAAAAAACAAGCTTCGCTTTAAGTACGGAACCAGCCAATCTCCAGCTAATTGTAGATGGAAAAGAAGAAAATACTCCAGGCGATATTTCCAGTGTGCAAGGTATTCAGCGCTCCATTTATGCACCGGCGTCCCAGATTCGAAACGATTCCATTTTTACTTTTGATCGTTGGGAAAACGGATCTGAAGATCCTTTAGTTACCTTTTTTGCCGGAGAAGAAAATGTGCATAAAGCGATTTATACTGGCCATAGAATCAATGGTGGCGTAGGTTTGTTCGGAGAATATTTTGATTATCTGAATGATGAACCCAGCTTTGATCAGGAACCAGCTTTTTCAAAAATAAACTGGGAGATTGATTATAATTGGGTCCTGGGCTCTCCTAATCAATGGGTAATTGGCAAGGATTCTTTTTCTGTGCGTTGGACCGGGTCAATCGTTCCTCTTTTTGATGAAGAGTATACGTTTTATTTGGATGCAGATGACGGCGTAAGATTATGGATTGATGAGCAATTGATCATCGACGAATGGGAGATTAGAAGTTTCGGAGAAGAAGTCTCCGGAAAAATAACCTTGGAAGCTGGGAAGTTTTATGCATTCCGATTAGAATATTTTGAGGACCGGAGTAATGCAAAAGTTATCCTCTCCTGGGAGAGCGAGCATACGCCCAAGCAAGTTGTACCACGAGATAATCTCTTCCCAAAAGTTTGCGAGAATACTAATAATTATACGGTCAATTTATATCCTAATCCTGCCAGAGACTTGCTGAATTTGAGGATTACCAGTCAAGAGACTTTCGAAGCTGAATTTGAAATAATCGACGTCTCCGGAAGGTTGATTGACCAAAAGACCTATCGGGTCAGTAAGCTTTTTCAAGAGACAGATTTTGATATTCGAAATCTTTCTCCGGGTTTATACTTTTTACACATAAACGATGACACCGAAGAGGGTAGAGTGATCCCCTTTAAAAAGGATTAAGCATCTGTCCAAATTTTGTAGGTTCCGTTTTTATGCTTAAACTCACACCTCAATCTTTAATTATGAGGTATACCATTCTCCTTGCCCTTGCTTTCTTATTTGCTTGCCAACAAGAAAAGCCCTTAAATGATCATTTGGATCGTCAACCCACGCCCACTATTGAACTGCAAAAAAAGCAAACTTATCAGTTTGGTCAGATTTACGCAGACAATGAATACGCTGGTGCCCGTCTGAGTGATTTCAAAAAAATAAATGATTCCACCTTTCAGGCTTTGATGCTTCCGGAGAATAAACCGGTTAATAACAGCCCCTGGTTTGGATTCAGAGTATGGTCCGAAAAAGAAACCAGCATTCAGTTGGAGATCAAATATGATGAAGGTTTTAAAAACAGATACATTCCCAAAGTCAGCCGTGATGGAGTCAACTGGAATCCTTTAGCTACCTCAAGTTATAGAATCGATACGGCCCAAAAAAATATTACCCTGGACCTCAATTTAAGCTCGGAAAAACTCTGGATATCCGCACAGGAAAATATGAATACCGCTTTTATTAACGACTGGATCGATGAGTTGCTTGCGAGGCCAAATATCGAAGAAGAGGTTGTAGGACAAAGTGTAATGGGCAAACCCATTAAGCTTTTGAAGATTAATACGGGCAAAGCAAAGCAAAGCATAATTTTAATTGGACGGCAGCATCCGCCTGAGGTCCCCGGCGGTACCATTTCCTTGATGAGTTTTGTGAATACACTTTTGTCGGGATCTGACTTGGCGAAATCCTTTAACGAGCAATTCGAGATTCTTTTGTTCCCATTGCTGAATCCGGATGGGGTAGACGAAGGCACCTGGCGACATAATGCAAATGGACAAGACCTGAACAGAGATTGGGTAAAGTTTTCACAACCAGAAACACAGGCCGTTCGGGATTGGATAAAAAATTCGAAAACGGAAAGAGCATTTCGATTTGGAATTGATTTTCATACTTCCTACAGTGGACCTTATTTACTTACCTTGGATACATTGCCTCATCATTCGGTCCAAGCTGTAGTCACCGCAGAATGGATTCGTACCATTGAAGAAATGACCGGCGATACGCTGGATATTCGACCAAGAGCTCAGGACTTACCGTATTGTTATAATTGGATGATTAATGAATTGAATACGGAAGCGGTTACTTACGAAGAAGGAGATGAAATTGATCGTAAGCTGATCAAGCAAAGAGCAGAAAACTATGCCAATACTTTAATGGGAATCCTACTGAAAGAAATAGATCGCTAG
>JAHDHW010000236.1 GCA_020631105.1 Saprospiraceae bacterium | reverse complement strand
GCCCTATCCGCTGTCGCGGCTAAAGCAGCTTCTTTCACCGCTTCCGTATAAGTAGGGTGAGCATGGCTCATTCGTGAAATATCTTCCGCAGAGGCCCGGAATTCCATAGCGACAACTGCCTCCGCAATAATATCAGCTACACGAGCACCTACCATATGAACACCGAGCACTTCATCCGTTTCAGCATCCGCTAAAATTTTCACCATCCCTTCAATGTCCGTACTCGCACGAGCTCGTCCTAATGCCTTAAATGGAAATTTGCCGACCTTATAGTTTGTACCAGCCTCCTTCAACTGCTCTTCAGTCTTACCAACAGCTGCAACTTCCGGCCAGGTATAGACAACACCAGGAATTAGATTATAATCAATATGCGGTTGTTGCCCCGCCATTATTTCCGCTACATAAGTTCCTTCTTCCTCCGCCTTGTGTGCAAGCATTGCCCCTTTCACCACATCTCCAATCGCATAGATTCCAGGAACATTCGTCTGTAGATGCGCATCCACCTCAACACGACCTCGATCATCTGTTTGAATGCCTACATTCTCCAAGCCTAGCTTATCCGTGTAAGCACGTCGTCCGATTGCAACGAGGCAATAATCTGCTTTTATAGATTGCTCTTCTTCTGTATCTTTCTTTTTATACTTCACAGTCACACTACGGCTGGTAGACTCTACTGTAGTTACCATATGATTCACGTGAAATTTTACGCCTAGCTTTTTCATGGAACGCATTAATTCTTTCCCGCAATCTTTGTCCATTCCAGGAAGAATACGATCTGCGAATTCAACAACTTCAATTTCAGTTCCTAGTCGAGCATAAACAGACCCCAATTCTAAACCAATCACACCTCCTCCAATTACAACCATTCGCTTAGGCACTTTGGATATATTAAGTGCCTCAGTAGAAGTGATTACTCTCTTTTTATCATAATTAAAAGCAGCCGGAGTGATCGGCTTAGATCCTGTTGCAATAATTACTTTTGCCGTTTCAATCTCTTCTGTTTTACCATCGTCTTTAGCAATTGAAATTTTGTTGGCATTTACGAAAGAACCGTGACCATGATACACATCAATCTTGTTCTTCTTCATCAAAAAAGCTACCCCATTACAGGTTTGCTCCACTACTTCGTTTTTCCGTTTAATCATCTGCGGCATATTGACTTTTAGGTTTTTTAAGTCAATACCATGGCTCGCAAATTTATCTTTTGCATTATGATAATGTTCTGAGGAATCCAGTAGTGCTTTAGAAGGAATACAGCCTACATTAAGGCAGGTTCCTCCCAACGTTGCATAACGCTCAACAATGGCAGTTTTCATTCCCAATTGGGCACAACGGATCGCAGCCACATAACCTCCCGGGCCCGATCCAATGACAGTTACATCGTATTTCATTCTAATAATTTAGTATTCTATAAGTGGTTGTACATCAATTATCTTTAACTCAACACCCAATCGAATGTCTCTTAAAAACAGCTGAATTAATCAAATAGTTTTAATCTTTCTTAGGTCCTTCAGGTCCTTTATTACGGTTTCGATTCCCTCCTCGTCCTCGTCGCTTTTTATTCCGATTAGGGCTATTTTTATTGGCTTGATCTTTATTCCCTTCTGCCTTCGGTCCTTTCTTAGGTTGATCTCCCTTGTTATTAGCAGATGATTTGTTTGTATTATTCTTTGGTCCTCCGCCCCCAGATCGATTGGTTCCACGGCGTTTATTATTTCTCCGTTTTTTCCGTCGCCTTCGCTCCTCAGGTGGTAACTCAATTACACCAACTAAATCCGAAGCATTATAATCCGCTTCCGGCTCTGCGACATTATCCAGTAGAGATTCCAGATCAACTAGATCTGTTGGTTTTTGTCCGTTACGATTAAGATCAAGGATAACGTTCACTCTTTCGATTGTCAGGGTGTGAATCCGTTGTCCTCGAGGAACATCGTCCCCCGTGTAGGCATAAAATAATAAGCCTTTGAAAATATCTGTCTTGATCAATACTGCCTTCCCTACTTCTGTCCTTAAGACATCTGCCTTTTTGGGAAAACCTTCGAGTGCATCCATGTAAGTATCCAACTCGTAATTTAAGCAGCACTTCAAGCGACCACATTGCCCCGAAAGTTTGGATTGATTAATCGCCAGATTCTGATATCGTGCAGCGGCGGTTGATACAGATTTGAAATCAGTCAACCAGGTTGAACAACAAAGCTCCCGACCACATGAGCCTAAGCCCCCAATTCTTGCAGACTCCTGACGAGCTCCAATTTGGCGCATTTCTATTTTCACCCGAAACTCTTTGGCATACTGCCGGATAAGTTCTCTAAAGTCAACTCGTCCTTCGGCGGTATAATAGAAGGTAGCTTTTCGCTTATCTCCCTGATATTCTACATCACCAATTTTCATATCCAGGCCGAGCGTTCTTGAGATCACACGAGATCGAACCATTGTCTGTTGCTCCAATGCCCGCGCTTCACGAAGTTTTTCTAAATCTCGTTCATTCGCAATTCGAATAATATTCTGAAAGACGCCATCATTCGCTACTTTCTTCTTTTTCATTTGCAGACGAACCAGCTCTCCAGTCAAAGAGATATGACCAACATCATAACCATTCGCCGCTTCTACTACAACCATATCACCAATGATCGCTCTGGCAAAAGGAGGGTTATGATAAAAGTTTTTACGGGATCCATTTTTAAAACTTACTTCAACTAAGTCAAAGCCATCATTATCCCGAATGTCCATCGTAGCCAGCCAATCATAGGTATTCATCCTATTACACCCACCAGAGGAACATCCTCCATTGCTTTTACATCCGCCTGGCTTACCGTCTTTTCCGGTTCCACAACTTACACATGCCATATTATTAAATAGTTAAAGAAGGTTTTGTTGATTAAATAATTAAAGCATTCGGCTAATCAGTCTATTTAACCCTTGTCATCACCTTCGGTGTTTTTAAAATTTGGTTTAAGGTAATGGACGCATCCAGAAACAGAATCTTTGGATTCGCATTGCGTTCAACATGATAATAGCAATCATCAAATAATTTCGCCATTTTCTGAATTTGGTCCAGCTCAATAACCTTTGTTAAATTGAGCGCAGTTTCTAATTCTTTCTCCTGTAAACGGAGGTTTTTATCGCCGGTTAACTTCACCAGCATATATTCTCGCAAAAAATGTAATGCGTATCGAATAAAATGTTTTTGATTCTCCCGGCCTACTTTAGCAAATTGCTCTACCCAATCAACTAACTGCACGCCGTTTCCTTTATAACACAGTCGAAGCCATTTTAAGAAAAGCGTAGCATTATCATTTTCTTTCTTGTCTATCAGACTCAGTGCCTCGTTAAAGTTCCCACTTGCCAAATGGGCAATACTATTTGCCTGCTCTCCACTGATGTCGGCACGATCTAAAATACCTTCTACGATAGCTTCGTCATTAAGTTGATTTATTTTGACGATTTGACACCTGGAAAGTATAGTATTTAAGATCAATTCCTGATTCTGAGCAACCAATATAAAGTAAGTCTGCTCAGGTGGTTCTTCAATTAGCTTTAACAATCGATTCCCTTCCTTACCTAAATATTCCGGCAGCCACATGATCAGTACCTTTTTGGTACTTTCAAAAGACTTGAGGTTAAGCTTACGAATAATATTCAGACATTCGTCTTTATTGATATTCCCTTGTTTGTTTTCTGCACCGATGGACTGAAGCCATTGATTGACATTCAAGTATGGATTCTCCTCAATGGCTTGTCGCCATTCTCCTAAGAAATTGTTACTGGTATTTTTCGACCCGATAAAAGGAAAAGAAAAGTGAAGATCAGGATGTATTGACTTTTGAACTTTAAGACAGGCAGAGCATTCGCCACAGGCGTCTCCTTGTTTATCTCCTTCACATAGTAAATATTGAGCGAAAGATATTGCTAAGGCCAATTTTCCACAGCCTTCAGGCCCAAGGAAGAGTTGAGCGTGTGGTACGCGACCTGTGTCGACCATTTCCATCAACTCCTGCTTTAAATCGGTATGTCCTACAACTGCTCCGAAACGCATCTGTGGTTTATTTCTTTCTTATTCTGTAGTACATGCCATTAGACAGCAGGTACATACATTACAAGTGTATAAAAAATCCAAAGCCAGTCTTAAGTTCGATATGATAGAATGGTCCTGTACGACCAAAGAATGGTAATCTTCCCTGTTTAATAAATATTATGACGCTTTCTTCATTTCGAAAAATGAAAGCATATTTAGTATGGAGGGATGTTTTGTATCAATTGGAGCAATTTTTCAATAAAAAATGCTCATTATATATGATTATTCTCTTTCTGCCACTATTACCGACCCTACTTTTACTATTAAACCGTATCTTATATATATCGAAGTCTACTGACTATATGGGTAAAAATACATATTTTCTATTGAAGTTAAAAGCCCCATTTTGCAAAACTCTGATAATCAAACAGTTGAACTTTTACACGATATTTATCAACTTCCTGAGCAAGGATTTGTTAGTTATACAATAATATTGAATTCAACAAAACCTCGGGAAACAGAAGTAATCATCCCGAAAATCATATAAATCAATCCGTACTATGCGTATTTCCGCTTTCCGTAAGGCTCATTTTAATGCTGCACATCGTTTACATAACCCTAATTGGTCTGATGAGAAAAACAGCCAAATATTTGGCTTGTGTAATAACCCACATTATCACGGGCACAATTACGAAATGGAAGTTAAGGTCACTGGCGAAGTTGATCCGGAAACCGGATATCTGATTGATCTCAAAATTTTAAAAGACATTATTAAGGAGGAGGTCGAAAATCGTTTCGATCATAAAAATCTCAATATCGAGGTCGAAGAATTCAAGAACCTCAACCCCACCGCAGAAAATATCTGTTATGTCATTTGGCAAAAAATCCGAGCGAAGCTAGATGATCGCTACGAACTTTCTGTACGCCTTTACGAGACCCCTCGAAATTTTGTAGAATACCCAGCTTAACACCAGGTTGAAATAATTTTCGTTCTCAGCCTAACAATCTTAATACTCACTTCTAGGCTCTCCTTACTTGTCTCTCCTATGACATCAGGAGTGCTTATCTACTCTATCCATTTCCTTTTTACCATAAACCAATACAAATTGCTATATTGATTGGAGTTAATAAGAAACTATCGTCAATCTCCAACAGACTAAATCAAAATAGTATGCACGTAGCCATCATCGGCAACGGAATAAGTGGAATTACTGCTGCCCGTTACATTCGTAAATTAAGCGATCATCAAATCACCGTTATCTCTGCCGAAACGGATCATTTTTTTTCTCGAACCGCATTAATGTATATCTATATGGGGCACATGCGCTTTGAGGATACCAAACCTTATGAAGATTGGTTCTGGGAAAAAAACAGAATTGATTTGAAACGAGGATACGTTTCAAAGGTAGACACATCAGCGAATACTTTACATTTTCAAGAAGGGGATAGCCTGAGTTATGACAAGTTGATTATAGCTTGTGGATCTACCCCGAATAAATTTGGATGGCCTGGTCAAGATCTTGAGCGTGTTGCTGGTTTGTACAGCTATCAGGATTTAGAAAATATGGAAAAATATAGCAAAGGATTAGAACGCGCTGTAATTGTTGGTGGAGGATTAATCGGAATTGAGATGGCAGAGATGTTTCATGCTCGTCATATCCCTGTAACCTTTCTGGTTAGAGAAAAGAGCTTTTGGGATGCTGCCTTACCTCGTGAAGAGTCTCAGATGATTACTCGTCATATTATTAAGCATGGTATTGATTTGCGTTTGGAAACCGAACTAAAAGAAATCGTGGATGATGGTACCGGAGCTGCAAAAGCTGCAGTCACGAATAAAGGCGATACTGTCGAATGTGGTTACGTAGGCTTAACTGCCGGGGTACGACCTAATATTAAATTTTTGGCGGACTCTGAGGTTGCTACCGATCGCGGAATCGTCGTCAATGAATTCCTCGAAACCAATGTCCCTAACGTTTACGCCATTGGTGACTGTGCGCAAGCACAAAACCCGCTTCCTGGCCGACGTCCTGTGGAAGCGATCTGGTATACCGGCCGTATGATGGGAGAAACGGTAGCATATAATATCTGTGGGAAAAAGATTGCTTATGATCCGGGCATCTGGTTTAACTCTGCCAAATTTATGGACATTGAATACCAAGTCTATGGGACTGTGCTCGCAAGAGCTCCAGAGAATCATATTTCTCTTTACTGGGAACATGCTGATGGAGAGAAGAGCGTCCGGATTGTTTATGACAAAAACACTAATGAAATACTCGGCTTTAATCTCATGGGCATTCGTTACCGTCATGAGGTTTGCGAAAAATGGATAAAAGAAAAAACAGATGTAGAAACAGTTCTGCAAAACCTGGGGCTCGCTAATTTTGATCCTGAGTTTTACAAAGAATATGAAGAGGATGTAGTCCGCCTTTACAACCAACAGAGTGGCAAAAATTTATCCTTAAAAAAACGACGTGGCTTAAATGCTGTACTCCATTTTTTAAAAGCGACATGATCTTGACATAAGTCATAAGTCATAAGTCATAAGTCATAAGTCATAAGTCATAAGTCATAAGTCATAAG
>JAHDHW010000235.1 GCA_020631105.1 Saprospiraceae bacterium | reverse complement strand
TTTAATTCCGTGAATTACTTAAGTAAAGCATTAAAACTAAAACTAGAATTAACGGCGCAAAGCCGTCATTTTCCGAAGCAGGCTTGTGATTGATGGAGAATGATCGCAAAAGAGCGGTTTCAACCATTTATTGTTTACGCATGAAGTTGATGGATGAACTATATGGTTCAATGCTTCATGAAATTATGGGAGAATTGCAAGTCCTTGGCCCTTCGACAATAAAGATTGTCGGAGGGTTTTTTAGTTTGGTATCTTTACCCTTAGAACTCAAACTTTTATTAAGATCTATGTCAGCTATGTATTCATTCCGCACATTTACTTTTGTAGTCTTTTTTATTATTCCTTTTTGTAGTTATACCCAATTTCAAATAGGAGCTCATCCATCGGATATTGAATGGCAACAAATTGACAATAATCAGGTCAAGGTTATTTACCCAAAAGGACAGGATCAAAAGGCCGCTCGCATTGCCAATTTGATTGCATACATGGCAGAAGAGCAATTAGCATCTATTGGGCTACGTACGAAAAAAATTGACTTGATCCTGCAAACCAACCAGGTGCTTTCCAATGGATATGCGGCACTCAGTCCTTACCGAACGGAGTTTTTTGGTACCCCTCCTCAGTCTAATCAATTTTTAGGTTCAATAGATTGGTTAGACGCACTCACTATTCATGAGTACCGCCATGCTTTACAATACACAAATGCAAACAGAGGCATCACCAGATTTTTCAATATCCTACAAGGGCAAAACGGCTGGGCAGTGGTGATGAATCTGAGTGTACCGGATTGGTTTTTTGAAGGAGATGCAACAATGACGGAAACGGTTCTGACCAATAATGGTCGAGGGCGTACCCCCTCTTTTTTTAAGGAGCAAAGGGCACTTTTCCAAAATAACCGATACTACTCTTATCCGAAAGCCCGTAATGGTTCTTTCAAGGATCTTGTCCCCGACCATTATCGCTTAGGATATACCATGATGAAATATGCCCGTAATGAATTCAATCCTAATATCTGGGCAAATGTACTGGCAGATGCCGGCAGATACAGAAGTCTTATCTATCCGTTTTCGGGTGCACTCAAAAGACATACCGGGTTAAAAACGCCGGCATTGTATCGCGCCAGCTATGGTGCTCTGGAAGCGCAATGGAATAAACAAAAGGCAAGTCTAAACCTTAGTCCAACGGAGGCAATCACTTCTAAACCATTGCGGGTAGTCACGAACTATAGCTGGCCAAATTTCAGTATCGACAGCAGTATTGTCTACTTAAAATCCTCTTTCCAGAAAACGCCCGCCATCTACCAACTTAAGGATGGGCGATCAGAGGAGGTGACGACTGTAGGAATAAGCACACAACAATTTCTATCTGAGCAAAATGGTCATCTTGCATGGACGGAACTTCGGACCGATCCTCGCTGGGCCAATAGAAGCTATAGCGTCATTATGACTTACGACTTGACCAGTATGACCAAAAAGGAATTAACCCATAATACTAAGTTTTTCTCTCCAGAGTTTTCCAATTCCATGGAACAAATTGTAGCCGTTGAAGTCACCGACAATCTACAAGTATCCCTGCAGATCATAGATGCCGGGACTGGCAAAACTCAGCGTATAATTAAAAATGAATTAAACGATTTCATCTCCTTCCCTAAATGGACAGCAGATGATCAAGCGATCATTTATCTCGCAAAACGAAATTCACAACTGGCTTTTTTCCGGTACAACTTCAGCACGGATAATAGCGAGCAACTTACAGAATGGACCAATAATGTGATTGGAGGTTTTAACCTAAACGAATCTACACTGATCTATAGTGGCGGGCATTCGGGCATTGATAATCTTTATGCATTTGAACTGGATAAACCTAAGGAAGTTCGACAATTAACTTCAGTGTCGATAGGCGCTTATACTCCTGATATTAGCATGGATGGGAAAGCAGTTATTTTCAGCGAATTTACGGACATGGGACATCAGTTAAGTCGCTTGACTGAAGACAATTACCTGGGTCGCCCAACGAATATCCAAGCTGCTGAAACACAAAAATCCTTTGGTATTCAATTGAGTGATACTGAGCAAAACATACTGGAAAGCATCCCTGAAAAAACTTATGAATCCAAAGCCTATAACAGTCTTTTTCGGGGCATGAAATTACACTCCTGGAGCTTTGGTGGTGAAACTAGTTTTACCGCATTAAGTTTACAATTCCAGAACATTCTCAATGATGTCCAAGCGGAGTTATTTAGCAGTTATAATATCAATGAGGAATCCATCTCTTTTGGTGGTCGATTATCGCTGGCCCGCTGGTATACACCAATCAACCTTTCTACGAACGTCGTTGAGCGAAGCACCATATTATTAACACCAGTCGATACTTTTCAAGTGGAGTCTTTTTCCGAACGAAGGATTAGTGCGGGTCTCTCCCTACCCCTCCGGTATATCAGAGGCAATTACTTTACGAATATAAACCTTGCCACCAATTACGTTCATCGCTTTAATACGAACTTTGCAGGAGACGATAATCGCAAGGATAATTTTGGAAGCATAGAGACTACTTTTTCGATTTCTAATATCAGAAGACGGGCTCGCCAAAATGTACTTCCTCGCTTTGGGCAAATCTTTCAAGCAGCTTATCGCTATGGATTAAGAGATGACAACACACAAAAGGTAAATCTTGCCGCCTCTTTATTTTTTCCAGGGCTCCATCGAAATCATGGCATTCGTATTGACGGAGCGTTTCAACGGGAGCTTCTTAATAACACTTATCAATTCTCAGATGCCTTCTTTTATGCCAGAGGCTACACCTATCCTAGTGGAAATGATCAGGCAAGTCGGATTGCTTTTAATTATCAACTGCCTTTATTATATCCGGACTGGGGCTTTGCCGGATTGGTCTACTTCAAACGTGTACGCGCAAATTTATTTTTTGACCTTGGCCACTTACAAGTCTTCGACTTTGATTTTGGGATTACTCAAAAATCAACCGGCATCGAATTATTATTGGACAATAATTATTTCAATGTTCTTCCGATTACACTAGGTCTTCGATACGCCTACAAGCTTGATCCAAGAAATGGAGAGGATCGTTCGGACTTTGGAGTTTTCTTTATTACTGATTTTTAAGCACTAGTGTCAGCTTGAACTACTCAAGCTCTAATTGAAGAAGGATGATTGAATGCGCAGGAATTATAATATTCAACTCCTCACTTTGAGATTTCCCAATTCCAAAATCTTTGGTGTGCACCTTTTCTTCTTCGCCGAATTCATTAAAATCTGTCATCTTTTCAGCACTCACTATTTTACCGGAAGCGGATTTAAAGGGGCGGCCGATATCGCATTTAAAGGGGATGTCTTTATTGGGATTAGCATTGGTTATTGTGATATTAATCATTCCGTCTTTTTCTGAAGCTGAAGCAGTTACAGCAGGAATAGATTCTCCTTCGTATTCATATTTTTCGCTTTCAAGTCTAAGCGGAATTAAAGTAGCATCTTGATGGACATTGTATAATTTAAACACATGATAAGTTGGCGTTTTAACCATTTGAGGTCCATTCGTTAGAATGACGGATTGCAAAACATTTACTATCTGCGCAATATTCGCCATACTGATAAACTCCGCATAATTATTAAAGATGTTTAAATTTATCCCGGCGACTAAAGCATCTCTCAGGGTATTTTGTTGTTGTAAAAAACCTTCTTTAGTTCCAGGTAATTTGTCATACCAGGTACCCCATTCGTCCACTATTAATTTAATCTTTTTTTCAGGATCATACTTCTCCATTATTGCTAAATGTTGTTGAATATACTCTTCAACTTTCATTGTATTTCGCAATGTTTTAAACCACATTTCTTCTCCAAAATCTGTGGATGAACCTTTGCTGCCACTCCAATCATTAGTAGGCAAGGTATAATAATGCAAAGAAAGACCTTGCGCGAGGTGATTTTTACCTTTTAAGGTAGACATGATTTCTTCTGTCCAATACTTATCTCCACCTGCAGGTCCACAAATAATTTTTTGAAAACCTTCACCTCTTATATAAGAAGAGTAATGCCTAAAAATGTTAGCATAATATTCTGGAGTCATATCGCCACCGCAGCCCCAGTTTTCGTTACCTATTCCCCAAAACTTAACTTTCCATGGCTTATCCCGACCATTTTTTTTGCGCAGTTCAGTCATTGGACTTCGGTTATTTGAGGTAACATATTCCACCCAATCTCTTGCCTCTTGTACTGTCCCTGATCCAACATTAATACTTAAATAAGGCTCCGTTCCGATAAGTTCACAAAAGTTTAAAAACTCATGAGTACCAAAACTATTATCCTCCGTAACACCTCCCCAGAATATATTTACAATCGAAGGTCGTTCGTCTTTCGGTCCAATACCATCTTTCCAATGATAGGTATCTGCAAAACAACCGCCTGGCCAGCGTAGTACCGGAACTTTCAAGGCTTTAAGCGCTTCAACAACGTCAGTCCTATAGCCATTAATATTGGGTATTTCTGAATCTTCTCCTACATATATTCCTTCGTAAATACAGGTTCCTAAATGTTCAGAAAAATGGCCATAAACTTCCTTTTCGATTTTAATATTTGAAGAGCCCGTTTCCAGGCTTAATGTGTTTTGGCCAAATAACCCAGCAGACAATAAAAAACAGATTGCTAAAAACTTAGATTTCATGATTTTACTGATTAGAGCGTTTAGTAAAACAATAACCTTGATGAAGCTATTTAAAAAGACTGTTTGTATTTCATGATCCGATCATATGAAGTCTGAATTCGTTCTCTCGATATTTTACCATTCTGAACGAGATCATAAATGATATTTACTGCACGTTGAGGGCCAAGTTCCTCCAGTTCGAGGTTGTTACCCATCACCAATACATCTACTCCTGCAAGGATCGCCCGTTCGAGGATCGTTTCAAAAGAATACATATCATTGACCGCACCCATCTGTAAGTCATCAGAGAATACCAGACCAGTGAATCCTAAATCACCTCGAAGGACATTACCAATAATTAGCTTTGACATCGTTGCAGGATATTCCGCATCCAGCTTATGGTTCACAACGTGGGCCGTCATAATGGCTACACTTGGAGCTACGTCGCTGATTGCCTTAAACGGCTGGAGCTCCTTCTCTGTCCAGTAATTAGTAATATCGACCACGCCTTTATGAGAATCAGCAGCAGCACTCCCGTGCCCTGGAAAATGTTTAAGCGTTGAAATAATCCCGAATGAATCTTGCACTTCTACCACGACTTTTGCATGCTTAATCACCTGGTCAGGATCGGCAGAATAACTTCGCTCGATTCCTCCGATTACCGGATTATCCGGGTTGAGGTCGACATCCACAACTGGGGCAAAGTTTACATTAAAGCCTAACTGCTTTAGATTATGCGCACTTTGTAATGCGTACATTCTGGTGGAATCTAAATTATCGAGTTTGCCAAGATACTCCGCAGAAACGGATGCCGGGAATCCATATTTTGTTTTTAATCGATTCACTCGCCCGCCTTCCTGATCCACCGCAATAAACATAGGCTTAGGCGCCTTACTTTGCATAGCCGTAATCAAGTTTTTAACTTGTTCCGGAGATTTTATATTTCGCTCTGCCTTCTTTTTGACGACATCATAATCAAACAGTATAATCCCCCCGATATAGCCTTGCTCAATTTGTTTAATAAAGGCAGGATTCACTTCGTCAATACTAAACCCACGAAAACCAGCAAGGATCATCTGACCTATTTGCTCTTTTAAGTGTTGTTCATCATTGGAAGTGGATGCTACGGCTACAGTAACAGGCTGGGGTTCATTCGAACAAGCCATTAAACAGATCAGGAAGCTAAAGATTAAATAGGATTTCATATTGTTCGATTTATTTCACGAAATATACGATTCTGACCACTAAAACCAACCTTTTTGGGGTATAGACAGTATTTAAAAAAAGTCTTACCTTGATCCAAACAAAAAACCAAAACATGAAAACTTTTTTGCTAAGCATCGCACTCTGTTTCATCTCTTATAATTATTCCTTTGCCTGCCGTTGTGTAACGCTCAATGAATTTTCTCAGACCTTAGATGAAAATGATCAAATCTTTGTGGGAAAAGTAATCAGTGAAATTACGGTTTCTGACACTGTCAAGTTCTATTTTGATGTGATCAAAAAATGGAAAGGAGAAATGGATACGAAGTCAACCGTGACTATTGCGACAAGTACCGGAAGCTGCGGCTCTGAATTTGAGCTTGGGGAAACATATATTATCTACGCTAAAAAGGGATACACCAACATTTGCCGGAGAAACAAAAAATTAGCGGACACTTTTGATGATCGATTACTCGATCATTATTTCCACGGGAAAGATATTGGAAAACACTTAGATGAATCCGATCAAAAAGTGCTGAAGAATCGTGTTTTACCGGATGCTGCTGAAAACGAAAGTGTAAGCTTAGTTTATGATTACAGGGTATTGAGTCCAAAAGAAATTTACCGGATGCATCCAATGCAATTTCAAAAAGGAAGATACCAAATCCATAAACTTAGCCCAGAGGAGAAAGCAGGGCTAGGTGGCTGTATTGACCGGGTTATTTTAATGGGTTATTATATCCCAAAAAAA
>JAHDHW010000234.1 GCA_020631105.1 Saprospiraceae bacterium | reverse complement strand
CTTCATATTTAGAACTTTCCCTGATGTTTTACAGCCTGTTGAATGTGGGCGAGGTGATGTTCACAATGCCATTTGTACAAGGCCACTACTTCGTATAGATTATAATCCTTTTTATCTTCCGGATGGTAGTAGGTCTTTTTAAAATCGTCCGCTGTCATATTTTTCAATAGTGCCACCCACCGATAGTGTACACCTTCCAAAATCTTAATAGAGTGAACAACAGGTATTTTGTAATCGGTCTGAACAGCCCAGGCTGATTCTTCATAAGGCTTGATGGTAGGATGCTCTTCAGTCATTGCGAGCTTGAACCGGATGAACGCGTTCATATGGCTATCTGCACAATGATGAGCCACCTGTTTTACGGTCCATCCATCCGGGCGGTAGATCCATTCTTGTTGAGTTGGCGTAAGCGGCCCGACGTTTTTGACCAATTTTACAGGAAATTGTTCAATGGTAGAAATAAAACCACGAAGTTCATCGGGGTCAAGGTCTCCTGGAGGCTGAAATTTTCCAATAGGATATCTAAGTGCTTCTAAGTTCATTGCAATAAATTTTGGATTGCGAATCTAACATAAATAAGTCAGTACTTATAAAGTGGACTGGACAAAATATTCGGTTTAAAGTGAAATTGTATTCACTTTGACTCCCCGTCAGATTAAAAGAATTTTTAAATTGATTTGTACCTAATATTTTGAAGGATAATGGTTTAATTAACTATTTTCAAGAACTAATGTTAATCCTGTAATAAGTTTTAATAAAATCAATCACATGAAAAAAGCAATACTCTCCATTTCTCTGTTGCTCGTATTTGGTCTAAGCTTTGGGCAAACTAATTTTTTCCTCACTAGTAATGAAGCAGAACAAATCATCAAAGGAAATTTCAATCCAGACGATTATCAGGCTGCTACAGTCTTGAATCACCCAGAAGATATAGTTGCCGGAGTAACTCAAAATGTGGATGCTGAAAACCTAAAACAGTTATTGATCGAAATGTCAGTGTTTGAAAACCGAAATACCGGATCAGACACCACTTCTGCAACTAATGGTATTGGTGCTTCCCGTCGATGGGTACACGAAAAGTTTGAAGAGTACCAGGTACAAAGTGCAGGACGCTTGATTCCCTTTTACTTTCAATTTGATGAGGAAATATGTGAAGTAGGACAGCATCGTAATGTTTGTGCGGTATTGCCAGGACTTGATGTCAGCAATCATTCCGTGATTTTAATAGAAGCGCATATGGATAGCCGTTGTGCAGGCGCATGTGATATTGACTGTCCGGCACATGGGATGGAAGATAATGGTAGCGGTACGGCCCTGGTCATGGAGTTGGCCCGAGTAATGAGTCAATACAGTTTTAGTAGTACGATAGTTTTTATGGCTACGATTGGAGAGGAGCAAGGTCTGTTTGGAGCAAATGCTTTTGCAGCCTGGGTCGAAGCGAATAATATTCCTATGAAAGCAGTATTTAATAATGATATCGTAGGCGGAATTATCTGTGGCGAGACCTCCTCTGCGCCTAGTTGTCCGGGATTAAATGATGTTGATTCGACGCAGGTTCGGATTTTCTCCGGAGGTTCTTCGAATTCTCCACACAAGAGTCTTGCGCGATTTATCAAACTGGAATACGCAGAGGAAGTAGAGGAGAACGCAAGTGTCCCGATGTTGATTACTTTAATGTCAGCGCTGGATCGTACGGGCAGGGGAGGAGATCATATTCCTTTTACGCAGAGAGGTTACGCTGCAGTTCGTTTTACTTCGGCAAACGAACATGGAAATGCTAACGCTGCAGATCCGGATTATCATGATCGACAACATACCAGTGATGATATCCTGGGCGTAGATACGGATGGAGATATGGTCTTGGATAGTTTCTTTGTAGACTTTAATTACCTGGCCCGGAACGCGGTCATTAATGGAGTTGCATCAGGAATGGCGGCCATCGGACCAGAAACACCTTCCTTTTCTGCGGAGAATAACGCCGGAGAAATTACAGTGACCATAGATGATCCCAATGATTATGGTAAATATCGAATTGGTATTCGCCATACCGGGATTGACTTTGATGAGTTGATCGATGTAGAAGATGGAAATGTAGGTGTTTATTATCCTTACGAACCCGGGCCTTATTTTATCTCGGTTTGTTCAGTAGATAGTAATGGTATTGAAAGCCTGTTTGGAAACGAGGAGTTATTTATTGCTTCGACCATAGTGGGCGTAGAAGAAGTCGATATATCGGAGGAGGAATCCAAGGCTATTGAGCTTTTTCAGAATCGACCTAACCCATTTGATGAGGCGACTTATATTTCGTTTATGGTACATGAAATGATTCCTCACCAAAAAGCGGCAATCGTTATTCGCGATCTTAATGGAAAAGAGATTCGAAGTATTGCGACCAATGTCAGAATGGGACTCAATGAGATTTTATATGATCATGGCTATAATACCATTGGTACCTTTGTGTACAGTTTGGAGTTAGATGGAAAGGTTATTGATTCGCGACAAATGATTTTTGCGAATTAGTTCTTTATCTGATCTAATCGATGAATTAGATTTCGGGCACTTTCAATACCTTCTCTAGAGGCTTGTACTTTAAGAAGGTAAGTGCCGGTCATTGCGCGGATAGAATTAAGGAAGCCAAGATCATTCAGGTTACTGAAGTCTCCGGAATAGCTTGCAGTATAATCCATCTTTTAAATGCTCAAGTTATTTTATTTTTTGACTTTGATCCTTACGAGCGCTGACCCAATTGTTCAATCCAAAGGCGATGCTAATACCCTGGATAACAATCAGGGTTTCTCCGATGGTAAATCGCCAGTTAATGCCGAATAGATTATTACTCATGGTTTTCGATTGCTTAGCTATAAGTACAACTTACAGACAAAAAGCAATTCTGAAAAACACAAATGATTAAACAACATCCTCTTTCAATCGATTCCAAACGCTAAACAAGAAGATACCTCCACCAATCGCTATCACTGTACAAATTAATGCCGGACTGGTTTTTCCATAAATCCAGTTACCAGTAGCAAATAGGGCAGAGTATACCGTGATACTTGCGATGATAAAACTTAAAAGCTGGATTGGAATTTTCGTTTGAGACTTCTGGATTTCAATTCCTCTGTCTTTTGCTTTTTGGATAATTGGATTCCAGCCATTCCCACCTGGTCTGATTTTTTGATAAAATTTAATCAAGGTTTCATCATCCGTAGCCGGTGTTAAATAAGTGGCAATAACCCAGGTTAAAGTCGTCAATACGGCACCTAGTACTATCTTCTCCCAACTTTCAAAGTCATTATCGGTAAAAGTTAATACACTGGCAATGACTAAAGATGCAATCATAGCAACAACCTCCGTAGTCGCATTAATTCGCCACCAAAACCAACGAAGAATATAAATCAAGCCAGTTCCTGCTCCCAGTAATAATAATAAGTTGAATGCCTGCGAAGCATCCTTAAGCATCAGACCTAAACCAAGGCCAAGAAATGCGGTTACTACAGTCATCATTCGACCAACATTTACTAACTCCTTTTGCGAAGCATCAGGCTTGATAAATCTTTGATAGAAATCATTTACAAGGTAAGATGCACCTAAATTTAACTGAGTGGACATCGTTGACATAAAGGCTGCAACAATCGAAGCCGCCACTAGACCAAGTAAACCTGAGGGTAACTTAGTCAACATGGCTGGGTAGGCAATATCATGCCCAACTTTACTATCTGACAGCACGGGGAAGACACTTTGAATATCTGAAAGTTCCGGAAAGACAACCAAAGAGGCTAAGGCAATCAAAATCCAAGGCCAGGGACGAATTGCATAGTGCGCAATATTGTATAGTAGCGTTGCTCCAACTGCATTCGTCTCATCTTTTGCTGAAAACATACGTTGCGCAATGTATCCACCACCACCTGGCTCCGAACCTGGGTAATAGGATGCCCACCACTGAACGGCTAATGGAACTAATAGCACAGGTACCCAGACATTAGGATCAGAAAAGTCAGGGAAAATATTCAGTTTATCAACGACATTACTATGCGCCAAAAGATTATCCAGACCACCAACTTCCGGTAAGTTTACAATATAAATTGCTGCCCATATCGAACCAATCATAGCCAGGAAGAACTGGATGAAATCCGTCAGGATTACAGCACGCAAACCACCAATAGCACTATAGATCAAGGTGATCACCCCAGCGACCAAAAGCGTTTGCCAACCGGGTATACCCAGCATGATCTCCCCAAATTTGACGGCAGCTAAAGATACGGAACCCATCACCAATACATTGAAAACCAATCCAAGGTAAAGGGCTCTAAAACCTCTTAAGAAAGTTGCCATAGAACCACTATACCGCAACTCATAAAACTCTACATCAGTTAGTACCTCGGAACGTCTCCACATTCTTGCGAAGACAAAAACGGTTAGCATCCCTGTTAATAAGAAAGCCCACCAGCCCCAGTTACCGGAAACACCTGATTCTCTGACTAGTCCTGTTACCAGGTTTGGGGTATCTGCAGAAAAAGTAGTAGCTACCATAGAGACTCCAAGTAACCACCAGGGCATATTTCTACCAGAAAGAAAAAATTCGGAGGCATTCTTACCAGAGGATCTGGAAGCATAAAGACCAACGCCTAATGAAACAACAAAAAATCCGATGACAAATGACCAGTCGAGTGTAGAGAAATTCATAGTTTGTTTTTCGTTTTGTAGAAGCCGAGTTAAAAAATAACCTAAGCTTTTTATTAATCTACCGTCAAAATAGGGAAAAAATCCTATTTTTCGGCCGAACAAATTAAAAGTAAAGAATGAAACCGACATTAGTAGTATTAGCAGCAGGTATGGGAAGCCGTTATGGCGGATTAAAACAGTTAGATGGGGTAGGACCTCATGAGGAAACAATTATTGATTACTCTGTCTATGATGCGATTCGTGCAGGCTTTGGCAAGGTAGTCTTCATCGTAAGAGAATCTTTTGTAGCCGACTTTAAAGAAAAGGTAAGTGCTCGATTTGATGATCGTATCCAGGTCGAATTTGTTTTTCAACCAATGGAACCGGAAATCCCTGGCCTGGGCGTCGTACCTCGCCAAAAACCATGGGGCACCGGGCATGCTATGCTTGTTGCCAAAGACGTGGTCAACGAACCTTTCGCGGTCATCAATGCCGATGATTATTATGGCATTTCCTCCTTTGGATTGATTAGTGACTTCCTGCAAAATAAAGTAAGCTCTACACATACCGCTATGGTAGGCTTCCAGTTGTCCAAAACATTATCTCCTAACGGTAGTGTATCACGAGGTGTCTGTGAGATGAATGCGGAGCGAATGCTTACTACTGTGATTGAACGAACAAAGATTGGTTGGGAGGGAGACCGCATTTTATTTCACGAAGGAGATACAACACATGAATTAGCGCCTACCACTTTGGTATCCATGAATTTCTGGGGCTTTCATCCGGATTTCTTTGAGGACCTGGAGCGCTACTTTATCGAATTTGCAAAAGCCAACCACGAAAATCCAAAGTCAGAATTTTATATCCCGCTCATTGTTAATGACCTGGTGCAGAAAGGAGAGATTCAAGTAGAAGTATTAGAGTCAAAAGAACAATGGCACGGAGTGACTTATGCGGAAGATAAACCAACTGTACAAAAAGCTTTGTCTGGTATGACAGAAGCAGGAAGCTATACTAGTCCGTTGTGGAAGTAATCGTCCGTCAATTTTTACCGGAGGCAGGCCCGCTGGAGATTCATCCTTTAGGAGAAGGCTTGATACATCAAACCTATAAGGTCTCAGGCGAACTGCTTCCGGAAAAATATATCCTTCAGGCTTTTAGTGATCATGTATTTCAAGAGCCTCAGATCGTTTTTCAAAACTATCAGCTCGCCGCCCGGCATTTGAGTCAACAAGATTATCCTTTCATCATTCCGGATTGGGTTAAGACCCTTGATAATCAACCTTACTATCGCGCCCCAGAAGGTAAGCTATGGAGAATGCTCACCTTTGTACCTAAATCTACAGCCTTTGAATATCCTCCGGAACCACAGTTCCTGAGTCTTGCCGTTCAGGCTTATGGAATCTACGCGAGGTGCCTAAAGAATCTACCCGTTAATGAATTACAGGAAAGCATTCCGGACTTTCATAATCTTTCGGGTAGATATGAACGATTTCAGGAGGTCATAAAGCAGCAGCCTTCACGATTATCATCGGCCCAATCCCAGGTGAGTCAGATATTAAGGTATTATAATCAACTTGATTTAGATTTTTCTGATCTACCTATTCGGGCAACACATAATGACTGCAAACTCAGTAATGTACTTTTTCACCAAAGCAATAAGCAATGCCTGGCCATTATTGATTGGGATACCCTGATGCCGGGCTACCTCGTGACGGACTTTGGAGACATGGTTCGATCGATGTGTGCAAGCGCAGCAGAAAGCGAGCGCGATTTATCCAAAGTTTACTTTCTACCGAAAGCCTATGAGCAAATTCGAAATGCTTTTCTAAACGAAACCGAAGCATGGATGCTTCCAATTGAAAAAGAAAACCTTTTCGAAGGTGCCTTGTACATTGTATTAGAACAAGCAATGCGTTTTCTTACGGACTATCTTCAAGGTGATATCTATTATGGCGAAAAATATCCAGACCAAAACTTACATCGTACCAATAA
>JAHDHW010000233.1 GCA_020631105.1 Saprospiraceae bacterium | reverse complement strand
CTCCAGCATTTTTCTAAGTAGGGCATTGGTTGTTTTAGGCTCCGCTTTTCCTTTGGAGTTGCGCATCACTTCACCCATGAAAAAGCCAATTAGTCCTTTCTTACCTTTTTGGTAGGCTGCGACTTTATCGGGATGTTTGGCAATCGCTTCGGCTACCAGCGTTTCGAGGAAGTCAGCGTCAGCTGACTGGACCAGATTCAGCGATTGCGCGAGCGTAAGCGGTGCAATCAGCGGCTGTTCGATCAGCGAAGGAAATAAACGTTGATAAGCGATAGAGGAACTTACCTTGCCTGTTTCAATTAATTGAAGGAAAGCACTTAATTGTGCTACAGGGATGGGGAAGTCTTCAATAGTGATTTTTTGATCTGCGAGATAAGGTAGAATTTTATTTATAGTAAGATTGGCAGCAGCTTTATTATCCTGATGTTGTTTGGAGAATTCCAGGAAAAACATTGCTGTTGCTTTATCTTCTGTAAGCAAATGCGCATCACTATTGCTAAGTCCCAAGTTTTCTTCAAACTGTTGGCGTAATGTCCAGGGTAATGGTACTTGCTCTGCTTTTATCTTATCAATATAAGATGTGCTCAGTACTACAGGAGGTAGATCTGGCTCCGGGAAATATCGATAATCGTGCGCATCTTCTTTATCCCGTAGGGGAGAGGTCGAACCACTTACCGGATCGAAGTTAAGTGTCTGCTGTTCTACTTTGCCACCGCTTTCGAGGAGGTCTATTTGACGTTTGAATTCAAACTCAATTGCTTTTCTGGCGAAACGCATGGAGTTCATATTCTTGACTTCGCATCTTTCACCATAGGTTGTTACTCCCTTTTTTCGAACAGAGATATTGCAGTCGCATCGCATAGAGCCTTGTTCCATATTACCATCAGAGATTTCAAGGTATCGAACGAGTTGCCGCATTTGATTCATAAACTGATCAACTTCTTCTGCTGAACGAAAGTCAGGTTCGGTAACTACTTCCAGTAATGGTGTACCTGCTCGATTAAGATCAATAAGGGAGTTTTTAGGATCCTGATCATGAATGGATTTCCCGGCATCTTCTTCCATGTGGATATGATGAATCCGGATTTGGCGAACGCCTTTTGATGTAAATACTGGAATCTTACCTCCGACACAAATCGGTTGGTTATCCTGAGTAATCTGATAACCTTTAGGAAGGTCTGTATAGAAATAGTTTTTACGATCAAAATAGCTACGTTTATTGATTGCAGCATCAAGCGCTAGGCCTAAACGTACAGCGTATTTTACCTGATCTTTATTCAATCGTGGTAAAGTACCAGGAAGACCCAATGAAATGGCACTTACCTGTGTATTTGGTGCTCCGCCAAATGTGGAATCATCCGCACAGAATGCTTTTGATTTGGTGGCCAACTGAATGTGCACCTCTAATCCAATTACCATCTCGTATTGATCGTAGATATCCATGTATTCTAATGAATTAAGCTGCAAATATGAGAAGTTTGGGCTTCTATTGCAATTTCGACGGAGATATTTAAATCGAAGAATTAGAAAAGGGCAAAACTAATTGCTACCGCAAGTGTGAAAAACAGGGTGACTAAGAACATATAGACAAAGTTGAGCAGTAGGAATTTTAATAAGGTTTTCCAGAAGCCCTGCTCGTAATAACGTTTTTGAGCAAGAAATTGATAGACAAAAATTCCAATAATTAAAGCAGCTATCGCCAGCCCGGGTAAATACTGACCTGTGGATACAAGTACCAATGTAATAATAAAAGCAAAAGTATGTGTGTGAAAAGAGAAGACGAGATGTTCTACAAAAAAGTAATTATGTCTGGCGTAGAGAATTAGCAGAATCAATGCAAGGAAAGGCATCATAAAAAAGATCATGATGGGTAACTTGCCTATAAAAAAGTGAAATAAGCCTCGGCCATCTTTCATGGATTTTATTTGGCGACTTAGTACAAAAGTATCATAGCTTGAGGTAATTCCATATTTTGCCAAAAGAGAATCTGTGGAAAGATCTACAAAGTCCATGGTAGAAACATTTACTTGTTTATCCTCTCCGAATATATTTTGCAAAGTAATAGAGTCACCAGCCCCGGTGTCCAGCTCCTGTAGCACCCATTTTTTTAGGCTGTCTGTCTGATAATAATCAGCAGTATCCTGAAACGTTTCCCGGTAAATATCAACTTTATCTTCAAGGACTTGCCGGATATGGACCTCATCTGCTTGTTTTTGATAAAAGGTTTTATCAACTCCGAAACTGATGTCGGAAGTCTTCCAAATAACGACAGCAAATAGGGTGACACCGGCATATAAAAATAAACGGACTGGATTAGCGTAGCTTTTGTGTTTGCCTTGAAAATATTCTTTGGTCAGCTTACCAGGGATAAATAGTGCCAGGAAGGTCCTGATTAGTTTAGAATCAATATTAAACAGGTTAGCAATAAAATCAGTAACGAAAGTCCAAACCGGTACTCGCCCGTCGGTGTTTTTCTGGCTACAGTCAGGGCAATATTTTGCATTTTCCGGCAAAATACATCCACAGTTGAGGCAATTATCTGGCAATTCCTGATTCATTATCCCCAAAATAAAAAACGTTCGCTAAACCTTAAGTCTAGCGAACGTTTTTTAGACGGAAGAATGAATCTTAGTCGAAAGATTGGTTTTGACTAGCAGACATGTTAACCAATTCCTGGTATTCTGCATCAGAAAGTCCATCCATGCAATAGTGGATTGGATTTACCTTTTTGCCTTGGTAAATTACTTCGTAATGTAAGTGAGGTGCAGTAGAAGTACCTGTGTTTCCAACTTTACCGATAATTTCTCCACGGACGATCTTTTGCCCACGTTTTACACTTACTTCACCCATATGAGCGTACAATGATTTATATCCAAAGCCATGATTGATGATAACATGAGTACCATAACCACTCTTTTTGTACTTGATAGATTCAATAACACCATTTCCGGTTGCGTGAATCGCTACACCTTTCGGAGTAGTGAAGTCAATACCTTTATGCATTCTTCGACGCTTAAAGATTGGGTGCATCCGCATCCCAAAACCTGAAAGGGATCGAATATTACGTTTTAACTTATCTGATCTAATAGGTTTAATCGCAGGAATTGAAGCGAGCATTTCTTCTCTTTGATCTGCCAGGTCAGCAACCTCATCCAAAGACTTTGATTGAACGACCATCTGACGCTTTAGCTTTTCAACTTTTTGCTTCGCGCTGATCAGCGATTCTCCTGTGTTCTTGTATTTTGTAAGATTGCTATAACGATCAGCACCCCCGATACCACCATTCCATACATCCTGGTCAATCGGATCCATACCGAAAATCATTCGGTGGATGTTTGCGTCGCGATCTTGTAAATAGTTTAATTCTTTAGAAAGGACTTCGAAGTCAGTGTTCATAACATACAACTCTTCCTTCATTTGCTTGATTTCACGCATTAAGGACTCTTCTTTAGGAGAAGGGAAATAAGCATATGCAATGGAAACCATTACTGTAGCAGCAATTACAACTGCTCCAATGAAACCCATCGCTTTAAGAATCCTTGTTTTAAGCGGTTGTACGACCTTCTCGTACCTAAGCGTCTGGGTATTATAGACGAACTTTTCTTTTCTCATTAACTCTAGATTCGTTAGCCAAAAATTCCTACTTTTGTTCCACTTTTTTGGCTTGAATATGTGGAGGAATGTCTGAATTTGCGGCCAAAGTTAATCGTGCAATCGTGAATTTTCAAAAACTTTAATAGAAAATTACTAACACTTAACAATGATATTATAGTTTGTTTTAATAATGTACCCAAATAAATGATAATATTAAAGCTATTTATTATTTGAGTGTCAATTATTTAGTGATTTTATTAATTGAAGTGTTTGATAGCGTGGTTAAATGTAGCATTTTACGCTTCAATTATTGCACTAAATACAAAATAATAAAAAGTATACCTTCCATTTGAGCCAAATATTGCACCTGTAGTGACAGGCAATAAGCATCAAAAGTTACTTCTTTAAATATTAATCGATAAGATTTATATTGATAAGAATAGGAACCCAAAAGGAGTGTTTTGGAGTTTATTAAGGTTAGGATTAGAAGAATTAACAAAGGATCAAAAAAATAAAATACTTAATATGAAATCAGCTCAGGAAATTCGACAGCAATTTCTGGATTTTTTCGAGAAGAAGGGACATAAGATTGTGCCATCAGCACCAATTGTTAATAAAGATGACCCTACTTTGATGTTTACTAATGCCGGAATGAATCAATTCAAAGATTTTTTCCTTGGTAATAAAGTTCCTACGGACCGTAGAATTGCTGATACGCAAAAGTGTCTGCGGGTAAGTGGTAAGCATAATGACCTGGAAGAAGTAGGAATTGATAGTTACCATCATACGATGTTTGAGATGCTTGGTAACTGGTCATTTGGTGATTACTTCAAAGAAGAGGCGATTTCATGGGCATGGGAGCTTTTAACGGATGTTTTTGGTCTGGATAAGGATAGATTATACGTCTCTGTATTTGAGGGAGATGAGAAAGACGGCCTGGAGCCAGATAATGAAGCCATAGAATACTGGAAAAAGTGGACAACCGAAGATCGTATCCTAAAATATGATAAAAAGGATAATTTCTGGGAAATGGGAGAAACCGGCCCTTGTGGTCCCTGCTCGGAGATTCACGTAGATCTGCGAAGTGATGAGGAACGAGCGAAAGTAGACGGAAGCACTTTAGTGAATGCGGATCATCCTTTGGTAATTGAAATCTGGAACCTGGTATTTATTCAATATAACAGAAAAGCGGACTCAAGTCTGGAGTCTTTACCGGAGAAACATATTGATACCGGGATGGGTTTCGAACGATTATGTATGGCGCTCCAAAGTAAATCTTCAAACTACGATACTGATGTATTTACGCCATTTATCAAGTTCGTAGAGCAAGAGAGTAAAAAGAAATACACTTTTAGCTATGACCGCGCAGCAAAATCAGATATTGCCATGCGAGTGGTGGTAGATCACATTCGTGCAGTAAGTTTTTCGATTGCAGATGGTCAATTGCCTAGTAATAATGGTGCTGGTTATGTCATTCGTCGGATTCTTCGGCGAGCGGTACGATATTACTATTCCTTTCTAGATGTCAAAGAGCCAATGTTATATAAAATGGTTCTTCTTTTGGCTGATGCCTTTAAGGATGTATTCCCTGAATTGGATGGACAAAGAGATTTTGTCAGCAAGGTGGTGTTGGAGGAAGAGAAATCATTCTTGCGTGCATTGGAAAGTGGTTTACGCCGGATTGATCAGTTGGAAGTAGCAGATAATAAATTGGATGGCCAGGTAGCTTTTGAATTATACGATACCTACGGATTTCCGATTGACCTTACACGATTGATTGCTGATGAAAAAGGATGGTCCATTGATGAAGCTGGTTTTGAGGCAGCACTTAATGAGCAGAAGGAACGGGCGCGGGCTGATGCGAAGAAAGAAGTAGGAGATTGGACTAACTTACTGGATGATCCTTCTGTACTTTTCGTAGGTTACCAGGAACTAAAGGTAGAGGACGCCAAGGTAGTGAAGTATCGTACCGTAAAAGTGAAAGATAAAGAGCAGTATCAGGTAGTTTTGAATAAAACACCTTTTTATGCTGAGAGTGGGGGGCAGCACGGTGATACAGGATTGCTTTGGTTTGGAGAAGAGAAAATCCCGGTAATGGATACTCAAAAAGAGAATGATCTGATTATTCATATTGTCAAGAAATTACCGGTACAATTTGACGCAACAGTAGTTGCAGAAGTGAATAGCACTAAGCGTGCTGCTACTTCAAAGAATCATACTGCTGTGCACTTAATGCATGCTGCTTTACATGAAGTATTGGGCGAGCATGCTTTGCAGAAAGGACAGGATGTTGATGAAGGACGATTACGTTTTGATTTTTCTCACTTTCAAAAAATGACAGATGAGGAAGTTGCTAAAGTGGAAAAAATCGTCAATCAGAAAATTCGTGCTAATATACCTTTAGAGGAAGATATCCTAAGCCTCGAGGAAGCGAGAAAACAAGGAGCAATGATGCTTTTTGGAGAGAAGTACGGGGAGACTGTTCGAATGATCACCTTCGATAAAGATTTCTCCCGAGAACTATGTGGAGGGACTCATGTATCGGCTACCGGATCGATTGGTATTTTCAAGATTTTATCAGAAGGTGCGGTTGCAGCAGGTGTACGTCGGATCGAAGCAGTAACTGCAGATCAGGCAGAGCAATATTTGACTAAAGAATTGGAAGAGCTCAATGCAATCCGCGCTTTGTTTAAAAATCCTACCGGTACCGTACAGAATGTTGCTGCGTTACTGGAAGAAAACAAAAAGCTGAAGAAAGAAATTGAAAAGCTACAAGCTGCGCAAGCAGGAAACTTAAAAGAGGATCTTTTGAAAGCAGTTCGTGAAGTAAACGGCGTTCAGTTTATTAGTCAACAATTACCTTTAGGAGATTCTAAAGCGCTAAAAACACTAGCTTATGAATTAGAACGTGAGCTTGGAAATGCGGTAATTGTTTTCGGGGCAGAAGTAAATGGTAAGCCTCAGTTAATGGTTACGATTAGTGAATCTTTGACGAAAGAAAAAGACTTACACGCTGGAAATATGGTTCGCGAATTAGCCAAAGAGATTAAAGGCGGCGGCGGTGGTCAGGCATTTTTTGCAACTGC
>JAHDHW010000038.1:35409-36913 GCA_020631105.1 Saprospiraceae bacterium | reverse complement strand
TATTTTTATACTCAACCATTGCTTTGACCGAACGGATACTTGCGCCGTGACCAAAGAATGGAGAATCACTCAAATTATATAATTGAGGTACTTTAAATTTGTAGTTATCAGCAGGATCATTTGTAAAGCCTCCTCGTCCCAGGTGCGCCGGATCACTATCTGTAGTCTTAAAGATATCTTCCGGGCAATCATTCAAATCCAATAAACCAATCGCATGAAACTCCATACTATTTAATCCTGGCCCATTATGACAACTTGCACAATTTGCATCCGCAAAAAATAACAGCGCTCCGCGCTTCTCCTGCTCCGTCATTGCATTTTTATCTCCACGTAAGTATTGCTGAAAAGGAGATTGATTGGCTAATAGCGTACGCTCAAAAGCAGCAATTGCCAATCCAGTAATCTCTCTGGAATATCGCTCTGATTCCGGTATATCTGGAAAAGCAGCATCAAACATTGCTTTATAACCTAATTCTTCGATTACCTCTGGTAAAGCATCAAGGTCCATTCGGTGAACTTTTAGTCCAGCAATAGCTTGAGTCTCTAATCCTTCATATCCAAGGTTATTCGTCTCTATCGGAGTCTCCGGTGTCCAGTAGGCATCGGTCCCTTCATTTACGCCGGATGCTCCAAACTGTCCGTTCCAAAGTAATGCTTCCTGATAAGCCAGGTTCATAGCAGATGGCGTACGTACTGGCTGAACATCCATCAGGTTTTCATCAAAGTTTGGAATTTGAACACGGCCTTCACCATTGATTCCAAATCCTTGGCCTCCTTCACCTATCCCCTGAAAACGATTTGCCTGAAATCCCGCAGATGCGAAATGACAACTTGCACAGGAGAAGTGAGATTCATTACCGAGTACTAATGGCGTTATGCCAAGACCAGTCTCATGATATAATAATTTACCCAATTCTACTTTTTCAGCAGTTAATGGATTCTTAGGATCTTGTGGAATAGCACTTAGATCATCACTCGCAGGCATCGTATAAAAAGATGGCCCTACTCCATTCGAAGCAAAGGTTAATGCTTCTTCTAGTTGACCGTCAAGTTCAGCACTATCGTCATCATCTTTTCGACATGCACTCATTAATACCGTAAAGGCAAGCAATAAACAGAGTGGTTTTTTGAATAAATTCATTGAATTACAGTTTAGGATTAGCTAATAGGATCAAAGCCCTATATACTGATATACAAATATAATACTAAAAAGTCCGCCAGCGGACTTTTTTAAGAAGCTACGTGACATTATAAACGAATACGTATAGCATTCTGCGGCCATATTGGTGGATAATAATTTGGTATATGGTTTAATGAATAATTAAACCATAACGAATTTCACCACCTGTGAACTTCGTAAAATACGTGATGGAAATTTGATCTTTAGGGGGTTAAGATCGATTTTGGGAGAATTAAGTTATGCCAAATATATCTATCTCTAAATAAAAACCGGAATCGGAAGTATTAATTTTTTCATAAAAATTAAATAAATACCTTCTCCTTT
>JAHDHW010000038.1:32813-35309 GCA_020631105.1 Saprospiraceae bacterium | reverse complement strand
ATTTCAAAAGACTTAACTCCGAGTGACTTTTTCTCTCCATCTAACAATTGAAGTACATACATACCTTCTGATAGAGTATTTACATAAATCGTACCCGCTAGCGCATTTTGCTGTAATAACTTTCCGTCAACACTATAAATACGGTAATTAAGCGCACTATAATTTGAAAAATCTCCCTTGATTTGAATAAAATCATCTCCGGGGTTCGGGTATACGACAAAGTCTAAAAGTTGCTGTGGTTCCCGGGTACTCACTGGAGGAGCGAGCTCACCATTCGCAAAAGCATACTCTCCTGGTTGTACATCCTGAATAAAGATAAAACCACGACCATCATTCGGAATGACTGTAATTTTATCATAACTCCAGTACTCTACCCAATCTTCCCCGGCATGTGGTCGATAAACAAGGATCAAACTGTCTTCTGTCATTGACGTCAGGTCAGCATCCAGCTGAGGGCGAAGGATACCACTGTAATTTAACGTTGCATCTGTAGAAAATCCGGGGGTGTATACTCCATCAAATCGCCAGTAGTGATTTTGAGAAAGCCGCGCGGTAGCATCTTCTTCCGTAATTGCATCCGGAGCAGTCCAATAATGATCCACTCTAAAATAAGTAGAGTCTTCAATAGATTGAACATTTAACTGCACCTCCGCAAAGCTTAAGTTTTTAGCGCCTGTGGAAGTAAGGATTAAATCATTTTGAATATTCCCCAGGTGCAAATCATTATCTCCGTTCAGATACCAGATAGCTGGCTCAAAAGGTACACTTAAATCTACGGTACTATATTGATCAGAGACGATTACGACCTGCGAATAAGTATTTCTATTCTCATCCATGAAAGTAACCTGAAGCGGAACATTAGTATGGTAATTAGGCGCTGCTCTTAACTTTTGTTCAATGTGCAAAGTTACATCATACTGATCTCCATTAGCATTTATAAAAGCAGAGTCGATTTCATAAGAAGCAAAACCCGGTGATGCGATCCAGTCCTCAAAAAATGAGGTTAACACCTCTTCTTCTCCGGTTGATTCAATAAGCGCATCCCGGTACATATCCGCATCAACTGCACTGTATAGAAAGTTCTCTAAGACATACCGCTGTCCCACTCTAAATAACGAATCCCCCAAATACCCACGGAGGTTATGAATCATCGAAGCTCCCTTCCGATAAGTATGCGTCCCGTAAGTATGCTCATAAGGAATCCCGGAAAGCGGCTGGAAACCATCATCATCATAATGCGCATTCTTAAGTACTTCGTTCAAAAAATTATCTTTGATCTGTGTCAAAAAGGATGCTCTATCCTGGCTGTATTCCGTAAATAAATGCGCACCATACTCTGCATTTCCCTCTTTGAACCACATATCCGCCGGAGAGCTCAAGGTTACCATATCTCCAAACCAACAGTGCGCCAACTCATGTGCCATTAATCGTTTATGACCAAAATCATCTCCTCCCAAACCAACGAAATCCGGATAAGCAATATTCGTCGGATGCTCCATTGCGCCTCGCAAAGTGGAAACATAACCTACCCTATCCCAAATATAAGGTCCGTACCAATACTCCAATGCGTCCACTGCCTCACCAAGCGAAGCAAAAGTAGCAATCATATCATTCAGATCACTGGTCTTCGCCACCAACTGAATATCAACCGGCCCGTAGGCCCCTTCATGCACTGTATTATACTCACTATAATTAGAGACCGCAATCCCAGCCAGATAAGTTGGAATAGGTTGATCCAACTCATATGACCTTATCACGGTATCCGAATTAATCTGATCCTCTCCCAAAAAAGTACCGACGCAATAAGCTTTACGGCCTCCATTCGTCATCACATCAAAACTATAGGTCGAGCGCTCTACGAAATTATCAAAACATGGAAACCAGGAACGACCAAAGTTATACGGGTTCGATGCCAGACCAATACCCAAATTATACCCGTATCCACTTTCAAAAGCAAAACCTCCAAATCCACTGGGGTCAACTGTTGGGGTCCCTCGATAATAAACAATTACAGAGGTAGTATCCGTAGACTGAAGTACCTCCGGAAAGTTAACTTCTATCAAAAGCCCATCATAATTATAATTCACGGGGCTACCGTCCCAGAGAATGGAGTCCACTTGCAAGTTCAGTAAATCTAAAGCCAGATAATCAATATTATCCATCTTTGGAGAAAAGGTAACTTCGCAGGCAGATTTCAATAGCGAGGATGAAAACTGCGTCACATCCAGCTCAATACTATAATCCAGGATATCAATTGTATCACTACGTTCATTCGAAGCCTGTATCATCGCTCGCTGCCCGTCAGTCAATGGAGAAAGTTTAATCTGTTGCTTTGCTTCCATACAACCAATGGCAGGCTGAGCATAACTTGAAACAACGATAATCAGACCTAAAGTAAGTAGTAATAACTTTTTCATATTCTTGGATTTAGCTTTTCCCGAATTTCGCGCTTTTCGCTTTCAATTCATAAAATATCAATCCTTTGTTTCAAGTTTG
>JAHDHW010000038.1:20371-32713 GCA_020631105.1 Saprospiraceae bacterium | reverse complement strand
TGTTTCAAGTTTGCACCTTGGAACACACTCCTTATGTCAAGTTTGCAACTTGACATACACTCTTTGTTTCAGTTTCCAACTTAAAACTAAAAAACCCAATACTCCAGTCCTTCACAGGAAACCAAAGTATTGGGTTTTATATAAAGTCAATCAAGCTTTCTTAACTAAGACAAGCTTGAATAAATACTACTCTGCTGTTTCTTCTTCTTCAGAATCATCCAAATCATCAGAAATGACTGGAGTAATAAACTCCAACCCTAACAATGATTCTTCCGAACGGCTAATACTTCCAAAGCCAAAAATCCCACCTGAAGCTTTTGCCACATGTTTTGCAAAGCTTAGCAAGCCTTTATAAAAGCGAGCCGCGAAATTTACATCCAGTTTAGGTAAAATCTCATTAAGACCAGCAAGTTTAGCTTCAATCGCACTTGTTCTGGATGCTACATCATTAGGTAACTCACTAATAAAAGCATCAAGCTTGGTAGAATAGCTATCACTTACGCCAGCATAAAATGCTTGTAAATCTTCATGGTAGGAATAGGATCGGATATTCGTAATCTTTTTTGCCCATTCTTTTTCATCTTCATCAATCTTTCCATCAGCCCCCGCAATGTAAACGGTAATCAATGGAATCGAATCATATAGCAGCTGCTTTTCAGCTTCGGTTAAATCTGCAAACTGTGGAATCATATTCAATTCTTTGTTTGGTTAAATAATCGCCGCAAAGATAAAAATATCCTACAAAGGATTACCACTCTTTTCCTGCTTAAACGATTTAACTTTTAAAGTCCTATTATTAACGCATAAGTGTAGCAAAGCCTTTGTACTCCTGAGCCTCTCCCCGAGGACCTGTAAACTGTACCCTAACGAGATATACACCATTGGGCGACATCCGCCCTGTATTATTTTTTTGCCCATTCCAGGCTTCAGAAGGATCAGCACTCTGAAAAACCAATCCCCCGTAGCGATTAAATATTTGTATATCAAAATCTTTTATTCCTCGGAAAAATCCACCACCACGATATTCTTCATTTTTGCCATCTCCATTCGGTGTAAAGGCATTAGGCAGCCAGTAAGTCACTTGAGGCTCAATATCCACTATTTGAGTAATACTATCCTGGCAACCGTAAATATGTGTTACTACTAATTGAACTTCCATCATTCCTGTATCCGGAAACACATAGGTCGGATGCTGTTCAATAGTTTCACCAAATCGGTCAAATTCCCACTCCCAGAAGGCAGCTCTAATGGATTGATCGCTAAAATTCACCTCCGGTTCAAAATTAGATCGCACTAATGGTGCATAATCAAAAGCCGCGATTGGCAAAGAATCAATAAATATCCAATTCTCAAACCTGCGTTCTATAAAACAACCAATTGGAGAGGTAATCTGAATCCCAACATCAAAGGTTCCGGGGCGTTCATAGATATGCGTAGGTGAGATCTCATTCCCAAGATTGCCATCTCCAAAGTTCCACACAATATCATAGGTATTATCAATCGGAGATGATAAATTGACAAATTCCACAGATGCCGGAGGGCAACCAACAAAAGTGCTGGGCTCCACAACAATAATTGGCGGTGCCGGAAACCAGTTGACTACTTGTTCGAAAGTATCTTTACAGCCCCACTCATCTGTAACTTCCAGCGAAACATTATATAATCCGGGGTCTTCAAATTCATACACAGGATCACTTTCATCAGTAAAGCTTCCATCATCAAAATCCCATTGATAATCAATAATGGAACCATTCCCTGAGCTAGCCAAATTTGTATAACTCACTGCCCCCGCAACACAAGTATCATAATAAAATTCAAAGTCTGAATAGATCGGCGCTGCCACCCGGACACTTACATGTGCTGTATCTGAGCATTGGGTAGCTGGGTTAAGCACCATAATCCCCTCATAGGTTCCAGGTTCCGGAAAAGTTACTGTCGGTTCAGAATCAGAAAATATCCAATCTTCACCGTTTACATCAAAGTGCCAGGAATATTCATCAATAAACTGCGATTGAAAACTAGAATTTTCAAAAGTAAAGGTGGCATCTTCACAGCTTTCATATATATAAACTCCATTTTCTTCGTCTCCTTCTAATTGGGCAATTACAGTCGGCTCACAGTAAGTAACATTAAATTGAAAATCTCGCTGTACTGTACTTAACAACACTCCATTACGGTATTCTTTTACACATATTCCCACCACGAACTGACCTTGCGTTTCCGCTATACCGGACAAAACACCAGTAAATGGATCAATACTTACTACCGGGTTTCCTGCTAAAGGAGTTAAAGCAGAATAAGTTGGAACAATAAAATCTACCCCATCATATGGCGGCGGAGCATCTGGATCGGGGTAAATACCATTTGGAGAAGTTACATTTCCATAAAGGCCTCCTCCTTTTAGAGGGCTACAAAACTCATACACTAATTGATCTCCTTCCTCATCAGTAGCAGAGTGGTCAAAATTCAACTCTTCATCCACACAAATTAAGATTGGAGGAAAGTTTGCAAATACTGGACTCGAGTTGCACTCCGCCTGCGCTTCAGGTGTTAACTCAACGGTATACGTTGCGCCGGTCTCATCTGGGCTATAGATATTTGAAATAGAAGAATTACGACAACATCTTTGATAAGTGATATGATAACTGTCATTACTATTGGGAAGACTTTGCTCGAATTCATAAATCCCTTCCTGCACACAAATATTTGGAGGAACAATTAAACAGGGATTTCCGGCATCGGCCTCAAGCCAGGTAATACTGGGAGCATCAAGATGAAGAGAATAAATAAAAGGCACTACATTGTCTCCCTGATAAATAGTTACAGTCCCTATAGCGGTACCCGGTAGCGAGTCAAAATCCTGGCCATTACCCGCACAATCTCTATATATTTTTAAGATAAACCGGTATAGCTTAGCATCAGGATTATCAGGATCTACTCCCAGGCATTCATAAAAAATCTCCCCTCCAACAATATGGTAAGCGTTACCATGTATAGAAAAACACAGCATTCCTAAAAACAAAAACATCCTTTTTAGGAATTTGCTCATGGTTCAGCTTGATTTATATCCTTTAAAAGCTACCTCATCAGTGTTGCAAAACCTTTATACTCCTGGGCTTTACCTCGGGGTCCCGTAAACTGTACTCTTACGAGGTAGACCCCATTGGGAGACATTCTCCCTGTATTATTTTGTTGCCCGTTCCAGGCTTCCGAAGGATCAGCACTCTGAAAGACCAATCCACCGTGGCGATTAAATATTTGCATATCAAAATCTCTCATCCCTCTGAAAAATCCTCCACCGCGATATCCTTCATTTTTGCCATCACCATTAGGTGTAAAAGCATTAGGTAGCCAATAAGTCACTTGTGGTTCAATGTCAACAATTTGGGTAATACTATCCTGACAGCCATAAATATGCGTTACAACCAATTGAACTTCCATCATCCCTGTATCCGGAAATACATAGGTTGGATCTTGTTCGATCGTACCTCCAAAGCGGTCAAACTGCCATTCCCAGAATGCAGCTCTTATCGATTGATCACTAAAGTTCACCTCCGGCTCAAAATTAGATCTGGCCATTGGTGCAAAATCGAAATCCGCAATAGGTAAAGAATCAATAAATATCCAGTTCGCAAACCTTCGTTCAATAAAACATCCTATCGGTGAAGTAATCTGGATGCCTACGTCATAGGTCCCGGGACGCTCGTAAATATGCGTTGGTGAAATATCATTTCCTATACGACCATCTCCAAAATTCCAGACAATATCATAAGTAGAATCAATTGGAGAGGATAAATTAATAAACTCAACAGATGCAGGTGGGCAACCAACAAAAGTACTCGGCTCCACTACAATTATAGGCGGTGCCGGAAACCAATTAACCTGATTCGTCACCGTTTCAATACAGCCATATGAATCTGTAACATTTAGTGCCACTGGTATTGCACCAGGATCCTCATACATATGCTCTGGATCTTCCTCATCGGATAAGTTTCCATCTCCAAATTCCCACCCCCAAACATAATCCTCCGTATCTCCGTTGGGCGTTAGATTCGTAAAAGTAACCGGCCCAGCAACACAGGTATCATAATTAAAGGTAAAAGCAGGAAGTATAGGCTCTGTAATAGTAACACTCAACTGCGCAGAGTCTGAACAGAGTGTTCCGGGATTCGCAACCATCGTACCTGTATATACACCTGGTCCTGGAAAAGTAACCGTAACATCTTGTGTAGTAAAGCTTAATGGTTGATCTCCTGGTATATCAAAAGTCCATGAAAAACTCTCTAGAAAAGTACCTCCCGTACTTTCATTAATAAATGATAAGGTAGAATCAACACAAGATTGATAAACATAATTCCCTCCGGCATCTATCATCCCTTGTAACCCAGCATTCACTGCTTGCTCACAAAACGTCACATTAAACTGATAATCTCGTTGAATAGTACTCAGCAATTCGCCATTCCGATATTCTTCTACACAAACACCAACAACAAAACGTCCCTGATCGGTCGCCGTTCCCGTTATTACCCCCGTAAAAGGATCAATTGTAACTACAGGATCTCCTCCTAAAGGTTCTAAAGCAGAAAAATTAGGTAACAAAAATTCAATATCCGTAAAAAATGCAGGCGGATCGTCCGGATTAGGAGCTACATTGGTTTGGGTGCCTCCTGACAAAGGACTACAAAAACTATATACTAACTGGTCGCCTTCTGCATCAAATGCGGAAGCATCAATATTTAATGGATCATTTACACAAATCACCGTTTCAGGCAAATTTGTAAACAAAGGACTGGTATTACAAGTTTGTTGGGCAAATGGTGTAACCTCTACATAATAAGTAGAACCAGCCGCTCCGGGATCTACAATGTTATTAATGGTATTATTCCGACAACAACGCTGATATACAAAATGGTAACTGGAATCTATGGGTTCAAGGTTAGCAAAAAAAGTATAAACACCTTTTTCACCACAAACCCCAGGAGGCACAATTACACATGGGTTATTCTCTGCGCTACTCTCAATATTAGAAATAACCGGCGCATCCAACACAATATTCATAAATTCCAGCGTTTCTGATCCTCGATATACCGATACCGTACCTGTTGCAAAAGCTCCGGGTGCCGAGTCAAAAGAAGCTCCTCCTCCGGCACAATCCCGATAAACAGTCATCGTAAATGTATAAGAATTTAGTGTTGGATCAGCTGCAGCGGGGCCGTTGCATACGTAAGTCATTTCTCCACCAATAATGTGAGCGGCTTTTAAAGAGGCCTGAGTAAAAATGATAAGGAGGCCGAGTAAAAGCAAGTTTTGGTACTTCATAGTTAGTAACTGTAAGACAATCACCAGATTAAACATCTGATAAATTCTGTACGTGTATTTGGTTAAAATTTTTGAGGAGGGTGGTATCTAATAGATCGATTTTGACTTTTAACTCAGAAGGAATGAAACCAGTGTTTTTTATTATTACTCGCTGGTCATTCTCGCTAAACGCGAGTCTTACGCTGATCCACTTTGATCAGTGCTTCGTACGCATCCCAAATAATTAATGAAGCCTCGATCCCTTCTCTAAAAGTTGTTCCAAGATAAGCATAATCGAACAAAGAGGAAACCGTAAAAGACAGATTTGTCCAATAAGAGTTATTTTAAAAGGTGTTTATCTTACTAAAGTCGCATACCCTTTGAGCGTGAAGCTATTTGCCCGTGGGTCAGTATATTGTACCACGTACACGTAAACACCATTTGGAGATTCTTTCCCTGTATTATTCTTTTTACCATTCCAGCCTTCGTTAGGATCATTAGTCAGAAAAACCTGTTCTCCCCAACGATTCCAGATTCTCATCTGAAAATTCTCCATCCCCGCCGTCACTCCCGCTCCCAGAAAATCATCATTAAGACCATCCAGATTAGGGGTAAAAGCATTTGGCATAAAGAAGGTAACTCTGGGCACTACATCCAGCACCTGCACCAGCGTATCCATACAACCACTCTCATGTGTAACGATCAGGGTCACCACCTGCTGACCTGTATCAGGGAAAGAATATATTGGATTCTGGAGATTTGAAATACCTTCCCCATCAAAATCCCAAAACCAAAAAGAAGGCTCAAATGACTCATCCGTAAATGTTACTTCCGGGGCAAAACTGCTGATCTCCTGCGGAGAGAAGGTAAAATCAGCAATCGGACTTGGCCGCATCCGAATCCAGTTATCCCAGGAATCTTCTACAAAACAACCAATCGGTGACGTTACTTGTAAGGACACATCAAAGACTCCAGCGTCCGTATACGTATGCAAAGGACTGACCTCATCACTCGTATTACCATCACCAAAATCCCATACGATATCGTAAGTCGAATCAATAGGTATCGAGAGGTTATTGAAAAAGACCGTCCCCGGCAAACAACCGTCAAAAGTACTTGGCTCAATCAGTAAAATAGGCGGCGCTGGTTGCCAGGTAATATTTTGTAATTCCGTATCCACACAACCATTAATATCCGTAACCGTCAGGGACACTGGTATAATCCCAGGATTATTCAACATATATACTGGGCTTTGTTCATCACTAGTCCCTTGTTGCCCATTGTCAAAGTCCCAGAGCCAATCCGTGATGGCGTTAGGCCCAGCGCCTGAAAAAGATAAATCAGTGAAAGTAATCGGCCCAGCGATACAGGTGTCATAACTAAAGGTAAAGTCTGCCTCAATCTCCGGATACACATTAACATTTATAAATGCAGTATCACTACATTCTGCACTATTCTCATTGAGTAATAGCATCCCTGGATATGTTCCGATCGTAGGAAAGGTCACCGTAGGTTCCCATTCAAAAAATTCTTCCATCGTCCCGTTGATATCAAATATCCATCGAAACTCGTCAATATTCTGTTGCTGAACACTATTGTTGCCAAAAGTAATCGTATTATTCCCACATGAATTAATCACAAACTGTTGCTCCCCTACAAGTTCATCAAAATCTATCCGCGCATCCACCGTCGCTTCACAAGAAGCTACATTAAACTGAAAATCTCGACGGACAGTACTTAGCAATACACCATTCCGATATTCGCTGACACAAACTCCAACAACAAATTGTCCCTGAGTATTAGGTCGACCTGTAATTATCCCGGTATTAGGATCAATCGAAATCTGAGGATCTCCCCCCATAGGATTTAATTCATCGTAGGTAGGCAATATAAACTGGACAGGATCAAAAGGAGGTCCACATGGAGGACTAGGTGAAACACCATCACATTCCAGTGCAGCATTTGGCCCGGTCCCCGGATTCTCAGGTGTACCAAAAGGTCCACCTCCAAGCAATGGTGCACAAAACTCATAAACCAATTGATCACCATCAGCATCAGAGGCTGAATGGTCAAAAAACAAAGGACTATTTACACAGATTACCGTAGGAGGAAAATCATCGAATGTAGGTGTATTATTACATTCTGCCTGTGCTTCTGGAGTTAATTCTATCGCATAGGTTGCTCCTGAATCTTCAGGCGCGACAATATTCGAAATCGTATTATTACGACAACACCTCTGATAAATGATCGTGTAGGATCCTGCAAAAGCCGGGAGGGTTCTCGTAAATTCGTAACGCGCTTTTTGTACACATACATTAGGGGGGGTAAGCACACAAGGATCAGACGGTGGCGGTATATCTTCCACTGAATTAGGGACAAGACCCACCGTAAAATCTGTAAAATAACTTGACGTATTTCCAACCGTCGTATAAATAGAAATAGGTGCAGGATCATCATAATACGCACCATCCGAACTACAGTCTCTATATACAAACATCGTAAAACGATATTCATCGTTTCCTAAACACTCGTAGGTCATTTCTCCACCAATAATATGCTTGGCATTCGCAGGCATATACCCAAACAATACACAAAAAACAAAAGCAACTATATTACGAGCAATACGTTTCACAGAAAATGATTTTGCAAATAAAAAAGGCAATAATTGTTATGATGTCGTTACGATTTTGGGGAGGTTTTACTTTTAGTCCATAAACCTTTTATTTTTTATAGATCGCAACTTATATTTTTAATAATAAACCAAAAAGTAGAAAAGTTCTAATTTTTTTTCAGATTTCCAGACTTGGATATATCAAAAACGGGTAAACAGCGTTCTATTTGTCAATCTGATTACAGAATTCTGGTCAGACTATCACCCACCCCATTAGAACATAATCAGGTTTTCAAGCTTTTTGCTTCGGTAATTAAAAGCTAAAATATTGAAATCCGCAAATGTTCTAATTCAAAAACAACATTGTACTGCAATATATTGCGTTTCATTTGGACGCAATAAGTGAAACATTTGACAATTTCACTTAGCTTTGCGACAGTTTTGACAAAAATCATTAAAACTGATAGCTGGCTATGAACAATAGTGTTAACTGATTTATTTCTTTATTTAACCCAAGTTGAGGAAAATGATCCGATTTTGAGCTACGCTCTACATGGATTATACTTACTTGAATTAACTAAAAATGCTGAATGGCTGAATCTTTAAATCTTAATGTTTATAAAGCTATGACTGAATCTCGATCAAAATCAAAAACTTTTATGTTGGAACAGGATAATATTGACGACATAAAAGCCGTCCTCGATGACGGTGGACTCATTCTCTATCCTACGGATACCATCTGGGGTATCGGATGCGACGCTACAAATGCAGAAGCAATCGAAAAGGTTTATCAACTAAAGCAGCGCGATCGCAGCAAAGGATTAATCATCTTAGTGGACTCTGTTGACATGATTAAGGATTATGTAAAACATATCCACCCAAGGATTGACACCCTCTTACTACATCACGTTCGACCATTAACCATTATTTTTGATGACGCCAGGAATCTTCCGGATAACCTGGTATCTGATGATGGTTCGATTGCCATCAGAGTGGTTCAGGAAGAATACTGCCAGGCGGTAATTAAAGCCTTGGGTAAACCCATCGTCTCTACTTCGGCGAATGTTAGTAATCAACCTTTCCCAAGCAACTTTGGAGAAGTATCCAGTGCAATAATCGAAGGTGTAGATTATGTATTTAAGCGTCGACGATATGAAAAAGAACTCAACTCCCCTAGCGTAATTATTAAGGCGCAAGGTGATGGTGAACTAATATTCATCAGAGAGTAATAATATCAAAGTTCTCAACCTTAAAAGGAATAGATAACTTACATCTATTCCTTTTTTTATGTATAAACCCCTGTAAAACTTATTTTAACCCTTCCTTAACTTTACCCCCTGAAACTTTGACAAAATAATTTTTGTTAAGTACATTTGAGATGACAAAAGATTTTTTGTTAAAAATTTAGAGATGCAGTCATCTAATTTATTCCATTAACCCACGAACATACATGAAAAACATTGTTGGTCAGACGCCACGTGGAAAAGACTTCTTCCCTCGTGAGCAAATTATCGAAAAACTCTACCGTAGACTAGATTCCGGTAGCCACATCTATATCTCTGCGCCCCGTCGCGCCGGGAAGACCTCCATTATGCGCTTTCTTGAAGACTTTCCGCGCGACAAGTATGCTTTCGTATACATTAGTGTGGAAGACATCGAAGAAAGTGAAAACTATTTTAAATTACTTTCTGAAGAATTACTGGAAAGTGAAGCTGTTGGCAGATTGGCTAAAGCATCCGAAAAGGTATCTAATATTTTCGAACGTTTCAAAGAGCACTTCAAAAGAGTGAAATTATGGAACATTGAATTTGAAGCGCCAGATCAGGAAAAGCCTCGGTTCATTGATGAGTTCGAAAAGCTGATGCGCGAGTTGGATACCACTGACTTTAAAATCGTATTACTTATTGATGAATTTCCAATTTGTCTGGAACGAATCATTGCAGAACACGGACCTAAAGACGCTGTGGAATTTTTACATTCAAACCGAAGTATTCGACAAAGGGTCAAACAAGGGATTCAATTTGTCTACACTGGTTCTATCGGGTTGCCGAATATCACGCGTAAGCTAAATGCGACGGCTACGATTAATGATCTGAATGTTGTTTCCGTACCACCGCTTAGTGAAAAAGAGGCCGCTGATTTTACGCGTAAATTACTTAAGACTTATAATGTCAAATACGAGCCGGGTACCATCAAGCACCTTATGCAACAATTGAAGTGGCACATTCCGTTTATGATCCAGCTTGTGGTACAAATGTTAATCGACGAGTATGATAATACCGGTGAACGGATCAGTAATACAATCATTGATCATATTCTGCAAAAGGCAAGTAATCATCGGTACAATTTGTACTTCGAAAATTACTACAGCCGATTAGACAAAACCTTACCACCTGAAGAGTCTCAAATTGCAAAGCACATTCTTTTGCTGATTGCTCAACAGGATAAGGTTCCTTTAGATGCTTTCAAACAATTGAAAGACGCCGCACGTGTATTAGAGATACTGGAGTTTGATGGCTATATCAACAACCAAGATGATGTGTTTAGCTTCAACTCTCCAATCCTTCAAATGTGGTGGAGAAAATATGCGGTAAATTAATCAGGCCATCAAGTTTGCAAGCACTTAAGTGTTTGCGAGCTTGATAGCTTATTAAAGTTTACCTTCAGCCACTTACGCTTAAATCATTCTGAATGAAGAAATCCAATCGTTCTGTTTCTGCTCCGCATATCCCTTTTTTGTATAATCCCCAGAATCTGGGGAAAGAAGATCTCATCAATAACTTCATCGTTAGAAAAAAGACCTTCCAACGCATCTTTAAGGAAATTCAAGCCTCAAAAATGCGCCATCCGGAACAGCACATTCTCATAGAAGGCAAACGCGGCATGGGCAAAACGACAATGCTTTTACGACTGAGCTACGCCATAGAAAATAACGCAAAGCTCAGTCCCTGGCTCATTCCTCTGGTCTTCAACGAAGAAGAATACAGTATTCGAAAACTTTACAAACTCTGGGAAAGAATTGCTGAATTATTAGGCGATCGAAGTATCCATTTCAAAGGGATTCGACCTAAAATGAAACTCTTGTCTGCGGCTAACGACTCTGATGAAGAATATGAAAACGCCTGCTTTAGTTTATTGACAAACGCCTTGCAGGCCAATAAGCAAAAAGTTATCCTGTTTATTGATAATGCAACAGACATGTTCAATAAGTTTTCGGATAAAGATGCGCATCGCTTCCGAAAAGTATTACAAACTTCTCCTGACCTGCGCATCGTAGCTGCATCGGCAGTTCCAGTGCGACCATTCTATGACTATCGACACCCCTTTTATGAGTTTTTCAAAATAGAACACCTCGAAGGACTCAATTCCGAAGAGACCTTTGAATTATTATCAAAGTTAGGAGACCGATACCCACGACAAGAATTAGAAAAAATACTGCATAATAATAAAGGAAGAATTGAAACACTTCGCCGTTTAACCGGAGGCGTTATTCGTACCATCCTTTTGCTATTCGAATTATTTCTGGATGATGACGAAGGAGAGGCCTTTCAGGATCTTGAGACCATCCTCGATCGGGTTACCCCGTTGTACAAACACCGGATGGACGATTTGCCTGCCGCTCAACAAGAAATCGTCGAAGCCATTGCTTTAGCCTGGGATGCTATTTCGGTTAAAGAGATCGCGGAAATCACCAGAATTGAAAGCAAAATTATTTCCGCACAGTTAACACAATTGGTTAAGAATGACCTCATCCATAAGATTCGTACAACTACCAAAAATAATCTCTATCAAATCAGCGAACGCTTTTTTAATATTTGGTACCTGATGCGCCACGGGCGCAACTCCGATCGTAATCGGGTGATCTGGTTGGTTCGCTTTCTGGAAGAATGGTGTGATGAAGTAGAAATTGCAGAAAGGGCCAAAAAACACCTCAACCACCTACAAAGCGGGAACTACAACGTACACTCTGCTTTCCATTTAACAGAGGCACTGGCTTACACCAAACATATCCCTACGGATGTTCAGCACGAACTACTGGAAAAAACCCGGGCTTACCTTAGTAATCAAACTAATGGCCTGGCTGATAAATTATCTAAATCAGATCTTAGTTTACACAAAAAGGCAATGCAGGCCTTCGAAGAAGAACGATATCAGGAGGCACTTGATCTATACCTGCAAATGAAAAATAAGGATCACCTCAGAATTGCTTTCTGTTACGAACAACTCGAAATACTAGACAAAGCTGAACAGTACTATCAGAAGTCTATAGGTACCGGTCAGCAAAATGCGGATTACTTCCTTGCTTATTTTTACCAGTATCAAAAAAATACTCCCGGCAAAGCAATCAAGTATTATAAGATCGCAATGGAACAACAGCATCCGGAGGCAGCTTTCGCACTTGGAAACCTATACCTCGGTCAAAAGAAATTTGA
>JAHDHW010000038.1:0-20271 GCA_020631105.1 Saprospiraceae bacterium | reverse complement strand
CGCTTCAAACCGATCTATTATGCTTTACTCCATTTTCTAAAGGATCAATATCCTAATGAGTACTTAAGAATGGGGACAGAGCTACAGGAAACAGTGGAAGAGATTGTTGCAAAAGTTGACATTCTAAAAACGCAAATCTGATCGTACTTTAGCCCTTTTTGCAGACAACTTTCTTATCTTGCTGCCATGATTACGGCCCTCAGTTATAATGATCAGTCAGTACAGCTAACGCCTGGCGATATGCGGTTTTTTGAAGAGCTCTATGTCGATTACAAGATTGACCAATCTGCAAATCAAAAGCGATTGCAACTGACGATTCATCCGAAACAAAAGGTGGTGGTCAAATCTCTTTCAATAAAAATTCCACTTCAATTCAATAACGAAAGTCGAATCTTTTGTAATGGCTTTCAGTCCTGGTCAGAAAGCAGGGAGTTTAGTACCCAGGAAAAAATACCACGCCTTAATTTCTTTGCCCGTAGCAGAATGCAATTTTATGGAGATGATCATGTAGCAATGATTAAAAGGACAAAAGGCCATTTACATAGTTGGACCTACGGATATGTCCGTCAAAAGGATCGACTACAATTTATCGGGTCTTTGGCTGAGCATCGTGCGTTCACACTGATACAATATGACACTAAGGCCAAGCAGGCGATTATCACTATTGATTGTGAAGGGCTGGAATTGGAACACTCCTTCCCTATCCTTGATCTGCTCATCGCTGAGGGTAAAGAAAACTGGGTTTTTAATACTTATTTTAATTCGCTGAACCTGCGTCCGCTGACTCAAACGCCCCTTACCGGATGGACCAGTTGGTATAATCACTTTGGAAAAATTTCGGAAGTAATCGTCTTACAAAACCTGGAGGCTTTAACAAAGCAATCACCACAGGTAGACATTTTTCAAATTGATGATGGCTACCAGGCTGCAGTAGGTGATTGGCTGGATACCAAAAGTACCTTTCCAAGTGGAATGGGTAGCTTAGCAAACAAGATTAAAAGTAAAGGCTTTCGCCCGGGAATCTGGCTGGCACCATTTGTTTGTGATAGTCGCTCCATGATTTTTAAGCAGCGTAAACAATGGCTACAAAAAGATAAAAAGGGCAAACCTGTAAAGGCTGGCTATAATCCCGGTTGGGGTGGTTGGTTTTATGCTCTTGATTTTTATAATAAAGATGTACAGGATTACTTACTAGCGGTCTTACAGACGATTACTCAGAAATGGGGTTATGAAATCCTGAAGTTAGATTTTCTTTTTGCAGCTTGTATCAACCCGCCAGCGAATAAAACCAGGGGGCAGCTAATGGCGGATGCCATGGATTTTCTGAGGCGGACGATCGGCGAACAAAAAATATTAGCCTGTGGTGTACCACTTGGAAGCGCTTTTGGAAAAGTAGAATACTGCCGTATAGGACCTGATATTCATTTGTCCTGGGAGCACAATTTATTAAAGATCCTCCATCATCGAGAAAGAGTATCTACGATTGCTGCGCTTCGAACCACTCTAAATCGCTGGCAACTGAATAATCGGGTTTTCCAATCAGATCCGGATGTAATACTCTTAAGAGATCACAATATCAATCTGAATCAACATCAACAGTACACTACACTTCTAATTAATACCTTATTAGGGAATCTTCATTTTACCTCTGATAATATTGGAAAGTACAATGATGAGCAATTAGCAGAATTTGGGAATATTTATACCTGGAGAAATGCAGAAATAAAATCTGTAAGGGAAACTCAAAAGGACCTTTACCTCATTAGCTGTATCAAAGACGGGATAAAGTGGACTGCTGCTTGTAACCTGACTGCGAAAAAATGTACCGCTTCAGTAGCAAAAACGAACTTTGAACTTCTACCCTACGAAAGTATTATCCTGCGTAGCTAAATTTAAATTAGTTTAGTTGATGGTCAGAGGATTAGGCATACTCAATGCTTCCAATGCCCTGTTTACAGCATTATCTTCCCGGTTCCAAATACCATAAAAGCCTTCGTCACCATAAAGCTTTCGTGCAATTCTGGCTTTCAACATTAACTGTATATCTTTTTTAGAGGTCTTTAATGCTTGCTTATCCATCTTTAAGCCTTTGGCAACTCCATACTCAATCAGCTCATCCAAAAGCGCTGTACCCACCTCAAAACGCTCCGCAAATTCTTCAAAGTCTAAATCGTAGTCTTCTTTATTTTGCTCAACATGGCGATGTACAAACTCTGGAATAAAAGGTCGAAGTTCGAGATAGAAATCTGTAACCCCAGCAGTGTCAATCGGAATAAAGATATCAGGTGTTATCCCTCCACCGCCATAAACAGGACGCTTTTCCAACTTCGTCAAAAATATAGTAGAATCTGCGACGGCAATACTGTCCTTGTCATATAACTCGCCAGAGTCATACCGATCATAAACATCCTTATCATAAGCATCTCTATCTTCATAGTTTTTCTGAATAAGGCGACCGGTAGGCGTATAATATCTGGCAACAGTTAGGCGTAATGCAGAACCATCTCTCAGGCCATATTGCTCCTGAACCAGTCCTTTCCCAAATGAACGGCGACCGATAATTACTCCGCGATCCCAATCCTGGATTGCACCCGCCACGATTTCACTAGCAGAGGCAGATCCTTCATCAATTAAAACAGCTACATCTTCGATATCAAAAAACGGTCGGCCGGTTGTTTCATACTCACTTCGTTTGACCGTCCGTCCTTCTGTATAAACTAATAATCGATCCTTTTCTTTGAAAAGCTGGCTTAGAATATTGGTTGCCTCTTGTAGATAACCGCCAGGATTTTGGCGAAGATCTATAACCAGGTCTTTCATATCTTTTTCTTTGACCATAAACTCGAGTTTCTCCATAAACTCTTTATAAGTAGTGGCACTAAATCGACTAATTTTAATGTACCCCGTTCGTTCATCTAACATGTATCCTACATCAACACTATGCAAAGGAATTTTATCCCGCGTGATGACAAAGTGCTTTATCTTCGCATCATTTCCTCTTAATATCCCAATCTTTACATCACTTCCTCGTTCTCCTTTTAACATCCCGACTACATCTCGATTACTCAAATCATTCCCTACGATCAAAGAATCCTCTACTTCTACAATTCGATCACCAGCCATGATTCCGGCAGCTTCTGAAGGGCCACCTGCGATTGGACTAACCACCAGAATGGTATCATCTAATAGCATAAATTCAATTCCGATCCCTTCAAAATTACCATCAAGCTGTTCGTTCACTTCTTTTAAATCATCAGCTGCAATATAATTGGAATGAGGATCCAGTTCTTTAATGATTGAATTAATCGCTGATTCCGTAATTTCTTCACGATCTACCTTATCTACATACCGTGCATCGATATAGCGAATAAGTTCTTCAAGACGACCGGGTTCCGAAGAAAGGATAGAAATACTTTCTCCACCTGCGCTCACTCTGCTTTGTTGTAGCTTGAAACCAATTAATATCCCGCCGACCAAAAACAGTGATAATAATAAAGGTATCCAGATTTGAATACCACGAGATCTATGTTCTTCTGGGTTAACCATGTATTTTAAATTATTAAAACGCTAAAGTACGTTTTGTGGCAAATATATAGCAACGTCTGCTTAAATAGAGAAAAGAATAGACAGACTTCGCTAAAAAACATAACAAACAACATTACATCTAACGCATAATTAACAGATTGGATTAAATATCGTTGCAAAGATTTCTATTCTCTTTGTTTATATCGGTACCAAAAAATAATGAAAATGTAAAAAATCAAAGTATTTGTCCTGTTTCTTTGTCAATTCCATTAGAAAAAGAGAAATTCACAGAATTTTTGTAATTATCGATTACAAGCAACATATGAAACTTTAGAATAGTTTGATAGATTTTTAATGAAGATTACTAAGTACATATCTGTCAAACAGCCGAATTTACGTAAGACCAATTAGTCCAACTAAAACCAAATAATCAACTTATGGAAATTGATGAGATTGATCGTAAGATCCTTTCTATCTTAATGACCGATGCAAACAAGCCATATACAAAAATTGCAGAGGAAGTACACGTTTCAGGGGGAACCGTCCATGTTAGAATGAAAAAACTGATGCAGATGGGCATTGTAAAAGGTTCTAGTCTTGATATTGATTACAGTAAATTAGGCTATGACGTCACTGCCTTTTTGGGCATATTCTTGGATAAAAGTTCGCTCTACGAGGAAGTACTTGAAGAACTTCGTAAGATTCCGCAGGTTGTAGGATCTCATTATACAACTGGTAATTACAGCATTTTCGCAAAGATTGTTTGTAAAGATACAGATCACCTGAGACAAGTACTTCATGACAAAGTCCAGATGATTCGTGGAATTCAAAGAACAGAAACTTTTATTTCTCTGGAGGAGGGTATTGATCGCCCGATAGATATTCTGGAGGCAGAATAAGAATCAGTACCTAGTTATTAGTCATACAAGCTATTTCCGTGTTCATTGTAATCTAAATATAATGGGGAATTGATCTCAAAACCTAAGTGCGAACAGGGCTTAACATCTATTTTATGGTAGCAAGCACAAAGGTTAAGGTATTAACATAAAACCTTATGGAATAATAATTGTCTTTTTACGTTTGAACAATTGTAAAACCCTACTTTACACCTAGGTTCATCACTCACACCACACACGAAATCACCCCCGGTTTAAACTGCATTCATTAAATTTAAACGCTTAATTTGCGTCGCTTAAACAGGGCTACATGAAAATCGTTAACCTACTGTTCTTATTGCTATTCTGCTTACCGGTCAGCCTATTGGCTAATATCCCGGATTCTATCTTTGATAAAGCTCCTTTTGAAAATCCTGATTATATCGGCTACCGCATGGCGGTAACGAATATGACTTTTAAAAGTGAGTCAAATGGCAGCAAACTTAATATTTCCTATAAGATTATAAATACTGGAAGACAAGATTTACTCTTCGGTAAAAAGATGTCTGCGCCACCCTATTTAGTGGTAAACTTCGATCATACTCTTGCTGAAAGTGGTCTTTACGAATATGCTGAGGATATCAAAAATGCTATCCTTGATACGGACTTTATTATAAAGCGAGGTGAGATCTCCCGCAATATGCAAGTCAACGTTGCTACCTCAAGTAATAAGCGTATAGTAAAGCCGACTGAAGAAATCGTTGAACTCCCGGATTATATGAAGCAAAGTGGATCAGAGAACGATCCGATGGCTATCGGAGGGGCACCTGCGAATACAAAAAAAGAAAGCCTTGCCGAAGAGTTTGGTAGTGACATCGAGCAGCTAACCAGCAAAGGAATGCCGGATGTAGATGAAGAGGCTTGTTCTGATTTAGCCATTGAATCTATCCGCGTGGTGAAGAAGTCCAAAAAACAAGTTACCCTGGAATACACAATTATAAATACCGGTCCCGGGCCAGCTAAAATCATCAATAGCCAGAAAAAAGAGGAGAAAAACATGGCGCTGAAAGCGCATTTTTCTACAAAAGAAAAAATGACTAAAGGAAGCTTAACCTTTGGTGGAGGGTTTATTGAAGGAGGTTTGGAAAGCAGAGATGGCAAACTATATCCCGGAGAAAAATACAAGGGTACTTTAGAGTTGAACATTCAAAAAATGACGGACTTTACGCCCTATATTATCCTTGAGCTTGACCCTTATCTTTCAGTCAGCGAATGTGACAAGACCAATAATAAAGGAGCCATTAAAGTTGGAGAAGGGCGACCAGGCTTAAATTAAAGAGCACAACATAACTATCAAATAAAAGGGGCGACGTAAACGTAAAGTTTGCATCGCCCTTTATAATTATCTAATCCTTAAAATAGTAAGCGTCTAATAGTAGCAAAATCGTCTAACTCTGGCGACATGTTTCGCTAATCTGATAACCTGGCAAGTATAACCATATTCATTATCGTACCAGGCGTAAACCGTTACCGTCTTCCCATCATGCGATACAATAGTAGAAGGCGCATCTACCACTGAAGTAGTCACCATACCCACCGCCTGTGAAGAAACATATTCGGTAGAATTACTATAATGAATCTGCTCAACTAAGTCTCCATTCATTGCAGCATTTTTTAAAGCGGCATTTACCTCCTCAACAGTCACAGTATCTTTAATGTCAAGATTCATGATCGCCAATGATACATTTGGCGTTGGTACTCTTACCGCATTACCTGTGAGTTTGCCTTTCAGATGGGGCAATACTTTTGCAACGGCAGTAGCTGCACCAGTGGTCGTCAGTACCATATTCGTCGCAGCACCTCTACCCCTTCGTGGTTTTTTATGGAAATTATCTAATAAGTTTTGATCACTAGTATAAGAATGGATCGTTTCAATGTGTCCTTTAGTCAATCCAAAAGCCTGATCCATTACCTGTAAAACCGGGGCAATAGCATTGGTTGTACAAGAAGCTGCACATAAGATATCATCACTTTCCAGGTCTACACTTTCGTGATTAATTCCATAAACGATATTCGGAATTTCCTTACCAGGCGCAGTTAACAAAACCTTCGAAACGCCGGGCCGAAGGTGTACAGCTAATGCTTCCCGGTCTCTCCATACTCCGGTATTATCAATGACCAGAGCATCTCTTATTCCAAAATGGGTATAATCAATATCAGAAGGATGGCTGGCGTAAATTAAGGCTACACGATTACCATTGATGAGTAATTCTGTTCCATCCGGGGCAACTTCTACGGTACCCTGGAAATCTCCGTGGATAGAGTCCTGTTGTAATAAAGCGGCTCGTTTACTCGCTTCCAGGTATTTATCCTTCATTTTAGCCCGGATAACAATTGCCTTTAGTCGTAATTGTTCGCCACGTCCAGTAGAAGCTATAATACGTCTGGCAGCTAAACGGCCAATACGACCAAATCCATAAAGGATCACATCCTTAGGCTCTAATCCAGCCTGATGTTCGTAAGCACTATTCAATTTTTTTCGGATAAAATCATCTATATCAGAGAAAGAGGCAGATTCTTCGACCCACTCTGCGTATAATTTGCCAATATCAATTTTTGACGGTGGTAGCTCCTCTAGTGCAGCGATTGCATGTGCAATAGTAAGAGAAGTTTCGATGTGAATAGCCTGGTCGATATAATTATGGCCGGTTGTATGGTAATCAATAATTGCACTAGGCCGGACATCATAAATATCTTTTCGAAAAAAGACCAGCTCGATGGAGCGATCAAATCGTAGTTCGCCTACAATCTGTAATAACTCCAGCGCTGTTTTTTCTTTTTCTCGCCACTGACTCAGATAGGTATCAGAGGCACTGCGGAGCAGTAAATCTTTTTCGTTCATTGGTAGTTTACTTGGTTAAATGATTAAGGTATTTTCTATACGATACGAAATTCTTGCTTAAGGTGTTGCCTTCAAAGCAGCAAGGGTATAAAAAAAGCACTTCATCCGTATGGATGAAGTGCCAGATCTTATTTAAATAGATAAGATTTTTAAGCTCCTAAGTAGTTCTTTAATAACTTACTTCTAGAAGTATTTCTAAGCTTATTAATCGCTTTGTCCTTAATTTGACGGACACGTTCGCGCGTTAAGCCAAATTTCTCGCCAATATCTTCTAAAGACATTGGATGCTCAACACCAATACCGAAGTATAGTTTGATCACATCACATTGACGATCAGTAAGTGTACTTAAAGAACGGTCAATCTCTTTACTAAGAGATTCGTTGTATTCTAAAGAAGTATCAGTACCTGGGGTAGATCCATTCTCCAGAACGTCCAAAAGTGAATTATCTTCTCCTTCAACAAAAGGCGCATCCATAGAAACGTGACGAGCGGCAACACCTAAGGTGGTTTCAACCTCTTCTGTAGGAATCTCTAGCAACTCTGCTAGTTCGTCAGAAGAAGGCTCTCTTTCGTATTCCTGCTCGAGTTCAGAAAAGGCCTTATTAATTTTGTTTAGAGAACCTACCTTGTTCAAAGGTAAGCGTACGATTCGGGATTGCTCCGCCAAAGCCTGTAGAATAGACTGGCGAATCCACCAAACCGCATAGGAGATAAACTTAAATCCACGGGTTTCATCGAAGCGTTGTGCCGCTTTGATAAGACCTAAATTCCCTTCGTTAATCAAATCACTAAGGGAGAGTCCTTGGTTTTGATATTGCTTGGCCACGGAAACGACGAAGCGAAGATTGGCTTTTGTTAGTTTTTCCAGGGCTATCTGGTCGCCCTGCTTGATTCTTTTGGCCAAATCTACTTCCTCTTCGGGGGTCAACAAATCTACTTTACCGATTTCCTGAAGATATTTTTCCAGGGATTGACTTTCACGGTTAGTGATAGATTTAGTAATCTTAAGTTGTCTCATGCAAATAACAAGTTTTATTAAGCAATAGTGGATTTCTTAATGTTCGAAAGTTCGGTTCTTCGGTTGAAGATATGCGATGGGTATAATAATGTGATACCGCATTTAATACGGTCAAAAGAGGTGAAAGTAAATAATTTAATATTAAATTCAATAGTAATAGGAATAGTAGGCATATCATTTCTCAATCCAAATACAAAAATAAGGGTATTTAACACGTAAGTCAAGGGCTAGAGCGCATTGCTTTACATTTTGTTAACCTCATTTTAATACGAATATTTAATCTGAGTCTCTCCCTTTTTCTCAAAAAGGCAGTTTTTTTTTGGAAAACTCAGTTTTTTATTTTTTATTGCGTCGAGCCAAGGACTAAAGCGTAATTGGTTTTACTGATAAAACAAACGAAATAACATGCTGGTTTTCAATTGTCTACAGTAAACGAATATTTAACATATATTAGTATAAATTAGTTCAATTTACCAGCTATTACCATCAAAACCCTCTTTCGAAGCATGAAAAGAGTATCATTTACTGCCGAATTCTTATTCAGAGCATCCCCAACAATACTATATCGTTTTATTACTACTCCTTCATGTTTGATACGTTGGTTTTGTGATGAAGTGGATATAACTGGAGAGATTTTTACCTTCACCTGGGATGGAGCAGATGAAATTGCCGAGATGATCGATGACATCGAAGACGAGCGTGTTCGTTTCAAATGGGAAGACGCAGACGAAGATGAATTTTTGGAGTTTCGCTTTAGTCGCTCTCCCGTTACCGGAGAAACAATCCTTGAAATAGAGGATTTTTGTGATGAAGACGAGGTGGAAGAACAAAAAGACCTGTGGGCAAGTCAAATCAAACAACTCCGTCAAGAAACTGGCGGATAGTACCTCATGTAAGTAATTCACAAAAATTAGATTTAAGGTTGATCATTATGAGCTTATTTTCTGCTACTGCAGGGTCAGTTTCTACAAAAATCCTTAAATCAATATGAAGTCCTGGCGCGAACGGTATCAGTTCCCTATTTTCTTTATATTATTGATGTGCAGTTTAGCCTGGTACTACGGCTATCTGGAGATATTTGAGTTCTCGCCACGGTCCACCCACCAATGGCGGCAAGCGGATAGTGCTTCTCTTGCCTACAATTATTATCAGGACGGTCTTAACTTCTTCAAGCCTCGCATGCATTACATTATGGGAGGTGAAGGATACGTTACGGGGTCGGGAGAAGCCCCGATATTCTATTATTTGGTGGCATTAGCGTACTCCATTTTTGGTCCGGAGGACGGGATATTTCGACTATTAAGTTGGCTTAGCCTGATCACTGGCTTTTATTTGCTAGCCAAAATTTTATATCAGGTCACCAAAGATTGGTTTAGCCCTACCCTGCTCGCGGGCCTGTTAATGGGTAGCCCCGTAGTCGCGTTTTATAGTTATGGGTTTACACCAAATGTCCCCGCTCAAGGTTTGGCAATGATTGGGATTTGGTTTTTTTATCGATACTATCGAGACAAACAGTTAAAGCACTTCTACTGGAGTATGCTGTTTTATACCTTAGCTGGATTGATCAAGATTTCTGCGCTGATGAGCCTGGCCATTATTATTGGATTATTCGTGCTCGACCTTTTAGGAATAGTTTCAAAATTAGAGACCCTCCGTAGGAGTACCGCCAACGAAGCTCAGCGAATCTTTAAACATACCTGGACTATAATCCCTGGATTTCTTTTAGTATTCGCCGGTCTATGGACCTGGAAACTGTGGGCAGATCATTATAATGAGATTCATAAAACAAGCTACTTTCTATCAACAATTCGACCTTATTGGAGTATTGACGAAACGGGCCAACAATACGTTTGGGAAAGAATACGAACCATTTGGTTTGAGGCATATTATCACCCTAAAACTTTTTGGTCCATTACTGCATTAGGCGTTTTGGTCTTACTTACTCCGAGACGCCAAAACTCAAGCGTTTATCTATCCCTGCTAGCCCTGATGACAGGCTGTACCGCTTTTTTCCTGCTTTGGTTTCGACAATTCGAAGGACATGATTATTATGTCATAGAAATGATCTTACTTCCTATCCTTATCCTTGGCATGGCCATCTATCTAGTGCATCAATATCTCCCAAAAGTATTAATCCATTGGGCCTTTCGCCTAAGCCTTTTTGGAGTAGTTGCGTTTAATGCCTATCATACCAAAACGGTTATCGATCACCGCTATGATCCCGATAGTGTATTTATGTCTTATTTTAATCCGGATTTATTTCGTACGGATGAATTGAGATCATTTCTAAATGATTTAGGTATTCGTTGGCCAGAGAAAGTAGTCGTCGCTCCGGATACCAGCCCCAATAACACACTGTATCATTATAATCTGTTGGGTTGGACAGAGCTTTATATGGGGGGTACTCCAATGCATGCAGACCGGGTTAAGCAAATTGCACAGGCTGGTGGAAATTACCTGATCATTCATGATAAGTCCTATCTTGAAAAAGAAAACCTACAAGAGGTCTTGACCTACCCTCTTGGGAATTTTAATAATTCTATCTTTGTTTATGATATCAGGAATTTTAGGACGCAAGACTAAAGTTTCTATATTGGACAACACAAAAACATAGCTCCCTGCATGATCATTTACTTCGGATTACAAATTGATGAAAACACTTATCCTCGTGTGCGACATGCGGAAGGCGGTGTACATTACTTTGGTCCTTCGGGCTTATTGACTATGCTGGAATCCCACTTAGGGTTAGTTGGCCATCCGGCTGATAACGAGCACATTCGAATAGAGCAGTTTCGACAGATTATGCGTAAACAACTGGTAAATAATCCAAACGCATTTTATCATCGATCCTATCAGGCAGATCAACTGGCTACTGCTGCCAGACTATTACAACTAAGAGATACGCTTAAGCTTGCAGGCTGGAATTTTATTCCAGATGATAAGACTACCATCAGACTACGCATCATCGCTGACCTTGAGCAATTACTTAATAAAAATGAAATAGCCTTGGCCGAGGGTTTTGCAGATCGCTTCTGTACGGTGCTTGAACAACTTCAAAAACGAAAAAATCCGGTCAAAGAGCTACATCATAATGAGCCTTTACGTTTGCTCCCTTCTCATTACCAAGCCTTATTCAAGGTCTTAACTCAATATGGTACAAAGGTCAGCGCCATCCCTGAACCCGAAATAGATACCAGTACCAATTTAGGTAAGTTCAAGGCCTTTTTAAATCGCGAAGAAACCAAAGGCAAACAAAATCTAAGCCCGGATGGCTCTATTTTTATATTAAGAGCCAGGAGAGAAACGGAGGCTGCAACTTTTTTGGCTAAATTAATCCGGGCCAACCGCAATGTACTAAACCCCGTTTGTGTCATCCCGGAAAAAAACCGTGCCTTGGACAATGCTTTTGTCCAGGAAGGCTTACCCAGCTTCGGAATATTATCAGCAAGCCTGGCTCGGCCTACTTTACAAATTCTTAAACTCGCTCCTGCTTTCTTATGGCGGCCCATTGATCCGTACAAGATCATGGAGTTTGTTTCTCTATCGCTTAAACCGCTTGACGATGACCTTGCTGATCTCATCGCTAATTTAATGGCCCAAAACCCTGGTCAAAATAGTGATACCTGGAGAGCTACGATTAGTAATTTCTTTAATGTAGTACTCCCGGAAAAAGCAAAAGCAGATAAAAGTATAAATGTAAAAACCATTAGGGATCAATATGATTTTTGGTTTGAACGTCGACGGTATGATGCGCAGCAGACGGTTCCGAAAAGTGAGGTGATTGAAATCTTTGACTTCATTGGTAAATGGGTAAAAGCAATATTGGATGAACAAACGACCAAGAGCAATTCGCTAATCGTCTTGGGTGAGCAGGCTAAGAGAATTGTCGATTTACTCTATGCGCTCCCAGAATCTGAGCAGAATCTTACCAATCTCGAGTTAGAACGTATTGTACGAACAATCTATAAACCTTCTCCGATCAACTTTACAGATACGGAATTAGGCCACCAAGCCTTTGTCTACAAATCCAGCGCAGTGATCGGCCCGGTAGAAGAGTTGATCTGGTGGAATTTTTCAAGTATCGAACAAGAGCATTTCTTTTCTGACTGGTATGATGCAGAGTTAAAGTATCTCCATAAAATTGGCATTAAAGTCCCGACACCAGCTGCAGAAAATGCTTTGCTGATCTGGCAAAGAGCCCGTTCAATTCTACATACTCAAGGGAGGATTTTCTTAGTCATTCCTGAGCAGGTTGATGGACAGGAAGTATTTCCACATCCAATGTTTGATGAGCTACAAGCACTTTTTGGAAACTTATCCTCCATCACTTATCATATCCAGGCGGAACACAATAAGGATGATTGCCTTGAGCCTTATTTTAGTATTCCATCTACCGAAACCCTTCCTTACCGAAGACTAGGCAAACCCAAGCCTTTTATTCAGACAAAAGCGGAGGCTCAACTAGGAGAACGATCAGAAGAAACTTTCACCAGTATCGAAAACTTGTTTTATTATCCATATCAATGGTTGTTCCGTTATAAAATCAAGCTACGCAAGTCAAGCATTCTAAGCATTGTAAAAGATGTAACCCTTATGGGTAATCTTGCCCACCGATTTTTTGAGCTATTCTTTGAAGAAGAAGATATAGAATCAAGGTCTCAGTCACAAGTCAATGAATGGGTAGATAGCAAAGCCTATCGTTTGCTTAGTCGTGAAGGAGCGGTACTTCTAATGTATGGGCGAGAACCAGAACGAATTGCTTTCCTCAATAAAGTTAAGTATGCAATCTGGAGCTTACTTTCTTTAATCAGGAATAACAACTGGAAGGTAAGGGGAACCGAACTAAAGACCGGGGGCTCTTTCGAAGGGGTTCCTATCAAAGGGAAGGCCGATCTCGTACTCGAAAGAGGTAAAGAACTAATGGTCGTTGATCTTAAATGGCGAGGTGCTGCGAGAAGAGAGAATATGATCAGGAGTAAAGAAGATCTGCAACTAGTCACCTATGCACACTTACTGACGGAAGATAATCAATTAGCGCATACCGCTTATTTCATCATCGAAAAAGGGAAAGCGATCGCCAGGAACAATCTCGCGTTTAAAGAAATAACCGGAGTCCAGACGGATGAGACACAACAAAACATCAGCGAAGAGATCTGGGGTAAGATGAAAAGTACCTTTCGGTGGCGTAAGCAACAGCTACAAAACGGACTGATAGAAATCCGTTGCGAACAAACAATTGGGGAGATCGAAGACACTTATTATGAGCAGGATCCAGACAGGGATATGAATGAACTGCTTGAAATGAAAAACTCGGATGCGCCTTTCGATGACTACCGCACCCTGATTAATCTAATCGAATAATTCGATCCCCTCCCCTTCTTTATTTTTCCAGGGCTAAAATTATTTTCCTTAGCACCCAACCCTTACCTTTTCCAGTACGTGAGTACTAGTGTTCGAACAGATGAAATTATACTGCAATTAAAACCCCGAAGGCGCTTTGTCTTCATCCCACTAAATTCTTTTATAAAGCTATGAAAAATATCATTTCTTTCATCATGTTCTCTCTCTGTTTCGTAGTTGGGCTTCGTGCCCAACTTAACGAAATTCAAGTTTCTTACCACGTACTAGAAACGGAGGAATTAGACAGAGGGTTTTCCTTAAATTATTATCGAAATTATTTAAACCGTTCAGCGATTGGATTAAAGGTCAATGCCACCGGAGTGCTAAATGATAAAGACATTTTTCACAATCGAACTGCAAGTATTGACTTGGTTAATCGCTGGAACTTAACAAAGACCAAAAAATTCAGAGTATTGACAGAACTCGGCGTTTCTGCTTTGAGAAGATATGAACCTAACTATGGATTTGGATTTTGTGGTACCATGTCTCCTGGTGAGATCATACCTGCACACTTTGGTACTGATGGCAATTGGACAAAAGGGACCTATTTTGGAGTAGTTGCAGGTTTTGGTTTTGATTTTAGTATCTCTAAAGCTCTGTTTATTGGTATGGATATGTCAACTGGTTATTACCGTACTAATTCTTATTATTTCTATGAAGATCAAATCAGTCAAACAAATCTTCGAATTCGAATAGGCACCAGGTTTTAGTATTTACGCTCTTTTGTAATATAATCGCTATTGGAGTTATTTTATCACCTGAAGTTGCGTCATCTTCACAGCATTAAATTCATTTTAAGTTATGAAAAAATTCATTTCGTTCTTTGTATTTTCTCTGTGTTTCATTTTTGGACTGCATGCTCAATTAAATGAAGTTGCACTCTCTTACCAGACTTTGAAAGCTCAAGAATTTGGTACAGGTTTGTCCTTTAGTTATTATCGAAATATTTCCGCTCGCTCCGCAATGGGTTTAAGGGTAAATACAAATGGTTTTTTCAGAAAAGAAGACTTTAACAATACCAATGTAGTAAGTATTGATTTAGTCAATCGCTGGAGCTTGACGAAGAGCAAAAAATTCAGAATTTTAGCCGAACTTGGTGCGTCTGTCCTACAACGATATGACGAAACGCCAATAATTTTGACCGACGTTTTTATCCGGCCATTTAGGTCATTCCCTCAAATTGACGAAAGTATTGACTGGTACAAAACTACCTATTATGGATTGGTTAGCAGCATTGGTTTTGATGTAGCAATATCCAAAAGATTAATGTTCGGTATGGATTTATCCAAGAGCTTTTATTACACCGAACAATTGAGTTTTTTTGATAAAAAGATAAGCCCGATGAATCTCCGTATTCGTATCGGCGCCAGGTTTTGATAAATATTCGCTGATTTCATCCCGAAAATTTTCGGGATGATTCCTTTGATTTAAACAGGCTATGCCTTAATCGCAAAAATATTTGTTATGAAATTTAAATTTTACTTTCCCCTATTACTTCTTAGCTGTACGCTGATGTTTAGCAGTTGTATGGAAGATAAATGTGAGCGTGAAATCACTTACGTTACTTATAATCCGATTTACTTCTCCGTGGATGAAATCCGCGCCGACATCTCCCTTAGTGATCCACAGGCTTTAAAAAAGCCCGGCAAAATTTATTACTATAATGACTTCCTGTTCATCAATGAGCAGAAGCAAGGAGTACATATCTTCGACAACACAAACCCGGAGAGTCCGGTTAAAATCGGGTTTTATAAAATCCCCGGAAACGTAGATATTGCGATTGCTAATGACTTGCTTTATGCAGACAACTACATGGATCTGGTCACCATCGATATCAGTGATATTTATGAACCTCAAACTGCTTACCGGGTAGAAGATGCCTTCGAAAACTATTACTATCTTGACCCAAATACTAACATCCTAACGGATTATGTCCAGGAGGAAGTCACCGAAATAGTAGATTGTAATGATGTCAGTAGAGGATGGGGTTGGGAGCTCGATATTTCAGGTCCAATAAACTCTTCTGGAGTCTTTACCGATGGTGGGAATTTTTCTACTGGGACAGGTGGATCTTTAGCACGTTTTACAATTAATCAGGGCCACCTCTATATTATTGACCATGTTAATCTTCATGTCTACGATCTTCTACAGGAAGGTAACCCAAACAAAGTAAATGAAGTTGGGGTAACCTGGCAAATTGAAACCATTTTCCCTTATAATGATAAATTATTTATTGGTTCTACTACAGGACTATTCGTAATGGACGCTAGCAATCCTGCAGAGCCTTATCATTTAAGCAGCTATGCGCACGCTTTTGCCTGCGATCCGGTTTATGTCAAGGCACCTTATGCTTATGTAACTTTACGTAGCGATCAAAACTGGTGTCAGCAGGGTCTTAATCAACTGGATTTGGTTGACATCTCTGAGATCACTGACATTAAACTGGAGAAATCTTTCCCAATGGAGAATCCTCGCGGCTTAAGTATTCGGGATGAGAATCTGTTCATCTGTGAAGGAGATGCAGGATTAAAAGTCTTTGACATCAATGATCCATTAACTTTGGATGAAAACCGAATTGCTCATGTCAAAAACATCAAATCTACTGACATCATTACCCTACCAGGCGAACGAAACTTAATGTTAGTCATAGGTGAGGACGGTTTCTATCAATATGATGGTACTGATCCAACTGATCCAGAATTATTAAGTAGAATACTCATTGAGAAATAGTGGTTCCAAGTATAAACGGTATGAAACTTTTGAAAAAAGGACTAGATCAAATAGTCCAATCAGTAATGCATAATTACAAATTTAGAGCAATGTTAAAACACTTCAATTTTTGGTTGTACAATCAGAGATTGAAGTGCTCTTTACGGAGTTCTGGTTTGCAATTTAAAAATAATAAGAGGCTTATATTTTGTTGTCTAAGTCTACTTATCTCTACCCTTGCAATTAGTCAATACGAAGCTCCATTCCAAAAGGTCATCCTAAAAGACGGCAATGTGCTCAATGGACAGCTAATCGACAGCACTACAACATCAGAGCAAGTTAGTATTCAAACTTTCTCAGGGGCAGTATTCCATATAGAACGGAAGTTCGTAAAAAACATCGTGCAAGTAGGAGCCGATCAAAAAGTTTTTACAAATGGTAAAACCATAAATAATGGTAAATTATACACGAATGCTTTTTGGGGGTTTTTACTGGCCAAAGAAGAAGATCGATGGGGAGATAATGAAGAGCTTAAAGTAGGTTATACCATTATGCACCTCTCCTTGGGGCATCGTTTCAATCGTTTTTTCAGTCTAGGAGGAGGCATGAGTTGGGATCAGTATGATCAGACTTTATTTAGTTTTTTTGCAGAGGTACGTGGCGAACTTGTCGACTATACAATGAGTCCTTATTATGTAATGCGAGCCGGATATGGGATTCCAGTATTTAACACAAATTCAGAAGAAAACTTTGATTTGACCGGTGGTTATTCTTTTCATCCGGCAATAGGATTGCGGTTTGCAACACATCAAAAAACGAATATCCTCCTTGAAGCTGGTTACCGATTTCAGCAAATGAACATGGAGTATGAAGACTTCTTTAACACTAAAGATAAAATAACTCTAAGAAGGCTTTCCCTTCGTTTTGGATTGGATTTCTAAACTAGAAGATTAACTAATCAATTCTCGGATTTTCCGTTCATTACTATAGTACTGGATAAAATCTCCAAACCATTTCCAGCGCATGGAAGCGGAGCGATAAACCTCTGCCCTACCTTTCGCTGCAACGATGATAATTCCGATTCCACGGTATTTACAAATTTGATCTAATTTTTTTCGCTGATCCTTCGTCAAGGATTCCATACTGTCCCTCGAGAACGCTAACCACTTTTCATTTGCCGGATATTGCGAAAGTTGTTTAATGACATTAACGGTTTTATGACGATAACTATTCGAAGTAAAAAAACCATAAATCAATGCGGAACATAGCAAAGTATTGACCGGAAGTAAAATCTGCATAAAGCCATCATCCAATCGATAAATTGCGAAGAACATCCCGGAGAGAATACAACAAATCAATCCGGCCTTAAAGCTATTCCAAAGCAGCAAGTTATCATTCCGTTTGGGTTTCATAGCGAGTAAAGTCCGGTAGGACTTTGCCTCCATAGAAACTGCATAAGGCCCAAATATCCAATGCTGAAAAGCAAGCAGCCCGTCTGCTCTTTTCCCGCCATACTTTTGTCGGGTCCTCGCTTCCATTTTTGAAAAGATTCTGCCTTTCCGCGCTTTTTTCCGATACCGATGGTATAAAAAAGCCTGAGCAGTTTCCTGAACGATTTTTTCTGAAAGATTAGCCATAGTGTTTCGCAGCATTTTTGCCTGGCTTATTAACGACAAAAATTTCCAGATGTTGCTATAACATTTTCATTGGCTACTCTACACCATTACGCAGGATCTCAAAATGATTAATCCAAATCTTCACTTACTGCTTTCTTTTCTTTCGTCAACCATTTATACAAAACAGGGACGACAATCAGTGATAAAATCGTAGATGAGATCATTCCTCCAATGATCGTCAGACTCAAGGGAGACCAGAGGTTCGTCCCTTTTAGCGTAAGCGGTATTAGTCCGAGAATCGTAGTTACCGTAGTCAAAATAATAGGTTTAAATCTTCGCTGAGAACCTTTGACAATCGCATCCATTTTGGAGTGTCCTTCCCGGATTAACTGATTCATATAATCCACCATAATGATGGAGTTATTCACCACAATTCCAATCAAACTGATCAGCCCAACAAAAGCAAAAAACGAAAAGGACCATCCTGTCAAATAGAGCGCAATAAAAGAACCACAGATCGCTAAAGGAATAGCCGAGAAAACTATAAAAGGTTGGATGATAGATCGAAATTGCAGTACCAATACCGCAAAGATCGCAATCTGCGCCAGGACCAGAATCACCCCTAAATCTCCAAAAGTACTTTGCTGCTCTCGATACTCTCCCCCTACCTCAAATGTATAGCCTTGTGGCCAGTTAATCTGCTCTACCTTTTCAATCAGCTCTGCCGTCACTGGTATGGTATTATCCAGATTATTCAGGCTGGCCCGCACGACCACATTACGCTCAAGGTCATAATGATTAAACTCCGCTATTCCCCCTTCGAAGCCTATATCGGCGATATGATTCAAAGGTAATAATCGTCCGAACCGATTAGCGACATAGATTTTATTTAAGTCCGAAATATCCGGTTGCTCATCAAAAGGCATTCTTACCGTAAGGCTGTAATCATCTCCATCATCCAGGTTCACTTTGTCAATAGCCAAACCATTCAAGCTCGCTCGGACCGTCTGATCAAAATCAAGTTCGGAGACATTCAACAGTCCTGCTTTTTCCTTATTTAGTCTCAGTTGTAACCTCGTCTGCTCTCTTCGAATCGGATTCTCTATATTAATAATGTCAGGGTGATTTTCCAAAATCATTTCTACTTCACTGGCCAATTCTTTGATCACTCCAAGGTCCTCTCCTAAGACTCTAAACTCAATTGGTGCACCGACAGGAACTCCATTTTTCAATTCTTCCATAGTGATCCGAGCCCCTGGATAATCAACAAAAGTTTGTCGGAAGAAAGCAATCGATTCATAAAACCTCGCAGGGTCCCATTCCTTAAAGTTGACCAATATCTGACCATGCTTCTGCTCAAAGGATTTTGGGATTCGGTTATAATAGATTTGTGGATTCCCATGTCCAATATTAGCCGTATAATCTTTGACAAATTCAACCGTATCCAGTACTGACTCCACATAACTAATCGCTTTCTGAGTCTCCTCCATACTCGAACCTCTTGGCGCATTTACTTCGATCAAGAGCAAAGGTTTATCCGCAGTCGGGAAGAAACTAACCCCAATCTTTGGAAATAAACTTACACTAAAAACCAGGATTGCAACAGAAGCCGCAATGATTAACCAACCTCTCTTCAAAGAAAAATCAAGCACCGGTCGATAAAAACGATCTGAGAACCAATCAAAGAAACGGTCGGCGTAACCTTTATTGGCTTTTGCAGATAATAACCAATTAGATAATAGTGGAGAAAAGGTTAATGCCAGGATCAGAGAAATGATCAGTGTAAAAATAACGGTCAATGGTAGCGAGGCTAAAAACAGACCTGCGCCCTCTCCTAACTGCGTCAATGGAAAAAACGAAAGTAAAGTAGTAACGGTTGAACTTGCGATAGCTAATCCTACCTCACTTGCTCCTTTCAGCGCTGCTTCTCTTTTGGAGAATCCTTCCTGAATAAATCGATTAATATTTTCAATCACCACAATTCCATTATCCACCAACAGTCCAAGGGCCAGCACCAATGAAGCAATAGAAATTTGTTGTAACCCATACCCGGCACCATTCAACATCGCCAGGGCAATGATTACACAGAGGGGAATCAATGTAATTATGATTATTGCAGAACGCCAGCCAAGTACCAATAAAATTACAAGTCCTACCAAAGCAATCCCTTGTAATAAATTACTAAAGAAATCATTGATCCTTGTTTGTACAGCACTTGCTTGCTC
>JAHDHW010000232.1 GCA_020631105.1 Saprospiraceae bacterium | reverse complement strand
CCCTGTTCCCCTGTTCCCCTGTTCCCCTGTTCCCCTGTTCCCCTGTTCCCCTGTTACTCCACATCCCACCAAACCTGAACATTCACACTATTACCAGCAGCAGCGGTAGCTGCGTTAAAATTCTCCGCATTCAAAGCTGCTTCATCCGTAGGGTAGGGCATGCGAGTTGGAATCAAGTCATTATTCAAACTGGCAGCAATCGTCTTAAGTGCAGGGTAGCCGGTACGGCGGTAATCAATCCAGCCTTCGTAGCCATTGATAATATTAGCGATCCATTTCTGAGTACCAATTTGTTCCAAAGGATTATTACCGTCAAGACCATAAGCTGCATTTCCTGTATTAAGGTAATCCCCAGGAAGCGTAGTGTTCCAATAAGCAAAAGCAAGCTGAACGGCCGTATCGTAATAAGCTTTAGCGTCAGCGTTAATGAATCCGCGTTCGGCAGCCTCAGCGAGTAAAAATAAAGTTTCCCAGGCCGTCATAAAGTTAGCCTGTAAGCTTCCCGGTTCTTCACGGAAGATGCGTCCCGTTAAAGAATAATCCGCAACGGAAATTGAAGTTTGCGAAGCATCCGGGCCATTAAGGAACCCCTGAAATAAAGTGCCGTCATTTGCAGTAGGACGGAAGAACGTCTCCAGGCGAGGATCGTTTAAATCATTAAAAATATTCTCCATCGTTTCGGAAAGAATAAACAAATTGAAGTCTCCAGCTCTTAAGTTCGCCATACGGAAATTGTTCGGCTGACTTTCACTAAAGTTGAAAACGGCGTTTTGATCGTTGCTCTGAATATAGTTTTCTGCATCTGCAATCTCCTGAAGTTCGTTACTTACATTCACTCGGCCTGAGATCCTCATCAATGCCTTGATACGCAGAGATTGAGCAAAACGAGCCCAGGCGCTTAGATCTCCGTTGAAGAGTAAATCTCCGTTTAGTGGCGTCAGTCCCGCATCACTATTGATCAGGTCAAGTCCTTTTTCCAGGTTGTCAAGAATGCCACCCGGATCCATATAGATGGACTCCTGCGAATCATAAGCAGGTGTAACGTTTCCTTCAGTTCCTTTAAGGGCTTCGCGATAGGGCACATCTCCGTAGAGGTCCGTTAATGCCATTGTCAGGTAAGCCTTTAATATTAGGGCAGGACCTTCGTATACGGCCTGAACCGGATTATTCTGAGCTTGTTGTAGGATCAATTCGTTATCGCGTAAGTTACGATATAGGGTAGGCCAGGGATTTCCACCGAATTGTGGCTCAGTCAAACTATGGCGATCAAAGAGATTAAAATCTATTGCTGTAAAATATTGACCAAGCAGATTTCCAGCCACGAATCCTTCATAAGCCATTTCATCTCCATAGTCGTAAATGACTTGACGTAACAATAATTCAGCTTGCACCTGTACGGGCGCATTTGGATTGGTATTAATATCTTCAAAATCCTTGGTGCAGGAAAACGTAATAAGAGTAAGAGTGAAAAAGAAAATTATATATTTCATGATATCTTTAAATTTATCTAATGGTACGATGCAGTTAGTAAGTGTTTGGGTGAAGTAGTGGTTTAGAATTGAACACCAATCTTCAATCCAATACTTCGCGAGGTAGCGTAAGACATATCTTCTACGCCACTAACAAAGGTGTTCCCCTGAACCGCTAATTGCTCCGGATCAAAATGAGGAATATCACTGATCGCAAAAAGATTTCTGCCTACCAATGACAAGCGTAGATTTCGATCATTCGCAAAAAATCCTCTAGTGCCACGGAAAGTATAAGCCAATGAAAATTCCCGAAGCTTTACATAAGAAGCATCATAGGTGTTGTTTTCCTCATGGTTACGATCATAGAATTGTCTATAATATTGCTCTGGCGTCACCGCCGTGGCATTAGCATCCCATACGGGATTTTCAGTGGTTCCGACATTGACCACGCCTTCGGCTATGATCCCGGCTTCCGGTCGATCTACAGTCTCTAATAACTGTCCGGCAACACCGGCGAGCGCCTGCGTTCGGGAGACAAGTACACCTCCCTGCCGCCAGTCAATCAGAAAGTTTAAATCCCAGTTGCCATAGCTAAACGAATTGCTCCAGCCAAGTATGAAATCAGGATTATAATTCCCCAGTTTTTTCAAAGTATTATCTACGATATACCGACCATTATCATCAATGACAAAATCCCCGTTTCCATTCTTCAAATATCCAGTACCGTACAAATCGCCAATACGACCACCTTCTTCCACCTGTAGCCAAACGGTTTGATTGACATTGTCATATACGCGAGAATAGGCAAGGGTAAGCCGGCCTTCGATTTCATCCGGAAGGTTTTCTACCGTAGTTCGATTCGTACTGAAATTGAAAGTTGTATTCCACTTGAAATCTCCAACCAGGGCGGGGCTGATCCCCGCAATAATTTCTAATCCTCTGGATCGAACCTCTCCGCCATTGACAACTTGTTGGGTGTATCCCGAGCTAATTGTAACCGGTAGGGCAATGATTTGATTTTCGGTAAGTGCATCATAATAAGTTACATCAAAACGTAAACGGTCTCCCCAAAATCTAAGGTCAGCTCCTAATTCAACGCTACTCGTTTTTTCTGGTAATAAGTTATTATTTGCAATAACATCCTGAGCACTAAAAGTTGGTTGACTATTGAAAGGTGTTTGTGCAACGAAAACGCCATTTGTCTGATAAGGGTCCGTATCATTACCTACCTGTGCCCAACTCGCTCTTAATTTAGCAAAGGAAATTACACTCGGTAATTCCATGATTTCGCTAAGTACCAAACTGGAAGAAACAGAAGGATAAAAGAATCCGGTATTGTTTGCAGAACTAGGTGTTGCTAAGGCACTGGACCAATCATTACGGCCAGTAACTTCGAAGAACAACCAATTGTCATAGTTTACTTTAGCAAGAGCAAATAAACTATTGATTCGTTTCTGGCTATCGAAACTAAAGGCCGCAATGGGTGCCGCAGCATTCGAAAGTGAAAAGATGCCAGGTTGTGCTAAGGCAACCGTTTGTAATTGTCTGGAGCTGGCCCATTGATCCAGTCGATTGGCACCACCAACTACATCTAGGCTTAGTTTGTTCCAGGATGTATTATAGTTGAGGGTCAGGTCAGAATTTTGTTCGCGATAAGAAACGTTATGCTCTGCGTAGGCCCCATTACGAAAACGGTTAGTGCTAAAATTCCGGAGGAAATTTCGATCCTCATCAGAGAGATCAAGCCCGGTACGTGCGCGGATACTCCAGTGGTCATTGAGTTGATACTCCGCAGAGAGGTTTCCGAAGAAACGATCTCGTTCGAAGGCATTCCGGTTTTCTAATAGAATGAAATATGGATTGTCAAAAAAGGTATAATTAAAGGAATATTGCTGTATGCCTTCGAGTCCGGGTTGCCAGTAATCCTTAAGGATGTTAGTGTTCAGCGAGCGCGGTCCCCAAGCAACCAGTGAATAATTAATATTCTCAGAGCCATAACCTCCGGAAGGACGGTTGTCACTAGAAGTATTGATATAGCTAAGTGCAGCATTAATTTTTAGAGCAGCAATAGGACGAAATTGCAAACGTGTACTGACGGTCTGACGATCCAGATTTACGCCCGGAATGATAGACTCGTTTCGGAGGTCCGTAAAAGAAATTCGATAATTTCCTCGATCATACTTTCCGGCAAAAGCCAGATTGTTGATCAGCGTATGTCCGATTTGATAAAAGTCTTTTAGATTGTTTGGGTTAGAAACAAAAGGTGTTGCCTCAATCGCCGCGCCACCGTGTACTGCTACATCACCGCCTCGGACTACACGTCCATCTGCCAATCGCACCGGACTGTCAAACTGAGGAATCAAATTTCCCTGGTCAAGCGCTGGTCCCCAGGAATAAGTAATATTATCATTGGTACCTGCTCCCAGTCCATCTACAAATTCAAAAGCGCCGGAGTTACCCTGACCATAGCTGTTTTGGAATTCAGGTAATTGGAAAGGTGTTTCTATGGAGGTAGTAGAATTGAAACTTACCCCAAGACCAGAAGTGTTTTCTCCACTTTTTGTAGTGATGATAACGACACCGTTAGAGGCTCGTGTACCGTAGAGCGCAGCAGCACTTGGTCCTTTTAAAACTGAAACACTTTCGACGTCGTCCAGGTTGATGTCCATTGCACCATTTCCGAAATCAACTTCCTGAAAGCCGGCAGCAGCTTCATTGGTGAAGTTGAGGATGCTGTTATTGTTAATTGGGGTTCCATCAACTACGAAGAGCGGATTGTTATTCGTGAAACTTGCTTCTCCACGGATAGTGATCTTAGAGGTGGAACCTACTCCGGTGGCACCTTGACTAACCGTTAGGCCTGCGACTTTACCGGCGAGACTTTGTACCAGATTAGTAGATTTGACTTCGTTTAGGGATCGCTCATCTACTTTTTGAATGGCGTAACCCAATTCCTTTGAGGAACGTTCAAGGCCAAGCGCAGTTACAACGACTTCATTCAAAAGTATGTCAGAAGGTGCTAAACTAATTTGTATTTCACCCTGCGGATTCACTGAAACGGACTGACTCAGAAAACCAATGTAAGAGATGGTAAGGATTGCGTTTTCGTCTTTTACGACTAATGAAAATTTTCCCTGGAAATCAGTTGTCGTTGCATTTTGAGTGCCTTGCTCGATTATAGTCGCGCCACTCAAAGGTTCTCGAGTGTTTTCTTCAAAGACTAATCCTGTAACTGGGATTTGTGCATTGATCCATGAAAAGGATATACAGCATAGTATAAGTAGGTAGCTTAACCTCATGGTTAAAACATTTTTAAAAAATGATGGAAATGTTACTCAAACCAACAGTGTGCAGATTACATCTTCAGACGTCTGGTCAGAGATAGATATACTTGTAAATGGGGCTGCCTTGTGGAAGAGAAACTAGGGGGCTCGGCTTAGATGAAGCAAAGAGGGACGATGCTTGCTGAAAAGAAGGAGAAAGTGAAAAACCTGAATGTTTATATTATTCAATAATTGGAGTACCCAATTTTTAAAGCTATCGGTGTGATCCAGTTTGGCTAATAAAGAGATTAACTGGGCTGGATTATTGAGGTCGCTTAAGGTTTCTAGTTGAGCGACCTTAGTACCTTGCTGTTCGGCGTACGCTAAAAAAGAATTGATCAGTGTGTTTCGCTCCCAGTCAAGTTCGCTAAAAGCATTCGGATCAAATTGCGATTTATGAAGTGCAATTAGGAATACACCGCCTTCTGGTGTTGGGCCAAGGACTAGATTATCAGGATGGCATTCCTCAGCGGCTTTTAAAAGGTGATGGCTTGTGAGTTGCGGGCAATCATTACCTATGATAAGTACTTTTTCATATCCTTTGGCGTATATTTCTTTTAATTCGCTGGTAAGGCGAGCGCCGAAACTGGCCCCCGGTACATTATTACCACTTGAGGTAAAAAGCGGAAAGTTGGTAGCTTCTGCTTTACTACGTGCAGAAGTAATTAGTCGCTGAAAGAGCCGGGCATTTTTACGGCGTTGTCGCTTGACTAAGGACTTGTGTTCCAGTTCTTCCCGAACGGTACGGGTGAAAAATAATATGGCCGTAGATGCTTCGATATTTCTATGATAATTATATGCCTCAAAGATGGTGAAAATATGTGAAATGGAAGCGTCGGGGGTTCGACAATTGATAGTCGTGAGTTAGTTTCTTGTTAGCGCTCGATTTGAGCCAATGAATCATGAGATTTTCGCTTGTAGGATAATGAAAACGGAGACCCAAATGATTTGGATCTCCGTTATTATTTTTAGAATACGATTCTTTTATTTAGCTTTTGACGAAGCTCAGCGAATAAACTTTTCCATCAGTATCTAATACACGCAGGTAATAAATACCAGGTTCCAGATGAGCAACATTTAATCGCTCTGTACTTTGGGCTTGTTTATCCAAGAGGATTCGCTGTCCGAGGTTATTATAGATTTCCAGAGATTGGATAATCTGACCTGCTTCAAGGTTTATAGATAATTGATTTACGGCAGGATTCGGAAATACACTTATGGTTTTAGCTTTCGCTTGTAAGTTAATACTTCCTGGTGTTGCCTTTGCTATAATCGCTTCATTGCTTGGCGCTACGAAGTTAGACCCTCCGGCCGGATCACCAGTAATAATCACAGCATCAATGTAGACATGGTCATTATTTGCTGAGGCATCTGCCTGGAATCGAAACTGCGCATTAGCCGCGAAGTTATAGCTTGAATTATCAATTGTGATTGCTTGAGTATAATCAATATTATTTTGGAAATCGCTTCCTCGGATATAGTTTGCGATTGTGTTCCAGGAACTACCATCATAATATTGGACGAAGAAGTTTTCATTATTCTCGAAGCTAAAGCTACGGAAGCTGAATTGAATTTCCACCGTCGTAAATGTACTCAGGTCAAAAGCTTCAGATGTCATAGAAGAATTAATACCTGAATTATCTCTCAGTTTGATAGAGAAAGTTCCTTCCGGAGATCTGGAGCCAGAATAGCGGCTCGCATCATTACCACCACTCTGCCAGCCATCCCAGCCAGTTTCAAAGTATCCTTCATGTAGTACGGTAGGACCTCCGACCGGAGTATCTGTCGTTACACTAAGGGTATTGCTGGCATTGGATTCATTACCAGCGGCATCACTTGCAGTCACATAGAAATCATAAGTAGTCGAGGCCGTTAGGCCGCTTGCATTATAGCTGGTTGTACTAACAGTAGCAAGGAA
>JAHDHW010000231.1 GCA_020631105.1 Saprospiraceae bacterium | reverse complement strand
ATGATTTTCTTATATTTGAATACTAATAGATCTTACGCTCCATGTCTAATGCAAATGAGGAATATATAAAAGCGATTGTCAACGGGGATAACCCGGGGCTTCAGCGCATCTATGAGGATTTCCTGCCAAGGATTCGTTACCTGGTCACTACTAATGGTGGAAGAGAAGCGGATGCTCAGGATGTTTTTCAGAATGCGATCATTTTAATCTATGAAAAAGCAAAAAAGCCTGATTTTAAGCTTTCCAGCGGGTTTTATACCCTTCTCCATGGTATTTGTCGTAACCTTTGGGGTAATCGACTTCAAAAAAAATCCTTTAAAGAGGTAACCATTCCCGAACAACTCAAATATAGCAGTGAAGATGACGTCCAGGCCGACATTGAACAGCTCGAAGAGCAGAATGTCTTTTGGGAGTCCTTCCGTCAACTTGGAGCCGATTGCCAAAAACTACTTCGTCTGTTTTTTGATAAAGAGAAAATGGACAAAATTACACAGCTAATGGGCTTCGGGAGTGTAAGCTATACTAAAAAGCGAAAATTTCAGTGTAAAGAAAAACTGGTCGAACTAGTAAAATCTGATGCTCGCTTTGAAGAATTAAAAACTAAAGATTAACATTTGTCCATTGGACCTGATGTTTTACGAATCTTTAGGTTCAATTTTTACAAAATGCTATGGCTTCGCTAATATTTTTAAACCTGAGCAGAATTAAAGAATTACTGCTTTATTAACTCACATTTGAGTAAATAAATTTGCCAAACACACCATGGAGTACACCCACATTCGTTGATGGCAATTAAAGGTTAAATCATTATCAATAAACCGCATTAACAAAGCCCAGCAAAATTAACCTAATGTCAAAAGAGGAATTATACGACCATATCGAACGTTACCTGGCTGATGCCATGGACTCATCAGAACGAAGCACCTTTGAGGCTAGGATTGCCGCTGAGCCTACCTTGGCAAGCGAAGTCGCCCTGCACAAAAGGATGCAAGCTGAGCTTGGCGATCCTGTCAAGCGGGACCTCAGAGAAAAACTAGAAAAGTTAAGCATAGCATATACTGCGGACGAAAAGCCTGAGGAAGGGGCCAAAGTCGTAACCATGGCGCGCTCATGGAAACGCGTCTTATCCATCGCCGCAGCGGTATTGATTGGTGGACTTTTGATCTGGTTGCTCACGCAAGGGCCGGACAAACCGCAAGAGATCGTTCAAGATCCCGACCCTCCAAAGCAAGAAGAAGAAATACAGCCTCAAACGCCACCTATCGCACCACAAGAAGAGCGAATTGCGCAGGAAGATCCACCGAAAGAGCAAGATCCGGTGACGCCAAATGTCAAGCCTCCACAAGAGACGCCGCAAGCTCCGGATAATAATCAATTAGCTTTATTGGAGCCTAATCCTGTCTTTGAGGCAAGCATAGGCAAAGGTAATCTGAACCCAAGATTTGAATTTACCGTCGAATCCCCAGATCCTAATGCGACCTTAACGGCAAGTACCGGAAATGTGGACCTGGCGGTAAATGGTATGGTGGAGACTCCTTTCAAGGCAGAGGAATTTTCGGTTTCTCTCTTATTGTTTGATAATCAGGCTGCTGCAATGACTGATGCTACTGCCATCCAACAATTTGCGGTTTCCCTCGAAAAAGAAACCGTTGAGCAGGACATAGCCTTTATGGACTGGAATCGATTCTTTTTTGACCTGAATACTTCCGTTAAACTCTCTCCTGGTTTGTATTATTATTCGCTGATCAACCCCAAGCTAGCGCAGGGTAGCGCTGAACGCACACTGCGGGTAGGAAGCTTTATAGTAAAATAATCACATAACCTATGACCACATGACCTATGACTCATGACTTATAAATCATGAGTCATTAGTCATAATTCATGGTCTTTAGGACTTTCATCATGTTACACCTTCCCAGTAATTTCCCATTCTACATTTAATTTTCATTCACGAGGTAACCTTTTTTAAGCTCACCAAATAGAGTAGATGTAAGGCCAATTGAACAGTTTTGTCAAGGTCAACAAAGTCATTATTTAACAATTAACTCTACTCCGATGAAAACTATAATTTCTTTTTTCGCAGCAATTATTTTTTGTTTCTCTACCATTACAAGTAAGGCTCAAGTAGCCGAAGGAATCACCTTTTATCAGTCAATTAAGCCTCAGGAAGCGAATTTGACCATTTTCGAACTTCCCGGATACGCAGAAGTGAAAACCTGGGAGAAAGACTATATCATGGTATTCACCAATGTCAAAAGTGAAGAAATATCCGATGCTTCAATCAGACAATTGGCAAGTAATGGACGGTATAAATTAACTGCTGAGATGGATTTCAATAACTTTTTGACCATCAGCCAACCAGTACCTTTAAAGTCATTTTTGGTAAACCAGCACAATTTGAATGAGCAGATTACCTATACGGTATTCGTGCCTGCTAGTTTGGATGTCGAGCTTGATATGGCTAATGATATGATGAACGAACCAGAACCTGGGATTAGTTTGGTATCTGAAAAAGATGCTTTTACTTATCATCAGAAATAATTTTGCGTAAACGTATTCTTTTTTGGTCCAAAGTGAATTTGTTCGGTCATTGGTACTATCAGTGGAATAATTTCCAAAGGGAAGTAACGGAATTATACGAATAGATTATACAAACTGATAGTACCAGTCCGTGTAAATATTTTTGATCAAATGAAATCCTTTAGAATCAAATAACTTTAACTCCTTCTAATATGAAAACGATTAATTTTTTGAAAATCGCCTTATCAAAATCAACACTTGTCTTTTTATTACTAGGTTGTACCTATTGCCTTTCTGCACAAAATGTGTGGAAAGGTGGTACAATCGGAAAACCGGATCAGTGGAACGTAGCTAGCAACTGGAGTAAAAACCGGGTGCCAGACTGGAGCGAAACGGTAGTTATCCCCGATGTACGTTCTCAATCTGGTTATTTTCCGATTATTGATCAAGCTGTTCCTGTTATTGCTCATTTAGAGATTCAAGCAAATGCAAACTTGCTTATTGCATCAAAAGGTGTTTTACAAGTCGACGGACTTAGCACTGCAAATTGCGGGATTTTACTTCAGGGAACTTTATTAGTAGAAGGATACCTGGATATCATGAATACCCAAAATATAGCAATTGAATTGATGCCGGGCGCTTTTCATTATCAAACACCACAACAACTAGCCGTAGATCAGCCTTAAGGTAAAAGGGAAATTTTGGATAAAATCTCCGCTTTCATTGGATATTTATTAAATTAGAGCGAGTGACGGATCAAAATTATGCACAAGATATTTTGATCAGACACTTAAGTTTGGACGCTCGCCCCAGAGCTCCAAACCTGCTCTTATGCTTCAAAAGAAGAATCAGTGCCTGAAGCTGGTATTTCTTAACCCAAAAAACAAATTATGAGAAAGTGCTGGACTCTTTTACTTTGTAGCACATTGTTTTGTATAACACTAGCTGCTCAAACCTTTACTGATGAAGAGGAAAATGTTTCCGAAACAGTAGAGATGTCTTCCGAAGATAAGTTTAACACCTATGCCCTGGTAGTCGGAATCTCTGATTACAAACACAAACGAATTCCCGATTTAAAATTTGCCCATCGAGATGCGGAAATCTTCGCCAACTTTCTAAGATCAACGGCCGGTGGATCCTTGCCAGAGGATAATATTCATTTGCTGACTGAAAAGGCTGCTACCAGCGAGGCGATCTATGCCGCCTTGGATGAAATCAAAGAAAAAGTAGACTCAGCTGATAAAGTGATTATCTACTTCTCGGGACATGGCGACAAAGAAACAGATGAATTTGATCAATTAGGCTATTTATTGGCTTATAACACTCCTTTTAATAATTATCGAAATAACTCAGTCCGTATTCAGGATCTCAACCTTGATGCGCGTACCCTCACACTTAAAAAAGGAGCTGAAGTTATATTTTATCTGGATGCCTGTCATGCAGGAGCTTTATCCGGATCAGAAAACTCCGGACCTTCTCTGTCGGCCAGCGATATGGAAAAACTATCCGGAAAAGAGGTTCGTTTTATGGCATGTACCTCTAAGCAGAAATCCTTGGAAGTAGATGATTTAGATGGCGGACGAGGCTTGTTTTCTTATTATCTGGTCAGAGGATTACTAGGGGAGGCAGATGAAAATGAAGATACGGAAGTAATATTGGAAGAGTTAAAAGATTACGTTACAGATGCAGTAAGAAAACATGCTAAAAGCAGACAACACAAACAAGTACCAGAGATCAAAGGGAAACCAGAAGACGAAGAATATCCACTTGCTTTGGTAGATGATGCAATTGTAGGGCAACTGAAATCTTCTCCAGGTATTAACACTATTGATTTGTTTGGAGGGGATAACCTGATGATGACTGCTGCTGTCGCAGCCCCTTCTACTGATGAGCTTGCTGACCCAATACAAGAACCAGATTTACTTGAAGAAGCAGCAGCAGAAGAATCAATGGCTAGCACAAGAGCCAAAGGTGTAAGAGAGGAGGAAAGTCCTATATTTATAAACTTCAATGCTGCAATTGAAGAAAGTAAGCTTATTGGTGAATCAGGTGATTCAGCCTATGAAATTTATTTGAACGAAAAAGCGAAGAACCCTGAGTCAGAAGAGGTATACAAAATGAAGCGACGTTTAATCGTCGTACTACAGGAAACTGCGCAGGATGCAATCAATGCTTATCTCGATGGGGACTACGAGGAAGTAGCCCGACGGACCTATGAAGTTTCTGCGTCCAGTTATAGCCAATACCCTGAGTATCTGAAGATAGCAGCAGATTTAGCTGGCCCGGATTACTCGAGTTATGATGCCATCAAAACTAAAGAATATTATTTCGCAGGGATCAATCATCGACTTGGTTATTTGATGGGGGAGACTTTTAGTGAGGAGGATTGGCAAACCGCTATGGATTATCAATTAAAAGCACTCGCGATCGATGACAAGTCAGCTTACGTCCACAATGAGATTGGTGTGCTCAAGAGTAGGAAAGGTGATAAGGAAGAAGCAATGGCCTCTTTTAAAAAAGCCCATAAACTCTCTCCAACCTGGGTAATCCCGATTACAAATATGTCCAAATCATATCTGGTTGAAGAAAATGAAGAAGAGGCCATAAAATGGGCCAAGTCTGCTACAGCTTTGCGACCAAATTATGCACCAGCAAATATGATACTTGGTCTTATTCATACTAAACAAAAGAATCACTTGTTTGCGGAGATGCATTACCGTAAAGCGATGTTAGATAACTGGAAAGGACATCTTTCTTTCGAAAAACTAGCACAGTACTATACCACGATAGGTCAATATGAACTGGCAGATCATTTATTTAAAGAAGCTGCATTTAGAAAACAAGGACTATTTCCCAGTATTCAATCTATCGGCTCAATAGTGAATGTGGCGTCTACAAGTAGCATCACTGCAATTAGATTCGATGAAGCGGCTTTATTAGCGCGTATTAGAGCAAACCCAGATGATTACGAAGCCTGGTTTGATCTGGGGAGATTTTATACGGAGGAAGGAAGGTTGGAAGAATCTGAAACCAGTTTCCTTCAGGTGGAAAGGATAAAACCAGATTACTGCCCTCTTTACAGTCCTTTTGGTAGTCTTTATGAAACATGGAATCGCTTTGATGATGCGATTGCTGTTTATTATAAAGGAATGCAGTTGGCTTACGATTTAAAGGAGACTGGAGCAGAAACCTATGATTGTTCAAGGACTTTTTTCGCCCGGAAGATTTATCCGCTTTATGAAAAACTCGAAAGAAATGAAGAAGCGGAAAGGATAATCATTAGATACGATGAAGATGAACTCTGGTCTTTTTATGATAGGATGGTTACAAGATACCCGGAAGATCCAAGCTATTATTATAAACGTGGACTCTTAGTATACAAGGAAAATTATACGAGTAATGTACTGGATAATGAAGAGTCTATCAACTATGATTGTACTGCAACCTGGAGCGAGAGTGTTGGTCGGGATAGTGATACTGGAATAGAGCTGTTTTTAGAAAGGTCTATGGATTTGGTACTACCGATTAAAGAACGATGGGAATCTTATTGGGGGAATCCAGTAATTGAAGATTTTGAAAAGACGCTGGAACTTTCAGCCAATCATCCTTCCCGTGGTGATATCAACTTGAAGCTTGGTGAACTACATCAGACTCGAAGTAAGATGTTTGGGAAAGCAATTTTTGATGAACGAAGAATGCTCGTACAGGGTATAGTTAGTAAAAGCAATACCCAACACAAAAACTATCAGCAACATATTTCGGAAGCGCAAACCGCAATTGGGTATAACCTTAAAGCACTGGAACGTTATCCGGACCAACTTAGATCAAAACACCGCTTGATCGAATTATACCTAAGTGTATTCGAGCCACAGTCAGCTCTGGATCTGTTATCGACTTTAAAAGATACTGTGGATAGGGATTTACATCACCGGCGCAAAATCGCTGAGCTGCAAATGCTCATGGGAGACCTTGAAAATGCTAATCATTCGCTGAGCTTCGCCCTGGATAAAAACGTCGGCCCCGGAAGAGAGGACCTCGAATTGGCAAGCTGGTATCACCAGTTTAAGGGCGACTACAAAAAAGCACTTGAGCTTTGGAATCGATCTTTGAATCATTACGACCAAGTGAGTGGAACGCCAGTAGACCCGGGGACAGCAGAGTATAGAAAAGCAGTACTACATGCGCTCAATGG
>JAHDHW010000230.1 GCA_020631105.1 Saprospiraceae bacterium | reverse complement strand
ACGTATACCCTTGCGGGGCAACGCTTGGTTTCTTGCTTATTTTGGATGGAATACCTTATAACCAAGAAAGAGGGTAAAACCCTCTTTCCTTTCTGCACAGTTTAACACGGGATTTTACCCAGTAGCTTACTTAGGCATTAGGTATTTACTGTCACAGAACGACCTTTTTACGCTACCCTAAAGGGTGGTATTTTAAAATCTGTTCTTTGAGTTCTTCCACATGAGTTTGCTTGTATCGCTCGGTAGTACTCGGATATTTATGACCTGCAAAAGCCTGAACAACTCGCAAGTCTTTGCCATCTTTTAACAAGTTGGTAATTACAGATTGCCGAATGGTTGTTGGGTTTAGATTCCTCTGAGCAAAAAGATGTTTCCTAGTTTCTACAACGTAATTAATCCCTTCGCCAGTTTCAGGTTTGCCAAGCATACTAATGATTAAATTTTCTGATTTGATTTTAAGAAGTTTAACACGGTCGACATTTAAATAACTCATCAACCAATAAACTTGCTTTCCAACTAATTTCAAGGTTCTGCCGTTGGTCTTTCGACCAGCTTCAACGCAAATCGTTCCTTCCTCTAAATCGAGGTGATTCAAGCGCAATCGAACGATTTCGCCAGTGGTAAGACCTTGATAAATAAGCAGACTAAGAATAACCCTGTTTCTATTTTTTAAAATCAAATAGCGTTCGGATTTTTCTAAAACTGTTTCCAGTTCTTTTGGAGTAAACAAATCTTGCAGCTGAACATCTCTATTCCTATTGTCTCTAAGAATGATCGATTTTGCAGGGTGGTCGCTACGCTGACCAGTAGCCAATAAGTAATCGTAATAGCATTTAATCGCTGCTAGTTCACAACGGATCACTTTATTTTTCCCCTTATCCCGTAAGTAACCTAAGTAATTCATGATCTCATCATAACCTACCAAAACAGGATTGGAGACATTTTGAGAAAACAACTCGATTTCACGCAAATACCTTTTCGAGGTACTCGGCGCAACGCGCTCTTTTAAATATTGCTGTAGTTCCATTAGCCCCATCACCCAATCAACCAAATAATGTTAAATCGTTTTCCTTTCTCACTCTGGTGTAAATCTGAGTGCTTTCCAAATGTTTATGACCAAGAAAATCGCGGACATATTCCACACTTAAACCATTGTCTAATAAATGCGTGGCAATGCTGTGGCGCAAAGCATGCAGGGTAATACCATCTTCAATATTGGATCGTTTAAGTAGTTCTTTTAAAATCTTGTTGCAACGTTCTCCACTAAGTCTACCGCCCATTTTACCAATCAGAAAAGCCGTTTCGGTTTTACTGGTTCTTTCTTTGAGCACATATTTCCAAAGGTCTTTTTTAACGCTTGCACTCATGGGAACAACGCGCCGTTTTCCTCCCTTACCATCTCTAACATAAAGCAGATTGCTACGAAAACGAACGTCTTTTAAATTAAGCGCAACCCCTTCGCTACGACGCAGACCACAGCCATAATACAAGGAAAGTATCGCACGCTGCTGCAAAGTTTCACAGGCATCGTACAATGCCTTGATTTCGGATGAACTTAGTATTTCGCGGGGTTTGTGTTCCGGAGTTTTGAACGCTGTAGGCGCAATGGCGTTCATTGGATTTTCGGTAATGTTGCGAAGTTCCTGCTGCCACGTAAAAAACAGTTTTAAACTGTAAATGTGATGAGTAATATAACTTTCGCTTAACCCTCCTGATCTTCGGCGGTTGGGGCGGTTTTGTAAATACTCGTGGTAGTTTGTAATGTCGTTTGCTTCTATAAATTTTACTGGCTTTCCAGTAAATTTTAAAAACTCCTTTAAACAGCTCGGAAGCATTTGAACACTAGATTTATTGTACCCTAATCGATGAAGATGATTTTTGTAATTCTGTACTATTTGAAAAGTGGTCTCTTGCATTTTCTGAGAACGCCGAACGCAAAGGGTGTTTTTCGGCTTTATATTCTGATTTACTGTTACTTCTGGCGTTTGGCTGGCGTTCTGTGGCGTTTTGGGTGATGGCCCGGAGGCGTTCGCCTCTTTTTACAAATCACCCAATTGGGTGTTTAAATATTCTCTGATGTCGTTTCTAAGTTTCTCGTTATTATCCCAATACTGGATTTTGTATTTAAAACCTCGGTTCACATGTCCACCAACTTGCTGGATGTATTCGAGTTCTAATAATTGATTCATATAACTGTGCTGTTGAGTTTTACTCACCTTCAAAGCCTGTCGGATTTCTAAGCGTGTAAACTCGTATCCTTTACCTTTGGACAGTACGTAACTCTTTAGCTTCTCGTAAAAATTTCGCAGCGATCCGTCGAGCTCGTCCACCTTTAGTATAATGCTGTCGAACATAATTTCAATCGCAGTTTCAACGTCCTCTTTTGCAGTAATTAACCTACCGTATTTGTCTTTATCTCTTTGAAATTGATTCAATAGCGTGATTTGTTTTACATAACTCTGGAACAAATCATTTAACCTTCTGATCTTGTGCGCCTGCGGCGGAAGCTGGATTTTATCTGCAAAAGGATTGATCGTTTTGTAAGGCTTTAAAAGTCGAATGCAGTTGCGCAAAAATTCTTTAATCTCAGCTTCTTGCTTTTCGTTCACATGACCAGCTGCCCGTTTGTTCTGGTGCTGGATAATTCTTTGCGTTTGTTCGTGGCTTTCGTCTACGGCCACCAAAAAACAACGGCTCATATTATCCTCGTAAATCTCGCCTTTGGTGGTGGCTGAAAGTGAGGCAATCGGGCCGTAAACGTATTTTACTACTCCTGCTATTTTTCCCGTTACTTCGTTCTTTACGCTCGTGCTGGTGCTGATCATCCCTTTGCTTTGCATCTCCCGAAAAGCCAACTCCGCTTTCTCTTCTAAACCGTCAAAATCTTCCATTGCTATTAACTTGTTTTGTAACTCATATTCTCCATAATTGTAAAAACTGCTCTCGGTAACTCGCGTTAAACTGATCGTATCTTCTGGCGGCATAAAATCCATAATCGTGGCCAGTAAATGTGTCTTTCCACTTCCAGAACTGCCCTGTATTAAAGCGTGTAACGTGTTGGACATTTTATAACTACTAGCGATACCAAACAAAAAAACGCGGTTGTACTTTTCGCCAACAACACCAGCTTTTTCGATTAACTCGTTAATTCGATTTAACAGCTTCGGAGATTTTAAAAAGTCGATGCACTTTGCACGGGCAAGTGGTTGAACTTCTATCGATTTAGTTTCTTGCTTTTCTTCTGATGGAGCAATCGACTCGCGGTATTCGTCCAGTAAATCAGTCAGTAAATTTAAATCGCGCTCAATCAGATCCGAACGCAATTGCAATTTAGTCGCTGCTTCTCGGCTAATCTTCTCGGTTTGTTTGTCCTCGTATAAATCTAGTTTGTTGCGGCTCTTGGTTTTATGTTCTGGGTGTTCAATAACTAACGTTACTTTCAAGCTGTCCAAATCCTTGCGGATTCCGCCCTTGATGTAGTAATTCGCTAACTCTGTAAAACACTTAATGTTATTTGCGTTGTTCGTATTTAGAATGTTGTCTGTCGGGTGTTCAGAAGATTCGCGACTTTTTTCTTTTAACTGAACCTCATTTTCAGTTAAAGAAAAAGGAGTGTTTTCTTGGGTGGTCTCTTGGACAATTGGCGTTCTGTCTTTCAGCAATCCAGCAATTACAGAAGGTTTGTGACCTTCGAGTAAACTATTTATGTCTTCTCCTTCTGGCGTTGATACGCTGCTAACTACTAGGTTTTCACTTTTCAGTTCCTTCACGCATTTATCCACCGCAGCCCTACCAGCTGAATCGCCATCGAAAAACAAAATCACCTCTTCTAAATTTTCTAACTCTTTAATTGCTGCTTTGATTTCTGACGTTAATCCGTTGGTGCCATAAATTGCGAGTACTTCATATTGGGTGATATTTTGAGCAACTTGTTTTACAGATAGTAAGGTGGCGGCATCAATAATACTTTCGGTTAGTATCAGCTTTTTAGCTTTTGGATCTGGATAACCAGGATAAAGTCCCTTTCGATTTGGAGTGTAATAATGTTTAGACGATTCTCCTTTATTATTCGCACTTACGGAGCGACCGTACAACGAGACAACTTTTCCAGACTTATCGCGGAGTCCAAAAACAATACAGCCCCGTAAATAATTGAACTTAGAACTTTTTAAAGCATTGTAACCAATGGCCAATTTGCTGCGGTCTAAGTTTCTTTTCTCTGCGTAGGCTTTTCCTAAACTGCTGGAAAGAAAGCTACTTTCCATTTTCTCAAAGTCTGCTGCATAGTTAATTTGAGATAAGCAAGGAGAAGCACCGTTTGGATTTACTAAAGAACCGGCAACAACTTGACTCCCTTCCTGCAAACCATTGCCCGAACCTAAAAGTTCCTTAGCTTTTAAAATCGCTTGGTGCTTCCCCTCTTTGCAACCTACAACAGATCCCCCTGAGAGAAAACCTTCTTTTAACCCTATAAAATCAATGACATCGCCAGTTTCGACTGAACAGTTTCCGCTAAAACAACACCAAGTATTCGTGTCGCGGTAAACCTTAAAACTTGCTTTCTTCTCTTTATGAAAAGGACAGCAGGCCATTCCGTTTTTATCTACCTCGATTCCGTAATGCTTCAAAACTGTTTCGATTGTTAAGCTGTTTTTGATATCCGCGATGGTCATTGAAAAAAAAAGTTTAATACACATTATTCGATGCAAAGAAACACAATCCTATTCATTATAACAACCTTTTAATATTTTCATAACCATTTTTATATTCACATATTTGCCATTACACTGCTAATTAGGGTGTTTTAACACATAATTCGATGTATTTATGAGTTCGTTTGGTAAAAAAGTTTCAGAATGTAGAAAAGCCAAAAATCTTTCTCAGAAAGAACTAGCTGAGATTTTTAGCACTTCGCATACAACTATAGGTAAATACGAAAGAGATGAAATGACCCCTAGCATTGAAGCCGCTAGGAAAATTGCCAAAATATTAGATACAACTGTTGGTTACTTACTTGGCGAAACTGAACAGGCCGATTTATTCAAAGACAAGAAAATGTTACAACGCCTACAGGATATTACCAAACTACCAGAAAAAGAAAGAGACTCTATTTTACTCACCTTAGACCACTTCATTAAAGCATCTAAAATAAATTCTATTTAACGATGAAAAAGAGAGTAATAAAAGTAAACAGCAAAATTCAAATTGGACTTCCAAGTAAAAAATTAAATTCCACTACTGCTAATGCCTTATTGAACACAATTAAGAAACATAAAGAGAACATTAGTAATTGCTACTTGTTTATGAAGGGTGTACAAGACCAAGAAAAACCTCTCATAACACTAGGAATACTCTTTACAAGACTTAATGAAGAAAGTGTAAACTCAACAATGCAAGATATCGTGAACACCCTACAAAAACACTTATCTGCTGAACAAGAACTAGATTTAATGATACTTAACAACCAAAAACAAATTGGCGACCTTCTGCAAAATTTAGAAGGAGCAACATTTTTTTCAGCGTAAACCTCACTACTATCTCACCATGTAAGCCTTTAAAATTTTACCTATCTCTGGATCAATTTCCGCAATATGACTATTTGAACTTCTGGCTAATAGGACACCATTTTCAAACCAAATATCACAATACGAATCATAAACCTCTGTAGGCAAGCCAGCTATCCAGATTATTTCATTATCAGAATTAACAGAGACTAAATTTTTATCCCCTTCTCTTTCCGACTTATCATAGCTATCATCTAAGGCAAGTAACAAAATTCGACAACCATTAAATGATAACTCTTTATCAACAATTTTATCATACCACCACTTTGGTGCATAGCTATCTAGTTTCATCCTAGTTCAGTGTTTCTGTGTTATCAACATGACGAATAACTTGATTAGTTCCTTTATTCTGTAAATCTGCAGGAATGAATATCTGAGTCCCATTACCACCTGCTACTTTACCTGTCGCGAACTGAGTTCCTTTTTTAATAGTTACAGGAGTTACTTCAGTTCCCGTATTCCCCCATTTGTTGATATTCAATAAATCCTCAGCTTGAGCTGAACTTTCTGGCTTAACTGTGCTAAAGAACTCTCCCGTCTCTTTACCTGAAGTTCCACCAGAAATCCTATAAACTGTAATATCTTCTGAAGCTTCAGCTAAATCATATTTACCATCAGTAAAACTCTCTTTCAAACTTTTGTTGTTCTCAAGTAAGTCATCAATTTTACCTGCCGCTCCGTCTAGTTTATTGAAAATCTTAGTCCCTTCAGCTATATTGTCAGAACCCTTTACCAACCTTTTAGCCCCCTTCAAAAAGTCTCCACCGGGCAACCAAGCTGTCAAAGCAAAAGCTTTATCCCAATTACTACCTCCGTTAAATGCACTATACGTATCTGCAGCATCTTGAGCTTGACCAACAACAGGAATGAATCCCATAATTACTTGCGTTCCAGTTTCAGCAACTTGATCAATCAATTCATCAGCTCTTTTTTGGGCTTGAGCTTGTACCCCTCCTTGAGAACGCATGTACATTCTGAATCTAACTTCAGCCCCTTCAAGCCCTTCAATCTCAACAGTACCTATTGGCGAATTATGCGAGAAATGATAAGGAGAGAGTGCTGGGTACTTTTGAACTAAAGGATCAATCGCGAAGAATCTTCCGATACGTGGGTCATGCATTCTGTACTTGTAGTTAACGCTGTTCCCCTCCCCTTTAATTTCGTCGTCCA
>JAHDHW010000229.1 GCA_020631105.1 Saprospiraceae bacterium | reverse complement strand
TACTAGCAGCAGGGGATAAATTAGCGGATAAGGCAATGCGATCTTATGAGAATTCGGCTGTGGGTAAAGCTATGGGAGTGGCAGATCAACACGCTCCTGCAATAGCAGAAACTACGGTTGATATTGCAACGGAGCTGAACCCTGCTACTTCGATTCCTAAGGCTGTTTATACGCTTGCAATGGGTAAAAATCCAATCACGCAAAAGAAGGCTGATGGTTTAGATAAAGGAATGAGTTTCGTTGGGGGAATTGCTGCACCGATTAGATTGTTGTCAAAGGGGACTACAGTTTTTGATAAGGTCTTGCGTTTAGAAAACGCTACGACTGCTGGTAGCGTAGGTAAAATTACTTTTGACAAGGCGAAGGAGATGTATGAAAGGTCTAAGGATGAGTAAGTTGTTTCAAAACTCCTACTTTCAAATTTATTGCGCTTTAACTGTTCTTTTTGGTTGGTATGCATATGAGGAAGGGATGAGTATTAAATTTAGCTTGTGGTTTTTTTTGATTTGTTCTATCGTTTGGCCGTTAGCCATGCAGATCAGAAGTTTTTCATGGGCTGCAATTGATGGGAAAAGGAGTGGAGAGCATCCGGTAACTCATATTTGTGATCTGTGTAGAGGAAAAAAGTTAGACGAACAATCTTTAGTAACTGCTTTGGTGGTTTTAGGCTATTTTATTTTGGTTAGTATAGCCTTAATTGTTGTCAATATAATAAGTTAACCTTCATCATTTAACTGATTGCTGCTACGGCAGCAAGAATTGCGGAGGAGAGTAATCAGTTAAATGGTGTAACAAAGCTGACGGCCGTCAGCTTTGAAAGATTGAAATATTTAGGCGGTTAGGCGAAGCCGAGCGAGTATCGGCTTGGGTGTCGTAAAAGGATGGTTGTAAAACAACCTTTTTTACGGCAATGTTTTTTCATAAACACAAGGCTGGCGATACTGCCGGTAGGCCTTCAATAATATCAGCCGCAGCCCTAGCCGCCGGAGCGGCGAGCATAAAGTTAAGCGCCGGCTGGGCCCTTTTAATTCTGGTATTTATACGATATTGGGTTTAAGGGCGCAGGAGTAGGCGCGGATGATAGCGTAAAAAAACAAGGAGAAAAAGCGCAGAACTTTGGAGGCGCAATTGCCGGAGAAGTTCGTTACGAGAGTAGCGGTTTTTATCTTGTTTTGTTTAGGCTAGAATGCCAAATAACCGCTAGTCAAGTACTACATATTTAATCCTTTTAGTTTGACGTTGTTGATCATTGCGTCAAGAGTGTACAGAATACAGTTTTTATCTTCTTCCGGAAACTTCGAAATATCGTTTAACCGTCTGAGCATGGTAGGGTCTTTTAATAGTTCTCTATCTTCTGTTTCTCCAAGTAAATAACCAACGGTGGTTCCGAGTACATCAGCAAGTTTTTTTACTACATCAATAGTTGGTTTTACTTCATCACGTTCATACTTGCCGATAATGGAATGGTAAGTATCGATGTGCTTGGCTAGTTCTGTTTGCGAATATCCTTTCTCACTTCTACACTCTCTTAATTTACCACCAAATGTTGTCATGGTTTGAACTATTTATGGTTTTAAACACGCTTTAAATGTCTGATTATGTAAATGTGTGGACAAATAATGGAAGAAAAAAACCAAAAGTATTTTCAAATCTGTAACACATCTTGTAGTTTTGTTCCAAATATTGTCGAACAAACTTTTTTTATGACCATCTCCGATATAAAGGATCGTTTAACGATCGAAACAGTTTTGAGGCATTACGGAATCGAGGTTGATAAGAATGGAATGGCGAAATGTCCTTTTCATAAGGATAAGAAACCAAGTTTTAAAGTTTACCGAGATACGAATACTTGGTGTTGTTTTAGCGGAAACTGTGATGCTGAAACTGGCGATGTCATTGATTTTATAGGATTAAAGGAAGGTTTTATCTCTAGGTTGAGTGGAGCTGTTGTAGGTTGCAAAGAGGGGAAGTACCGAGCGATTTTAAAAGCTAAGGAACTTTTAGGTTCGGGCAATGGTTTGCAGGAAGGGAATCAGGCTGTTGCCGGTTCTTTAGCAAATCCAATAGGTGCTTCCCCGTCTCTTCAATCTGAAACTCAATCGAACACTCAAGTTAATTACAGCGAGACCTTTGAGAAGTTGCGCCAGAATATCAATCGGAGTAATAGAGCCAAGAAATATTTAAAAGAGAGAGGTTTAAGTTTAGGTTTAGAAGTTGGTTACAATAGTGGAACAGTGTTTTCCAAATTAAAGAGCTGCATTGTTTTTCCTCTAAAGGATGCAGCTGGAAACATTGTTTCACTTTACGGCCGTTCGGTTACTGGAGACCCAGAACGGAGGCATTTTTATTTAACGGACCGCCAAGGACTTTACCCAAACTACCCATCACCCGAAACCAAGAAACTCATTTTAACTGAAAGCATTATTGATGCTGCTAGTCTGCTACAAAACCCAACCATAACCGAAAGTCACACAGTACTAGCCCTGTTCGGAACAATGGGATTAACCACAGAACACCGCAAAGCCATTAATCAACTTACCCAATTAGAGGAAATCATTTTCTGGATGGATGGCGACGAAGCTGGTGAACAGTCTGTGGAGAGATATGCAAAACAACTTAGAGAAACCTATGATACAAATCAGCAAAGTTCAAACCCCGCATGGTGAAGACATTAACAGCTTAATCCAAAGCCATGAGCCAGAAGTGCTCAATCATTTATTAAACAACCGGCACCCCTTGGGTGATGTGAATAAAGATGCTTTTAATAACAAACCATCGCCATCAAAAGAGACTCAAGGAGTCTTTAATACGAGCAATCCGGAATTAATCACCTACGAAAGAGGATATTTAAAATGCAGTTTGTTGGGCGGAATCAATATGCAGCAAACCGATAGACTACGGGTAACGTTGCTGTTAGAAAGAGTTCCCAAACTCAGTCCGCTGCACAGTGTTCGGCAAAGTGGTTTAGACTTATACAATGACAATTTCTTACAAAAGTTCATTCGCAGTGCTGCCGAGAAACTAGAATACGGCACCAGCGAAATCAGATTACTACTTGCCCATTTAATTGAAGAATTAGAAACCTACAGATTTAAAGCAATGGAAAACAAACGCAGCAAAAAGCCGCAACCGAGAATCCTCACACCCGAAAGGCAGCAAGCTGCCCTTAACTACTTAAAACAAAAGAATCTATTAAAACAAACCAACATCGATATTGGAAAGTCTGGGGTTATTGGCGAAGAGGTCAACCGTTTATTAATGTACTTGTGTTTTACCAGCAGACTAAGAGAACAGCCGCTTCACATGATTAGCCTTGGGGCAAGCGGAACCGGAAAAACGTATTTACAGGAAAAGGTAGCCGAACTTATCCCGGAGCAGGATCAACTAGAAATTACCATGTTATCGGATAATGCCTTTTACTACTTCAAACAAAAGGAACTCCAGCACAAACTCATTTTAATAGAAGACATGGACGGTCTTTCCGGAAATAACACCGGGAGTAATGGCGCACTGCTGGCACTTAGAGAATTAATGAGCAAAAAGCGAATTAATAAACGAGTGGTATCGAAGGATGCAAAAGGAAACATGCAAACGATATCCTTATTAGTGGAAGGTCCTATCTGTGTGGCTGGAACGACAACGAAAGAAAGGGTTTACGAGGATAATGCGAATCGTAGTCTTCTGATTTACCGGGATAATAGCAGCAATCATTTTGAAAAAGTAATGGATTACCAACGGCGTTATTCTGCTGGAACGGTGGACGCTAAAACCGAAACAGAAATCAAAGAGTTATTTAAGGATATGCAAACCCTTTTCAAACCGGTGAGCATTAGAAACCCATTCGCCCAAGAACTAAAAATACCGCAAGAAGTGTTTAAACCGCTTCGCACCAACACCCACTATCTACAATTTATTGAGTGCGTTACTTTTTACCACCAGTTCCAGCGTGAGTTAAAAGTAGATGAGCAAACTGGCGAAACTTACATTGAAACAACGCTGGAAGATATTGCAGCAGCCAACGCACTTTTAAAAGATGTGCTACTGGCTAAGGCCGATGAGATCAGCGGAGAATGTCGGAAGTTCTTTGAGCGTTTAAAATCTCATTTGAAAGAGAATAATCAAAGTTCATTTTACGCTAAGCCGGTTCGTCAAAGTATGCGGATGAACCCTTACAACTTCAAATATTATTTGCAGCAGTTGGTGCGCTATGGTTTAGTGAGTGTTGTTGGTGGAAACCGCTACAAACAAGGGTTTGAATACGAAATAGCGAATGCTGTAGAATATGCTGAATTACAGAAAAATATTGTAACGGCTTTAGATGCTGCTTTGAATCGGATAAAAGAAAAGCAAAGAGGATAATGTAGATAGTAGTGGATAATCGTGGCAGTTATCCAGTCAAAAGTTTATAAATCAATAGATAACGGCAGTGGATAATAAAAACGTCAAAAAGGGAGGCCGGGGTGCAAAATTAGAGCAGTTAACTGTTCAGTCCATTACCCAAATTGCTCAGTTTAAAGAATGGTTGGAAATCTTAGGTTATAGCCATCACACGGTTTATAGCGCACCGCTTCAAGTTCGGGAACTGTTAAACTGGTTGGGTGATCGGATGGCTGATAAAACAAGTATCACCCAAGTTACCCAAATCACTCAAAATGATGTAGAGGAATTTTTGGAGTACTTCAAGAATCGCCCGAATAAGCGCAGGTCTGGCGGCTTGAGCATTGCTCACATTAACAAGCAAATAGAGGCAATCAATTTGTTCTTTACTTATTTGAAAACCACGGGCGAGGTTCCGACCAAAATCAAACTAAAACGACTACAATCTAAAGAACTACCGAATCATAAAGTATTAAGCCGCGATGAAATCGAAGAGCTTTATGCGTTAACGGAAGTTAATCTACTTGGTCAGCGCGATCGAACAATTTTAAGTCTTTATTATGGTTGTGGTCTTAGAAAATCGGAAGGTCTTTCGCTAGAAGTATCGGACGTATTGTTTGAGCGCAAACTACTTTACGTACGCAAAACCAAGAACCGCCACGAACGTTATGTTCCAATGACTTCTAGGGTAATGGAAGAACTGGAAGATTACATTTATTATGTGCGCCCTTTATTGTACGACGATAACAAATCCACCGAACGGTTGCTCCTTAGCGAACGCGGTTTGCCGCTTTCTGGAGAATCGTTGGCTTGTCGTTTAAAATTGCTGCAGACGAGAACCAAAAAAGGGCAAGCTACCGGCTTACATTCTTTGCGCCACAGTATCGCCACGCATTTATTAGAAGCTGGAGTAGACATGGATAATGTTGCATTATTCCTGGGTCATCGCACGTTGGATAGCACGCAGGTTTATACCCATTTAATAAAAGAGATCCAATGATAGAATTACTAAACAGTGAACCGATTAGCCAATACAGAAATTACTTGAACGCTAACGGTGTTCGATTGCGAACGGTAGTAGCTTATGAGAATATCGTTAGAAGGTTTTTACGGTTTTTAGACTCGGAGAATATTATGCCAGAATCGGCCACTTATCAAGACTTGTTATTGTACGTAAAGAACTGTAAAATCAAGGGTAACACTGCTCATACGATCAATATGAATTTAGTTGCCGTTGGCCGTTTTTATTCTCATTTATTGGAAACTGGAAGGGTTAAAGAAAACCCAGCAGCAGAGTTGCGCATTAGGGGTACGGTGCATCGTAAACCACACGATTTATTGGACTGGGAAGAACTGGAGGCATTGTATCAAAAGTATCCGACCGCCAACCTAACCGGAAAAAGAGATAAGGCAATTTTAGGAATACTGATTTATCAGGGGTTAGGGGTAGGAGAGTTGGAGCAACTCACATTAAACGATATAGATTTAGTTACTGGAAAACTAGCGGTTCCGGCGTTGGCCAGATCAAATAGTCGTGTTTTAAATCTTGACCCTGTTCAAATACTACAGCTGCAGAGTTACACCAACCAAGTCAGACCATTATTGTTAGGTGGCCGTAAAACATCTAATTTGTTTTTGAGTAGAGGTAGCAGCTTGAAATTAAGTAACGTAATGACTCAAATCATTAGACAACTGGTTCGCTTAAGAGGGTCGGAGATATCACCCAAACAGGTTCGTTCGAGTGTCATCATCCACTGGCTGAGTAAGCATAATATTAGAGAAGTTCAATACATGGCTGGTCATCGTTATTTGAGCAGTACGGAACATTACCGGACCGATATTTTAGAATCTCTACAAGATCAAATCGACACTTTGCATCCATTGGGGTGATTTATGTCTTTATATTATGAGTTCAAAAATTAGGCGAATCAATCTTGTTATTGCTGTTGCCATCTTAACGAGTTTCCAAAGTTTAGAGCTGTAGTTATTGTGATGGTGTTTTTTGTTCATTATTGATACTTAAAATTTATAGTGTCAAACCTAGTTTGAGGAGCTGACAAATCACAGGACAACTTGCGAGCGGTAAATTGAAGTGTTTTTAGCTGTATTCCTTTTTTGTGGCGGTTGTAGAGCAACAGGACAGCTGTTGTAATTTGTTTTTTGTCCGGTAAATACTGGTTAAGTAATGTTTCTTAGTGTGACAATTGTCGAGCGATAAATCGAAATCATTTTAGTTTTTTTCCTTTGTTTATAAGGTTTTTAGAGCAATGTGACAGTTCTGACAAATTTGGTACTGTCATATTGTTTGATGGTATCCATCAACTTAGGTAATAAGGTGTTCAATCTTCCTCGCTCAGCAAGTCGGGTTCCAGCCCTTTCCAGCCC
>JAHDHW010000037.1:33478-37324 GCA_020631105.1 Saprospiraceae bacterium | reverse complement strand
CCATCTATGACAACGGTCGGAAAACTACAGCCCACCGTTCCGGAATAATCAAAAGAAGTAACCATCTCTTTGACGGTTTGAGCTATGCGCTTGGGAGTCGATGGCCTTGGAGTGTCCAATCGTTTTCTTTCACTTACTAATGTTCCTGTTTTTGTGTCTACTATAGCTCCTTTTATGCCGGAGCCGCCAATATCGAGTCCAAGTATTTCCATTACGAGATGTTAGATTTAAATTTAAAATAGATGTTGGTTCTATTAGTTTGAAAAGTAAATATAAGAGAATTATGATATCGGTCATTTAGTGGTACGACCAGTTTACACTATTTACAAAGAATACTACCGCAGAGCCAAAAAATAAAAATCAATAACTGGTACTACCACTGTCAGAAAACAAATATCTGAGAATTATGACACCAGTAATTTAGTGGTACTACCAGTCCATGTTATTTACAAAGAATTCAACCCTATAACCCAAAAATAAAAATCAATAACTGGTACTACCACTGTCAGAAAACAAATATCTGAGAATTATGATGCCAGCAATTTAGTGGTACTACCAGTATTAATACAAAAACACATACAGATAGTCCCACTAATTATTCCTTCCTTATTTTGACACCGGAACCAATCTAAAAATAAATCCAGGCTTTTCTACAGCTAAGTAGATCAATCCATCCCTGCCAATTTTCACGTTTCTTACTCTTCCGATATTCTTCAACAAGGGTTCCTCCGAAACTACTTCTTTTCCATTCAGGCGAACGAGATTCAAATACTTAAATCGCAGAGATCCCACCAGCAATTGATTTTTCCAATCACCATATTTATCAGAGGTAATAAAGGTCATTCCACTTGGTGCAATCGATGGCACCCAATAATGTAAGGGCTGTTCCATTCCGCTCTTTTCCAAATCATTCGTAAATGTGGTTCCATCGTAATTAATTCCATAAGAAATAACCGGCCATCCAAAATTTAAGCCCTTTTGAGAGATATTGATTTCATCTCCTCCCCTTGGCCCATGTTCGTGGGTCCAGATTTCTCCGGTTTCAGGATGCCTTGCAATCCCCTGAGGGTTTCTGTGACCATAAGAATAAATAGAGGCAAATGCCGTGTCTACATTTACAAAAGGATTGTCTTCCGGTATACTGCCATCCAATTGCACACGATGCACCTTACCGCCTGGTCTGGATAAATCCTGTGGGTTTACATCTCGTTCACCTCGATCTCCTACCGTGATATACAAATGACCATCGCTTCCAACTTCAAGTTTCCCTCCGAAGTGATAAGGTCGATTAGTGTAAGGCGCAGCATCAAGAATGGTCAACTCCTCAGAGAGTTGGTTACCCTGGAGTAAATATCTGGATACTTTAGTAGTCCCCAGGCTATCTCCACCCTCAACTTTTAGAGCAGCGTAGGATAAATAGACATAATTATTGGTCTCAAAATCCGGGTGCAGCATGATATCCATCATACCTCCCTGGCCATAAGCTCTTACAATGGGCGCTCCAATAATATTTGTTTTTTTGCCATTTTGATCTACTCTAAATAAATCTCCACCCCGATCAGAAACCAGCAAATCTCCATCCGGCAAAAACTCAAGTGACCAGGGTACATCAAATCCGCTAGCGACGGTATCTAAAACATAGGTCATATCCCCTGCTTTAATAGTATCACTCGCTAGCGTCTCCTGCTCAAAACCATACTTGTCCACCTCTTCAATACCGGTAAGAATATAAGCTACTAATTCATTAATAGAAGTATCGGATAAGGTAGCCGACCAACCAGGCATTCCCGCATCCACAAAACCAACGCTTATGGATTTATAAAGGGATGCTTCATCTTTCCCGTGTTTCCAAGTACGGTCTACAAATGCTTGCATTTGTTCGCCATGACAACTGGAGCAAAGTGTTTTATAATTTACTTTTGCTGCTGCATGAGGGTCAACACTTATTTCTGATGCAGAATCTGTATTAGGATTACTACAGTAAACCAAACAAAGAATAGCAAGGGCAAAAAATGGGTATACCTTTTTCATAAGTCAAACTTGTCTTTTTAGATTATTTCGATAATGCGTTTGCTATATACTGGTCAATGATTCGTTCTAAGGTAAACAATGGTACTGAACCATTCTCCAATATTTTATCGTGAAAAGTACGAATATCAAATTGATCTCCTATCGCAGCTTCTGCTTTTTTACGCAGCTCCCGAATTTTCAGTTCTCCGATTTTATAGGAAACCGCCTGACCGGGCCAACCAATATATCGGTCAATTTCCGTAGTCACCTCATGCTCTGATAAAGCGGTATTGTTCAACATAAACTGGTAGGCTTTTTCTCTGGACCAACCCATATAATGCATACCTGGGTCCACCACTAATCTACAGGCCCGCCACATTTCATAAGTTAGTGCACCAAACTCTTCATATAAGTTTTCATACAAGCCTGCTTCTTTTCCTAAGAATTCGGAATACAAGCCCCAACCTTCACCGAAGGCTGATAGATAAAAGGTTTTACGAAAATCGGCAATATCTTCATTTTCTGCGGAAAGCATAATCTGCAAATGATGCCCAGGTACGCCTTCGTGCAAGGAAAGCGCTGGTAAAGCATAATATGGTCTACTCTCTAACTTATAAGTATTCACCCAATATTCCCCTGCCTTTTGATTTTCATAGGAGCCCGGAGAATACCGACCAGCGGTATAATTAGGTGCAAGCGCATCGGGCACTGGTTTTACGGTCAAAGGCATTCTCGGTAGTTTCCCAAAATAAAAAGGGAGTTGCCCTTCCATTCTTTTTGTAATCCAGGCTGCTTTATGAAGAAGTTCTTCTCCACTTTTGGGATAGAATTGCGGATCAGTTCTCAGAAATTGCAGGAAGTCCGCAAACGAACCTTCGAATGCCAGTTGCTCAATAATGGATTCCATTTCAGCGCGAATGCGTTTGACTTCAGCCTGTCCAATATCAAATACTTCCTTAGGAGAGATATCATCCGTCGTAAAATATTTTACTCGCTGCTCATAGTAAGCCTTCCCATCTTTTATATCGGAGATGCCGATAGATTCCGGAGCTTGAGGAAGGTAGGTATCCTTTAAAAATTGGCGGAGTCCCGAATAAGCAGGAAAGATTTTTTCTTCAACAATTTTGGCGACCTCAGCCTTTCGTTCGGGCGTATCCTTAACCTTGTTTACGAAAAATGTCTCGCTCGCAGGTGTTGACAACAAATGATCAATGAGCTCAATACATTTTCCAACAATCAGCTTAGGTGCCATTTTTTGAGCGGCCATTCCCTTTTCGAGGTGACCTTGCCTCTTCTTGAAGTACAGGGGCAATCCCTTAAGTTTATTAAGATACTTTTGATAATCTTCATATGATCGCGCACGTACACCTCTAATAGTATAAATCACTTCCGCAAGCATTCCTCCTTCTGCACTTAATGGAAACCAATGTGTATTGAAATTAATATTATAGAGTCGATCACTAATCACATGCTTTAATATATCGGCATTGATTTGATTTACAACCGTTAGTCCAGCTTGGGAAGCCTCTAGATTTTCAATTCGTTTTTTAATTTCCGATAACTTCAAATATTCCTGCGCCAATCGTACGGGAGTATGGTTTGGCCATAGCAGATCTTTATTCCATTCTTCTTTGAATTTTTCATAATCCTTGATCACTTCATTCATCGAATCCGCAGGAAGGTTAACCGGCATTTTATGAACCGATGAACAAGAAAATAAAAGCACAACAAGTGTAGATATACAAAACTTCATAATTCAGAATTTTATTCAATACTTTGAAATTGAAAGATAGTACAAATTCCATCATCCGCCACTCTCCATAAGTCATGAGTCAT
>JAHDHW010000037.1:0-33378 GCA_020631105.1 Saprospiraceae bacterium | reverse complement strand
ATGACTCATGACTTACCCCCAATAATCCCCTGCAACTCCATTCCCCCAAAGGTACCTGAGCTCATTAAAAGAAGATTCTGGTGCAACCAGTCTTTCGAACGCAAATACTCAGAAAGCTCTTCAGTTTCCTGGATTACCTTAAGATTAGGATGATCAAAAGCAGCTTGAATGTCATCCGGCGTAATCATCGGTAGTTTTTTCATTTTCAAAGTATGCTCAGAATAAAAGACAATTGCCTCATCAGCAGCATCCATTGCACCTTTATATTCAGAAAGAAAAGCTTTATTTAGGCTACTAAAAGTATGTAACTCGACTGCTCCAATCAACTGACGATCAGCATACTGAGCTTTTACCGCCTTGATGGTTGCCTTAACCTTAGATGGAGCATGGGCAAAATCCAGAAAAGCAATGGAATCTTTGAGTTCATCAAGAGTTTGCAGACGTTTAGCGGCTCCGTCAAAAGACTGAATCAGCTCAAAGAAATCAGTGTCTTTCACACCTAATTCTTTACATATCAAATAGGCTGCCCGGAGATTTTCGAGGTTGTGCTGACCAAAGACGCGTAGCGGAATCTCAGACGTAGCGGGTGGATTGGAAGCGTTGGCAGGAAGCTCGGCGAATAAATAAGTTACTCCGGCATCCAGACGAGCCTTAAACGCTTCATAACTCGCTGAGCTCACGGCAGGATAAGCATTGACCCGTTTTTGCAATTCGGGATCGTGTGCATAATAGAAGAGCTGAGCAGCCGGTTCCATTGTTTCGATCAACAAATTGAACTGTCGAGCATATTCTTCAAAAGTCGGAAAGACATTAATATGATCCCAGGCGATACCTGTAATTACCGCCAGATGTGGTTTGTAATGTAAGAACTTAGGACGTCGATCAATCGGAGAACTCAAATATTCATCTCCCTCAATCACGATAATAGGTGCATCCGAAAGCTGTACCATCCGGTCAAAGCCCTCAATCTGTGCTCCAACCAGGTAATCAAAACGCATATCCTGGTCATAATTTTCCGGGTTCAGTTGCTTTAATACGTGCAAAATCATGGAGGTTGTCGTCGTCTTCCCATGGCTTCCAGCAATGACTACACGAGTCTTGTTTTTACTATGTTCATACAAGTATGCCGGATAGGAATAAACGGGAATACCCAGTTCCTGTGCTTTTATTAGTTCAGGGTTATCTTTTCTGGCATGCATACCCAATATTATCAAGTCAATATCCGTTGTTATTTTATCCGGAAACCACCCATCTGCTTCAGGTAACAAACCAGCAGCAGCTAATCTATCCCTAGCCGGGTTATATATTTCGTCGTCAGACCCCGTAACGGTATGATGATTGTAGTATAGAGCTAAAGCCAGGTTGTGCATAGCGCTACCACCAATAGCTATTAAATGTACACGCATGGTTTTGTTTTGTATTTAGAATAACCGCGAAGATAATCGTCGCCCGGCACACACCGAGACACTAAAGACCGAAAAAAAGAACAATTAAGGCAAAAGCCTTGTTACATTTTATTAATTTTGCATTAGAAGTATAAAGAAAAACGCTAACGATGAATCTTAAATCGATTAAAAAAGTAATCCCTTGCGTTATTGCGCTCGCTGCTTTAGTCTCTTTAACCTCTTGTAACAGAGGCATGGGTTGTCCAACTTTTTCTCTTGAAAGCGCTGCGAAGGTGGTTAAAACCATTGATGTTGCAGCCGATATAATCACTAAAGAATAAATTGGAAAAACCTAGCTGGACTTCGTTGGAGCGGATTGCGCAATTAGATGAGCTTGTCAAACGCTCCTACGATACTCCCTGCCTTATTTTCAAGCACAGTACCAAATGCTTTATTTCTGATGTCGCACTCCAACGACTCGAACGCAAATGGTCCTTTTCCGATCAACAACTTATTCCTTATTTTCTGGATGCGATCGCACATCGTCCGATCTCTAAAGAAGTATGCGAAGTCTTCGAAGAACATCACGAAACGCCTCAAATCCTGCTGATAGATAAAGGTGAAGTTATTCTTGAAGCAAATAATATGGATATCCACGCGGAAGAAATCCAGGAGATGTTGTAATCCTTTTATTCCTGATACTTACCAATCTACATTTGCATTCTCCTTCCTATTTCCTACCTTAGTAGTTCTAACCAATTACTACCATGCCCGACAATCAACTCCTACTTACAGAAGATGGTTCTCATACCTTATTATCGAACGAACACGGTGTAAGCTATCACTCAAAGCATGGCGCGATTACCGAAACCTATCATGTGTTTATTGACGCTGCCTTGAGATTCAAAGCTGCTGTACAAAAAGATATTCATATCCTGGAGATCGGTTTTGGAACGGGGCTTAATGCCTACATCACTTTGCTGGAAGCTATTAAGCGGAACCTTAACATCAATTATACAGCCGTCGAAGCCTACCCTATTTCTGAAGCTTCCTATACTCAATTAAATTATACCGATCAGATTGAAAGTGAGCATGGAGCCTTATTCCTGAAAATGCATCAACTGGGCTGGGATCAGGAAGCAGCTATTCATGATCAATTCTATATCCATAAAGCCTTGAAGAAAATTGAGACAATTGACGAGAAGGATAAATTTGATATCATTTACTTTGATGCATTCGCTCCGAATGCTCAGCCGGAATTATGGAATGAGGATATCATGCGACGCATGTATAAAGCCTTGAAACCTTCTGGCCTGTTGACCACTTACTGTGCAAAAGGTGTCGTTAAAAGAACAATGAAGTCGGTAGGATTTATGGTCGAACGCTTGCCAGGACCTCCAGGTAAACGGGAGATGACCAGAGCGATTAAATGACCTCAACCTTATAGAAAGACGAATTCCGTTCTGCGATTTTCAGCATGCTTCGTTTTGTTACATGCTACACCATCAGAGCAATCATTTACCAGTTCTTTTTCTCCAAGGCCAATTCCTTTAATGCGATCTTCGCCGACGCCGGCAGCAACCATTTTCCGCACCACCTCATTTGCCCTCTTCTGCGAAAGCCATTGATTGTATTTCGAAGATCCTCGGGCATCTGTATGTGACCTTACTTCTACAGTTAGTTCAGGTCGGGATAATAAATGATCAATGACCTTTTGCAGATCTGCTCTCGAAGGAGCATTTAACTGATACGCATCAAAGTCATAATATATATTTGACAGATAGGTATTATTATTTCCTAATCCGGATTCGACCGTAGATTCTTCTGTTGTCATTATCTCCAAATCCGTTCTGCGGGCATCAGCATAATTAGCTGCTTCCGATATTTCTCCTTCAGCCTTGGCAATCAATCTCGTTTGTTCTACTCCATTCTTTAATAAGTATTCAATCACTTTTTGGGCTCTCTTTTTGGCGAGCCATTTATTATAGGCTTTCGTACCTCTTGGATCAGTATAAGAAGACACGTTTAATCTTAACTCCGGATGCTCTAACAAATACATTGCAAGTTCGTCCAAAGTTGCTTTGTCATTTTGATCTAAGTCATCACTATTAAAAGGGTAATAAATCGATGTTAAATTCAAGCTTGGTTTAAGTACACTTTTGGGGGCCGTTGTTATGTTTTCAACTGTGGAGGCTGCTTCGACTTTCTCTTCTTTTTCGATTGGCAATTCCTTTATTTCTTCTACAAGGATTTCTACATCTTCATTTTCAACCTGGTCGAAGGATTCATCCTCTTCAATTATTTCTGTTTGAATTCGTGGACTTGGCGGCGCTACATATTCAACAGGTGTTTCTTTCGCTTCTTCAATTGTTTTTGTTTCTTCCGGAGGGAGATCCTCCACAACTGAAATACTCTCCAAAAAAGATTTATTAGCTGCCCTCAGCTTGGATATAGAATCCATTTCAACCGAAGTCATATTTGAACCTTCTATTTCTGATTCTTGAATTTGAAATGGTTGTAGTGGTAATAAGAGTTCAAGTGTTTGCCCAGATTGACAATCTGCAATTTTTGTCTCAAACTTTACCTCATCGCAATAATAGTCTCGCGGATAAGCTAACACGATGAAAGTGTGCCCGCAAGGAACACAGTGTGTAAAACTCCCATCTGCTTCTGTATTGGACTTAATAACTTGCTCAGTATCCAAGTCAATAATTTGAACCCGGACATAATCTAAAGTTATTGCTTCTCCTACCTCTGAAGTCAACTGGCCTTTGATATTAACACAGGTATCTGAAGGTACTTCTGTTGTTACACCAAAGCTGTTTTCCAGGAAAACTGGAAAAATCAAAGTTGGAAAATCCACCAAGGATTGTCCATAACTTTGTCCTACACATAGAGAGATCATCAAAGTGATGACAAGTCGGATCATAAGACCTATTAATTAATGATACAAAAATGTGAGCACAGTCCTTTAGCCAAAGGACGAGTCTCTTTGATGTGTAATTTTCTCGATTAGAATAAAATAGAAATTGTAAGGAGCTAGAAGAAAACTAACTCATATTACCAATGTCAAACATACAAATTATTTTTAAATTAAAATAAATCCTTATGCATTATATTTGGCTTCAATCACCGGAAATCATCAGTATTTACTGGGCTTAACAAGGAAATCTTCTTTCCAACTACATTTCAAATTATTGATTTTCTCCAGATACAAGAATCTACCAAAAAGATACTAAAACAAGCTTCTTTAGGGAAGATACTACGTACTTAAAGTATTACTACAATAGCGTGTTTACTTTGTTATATAGCAAATAAAAACTACTCTTTAATTAATTTTAGTCCTCACAAAAGCGCAAAAAAGACCTTAAGAAAATTAAATTGACCAAACGAAAAAAAAATTACCCTACGAGCTCATTAAGGTCACCCATGGATATACTTTATCCTTGAAATTGAAGACTTATGTTTTTTTGCTATTTTGCAGTAAACAAAACCAAAATACTAACATGCGAAAACTTGCACTACACTGGCAGATATTACTCGGGATGGTTTTAGGAATTCTCTTTGGCGTAGCAGCTACCTATATGGGCTATACCAATAGCGAAGGAACCTTAACCTATACTCCAATGAAAAAGGATAATGTCATCGAACGTCAAGAAATTGATATGATGGTTAAAAACCTTTCAACAGGAAAAAACGAGACGCTAAAAGTTTTAATCCAGGATAAAGCTCAGGCGACCGAAGTTCCAAGAAGTATTTATAATACAATATCCATAAACCCCAAAAGTGAAGAGACCTTCACTTTGATTAAGGCTGCAGATATTGAAAAATATAAACTGATTAAACTTGGAACCCCCTTGCAGAAACAAGTAGTTCTTAAAAAGGCGAGTTCCTTTGTAAAAGACTGGATCAAACCCTTTGGAACAATCTTTATCAATTTGCTGAAACTCATCGCAATCCCATTGATTATAGCCTCCTTGATTAAAGGTATTTCAGACCTGCAGGATATTTCCAAATTATCAGCGATGGGCGGTAGAACAATCGGACTATATATCATGACTACCGTAGTTGCGGTAACCATTGGTCTGCTAATCGTCAACATCGTTCAACCCGGGAACAGTATCTCCGCAGACACACAAGCGGAGCTAATAGCTAACTTTTCCGGAGATGCTGACGAGCGGATTGCAGCAGCTGAAGAGCAAAAAGGACAAGGTCCACTTCAGGCCTTAATTGATCTGGTACCCTCAAATATTTTTAAAGCGACTACAGATAATGGGAGTATGCTTCAAGTAATCTTCTTTGTAGTCTTTTTTGGAATTGGTCTTATACTCATACCCAGAGAAAAAGCACAACCCGTCAAAGCCTTTTTTGATAGTCTCAACGAAGTCGTTCTCAAACTAATCGACTTAATAATGCTAGCTGCACCTTATGGTGTGTTCGCATTATTAGCAGCTTTGGTTGTTGAATCTCCTAGCGGAGATTTATTTATGGCCCTCATTCAATATTCACTTTGCGTTGTTGCCGGTTTAGGTATTATGGTTTTCATCTTTCATCCAATGCTTGTTCGCAGTTTTACGAATATTGGATACAAACAATTTTTTAATGGAATGTCACCTGCCCAGTTACTGGCCTTTTCAACGAGTTCCAGTGCAGCTACCCTTCCGGTAACTATGGAACGAGTAGAAGAACACTTAGGCGTAGAAAAGGAAGTTGCCAGTTTCGTACTTCCAATTGGAGCAACCATTAATATGGATGGAACAAGTTTGTATCAAGCTGTGGCAGCGGTCTTTATCGCTCAAGCCTTCGGGATTGATCTAACACTAGGCGATCAATTAACAATTGTTCTTACCGCTACTCTAGCGTCGATAGGTTCTGCAGCTGTGCCTGGCGCAGGTATGGTAATGCTAGTGATTGTCCTGGGTGCTATTGGTGTCCCTGAGTTTGGATTGGCTTTGATATTCGCAGTTGATCGTCCATTGGACATGTGTCGTACTGTTGTCAACGTAACTGGTGATGCTACCGTATCTTTACTAGTAGCAAAAAGTGTTGGCAAACTTGGTGAACCAAAGGTCAAAAACTGGGATGATTTCTATCCTAAAGAAAAAGACGCCACTGGTTTGGAAGGATAATTGCCGCATTAAAGTCAACTTATTTATTAATCAGGTTATTTAATCTTAATGAAAATAGCACCCTATTTTTTAGCCGCTTCTTTGCTGCTAAGCTTCACACTAATTTCTTGTGATTCTAAAAATACAATCGAAGAAATAGTAAATCCTAAGCCAACTAGCGGCACCATTGTTAAATCTGACACTGAAGATGGTGATAATCAATCGAAGCGAGAAGCATGGTTTGAACTTATGCACAGCGCTGCTCCAGGTACTGATTGGAAACACATTGAATATCAGACAGCTATGCATCGGCATCAAGAGCGAAGTCGTGCAAGACAAAACGCTCAAAACAGAGAAGGAGAAGAGGTACTGGCTAATGGTAATCTCATAGGCGAATGGCTTGAGCGTGGAAGTATCAATCAGGCAGGATCTGTTTTCGTAACACAATTTGATGCAGCAACTGAAGAGATACATCTAATTAGTGCAGGAGGTACCTTATTCAAAGGAACCTTACAGGGTAATGACTGGGAAGTTGTCAACCAGGACCTCCGATTCGAGGTCAACTTCCTAAAAAAGATTCAAATAGCTAATGGAGAAAGGTGGTTAGCTGCGGTGCAAGATAATCCTCATTATTCTGATGATGGAGGATTGACCTGGACTCCTTCCACCGGCATTCCTTTTAATGCTTCTCATGCTGCGACGAGAGATCCAATTGTATTAACGGAGCTGAACAATCGAATTTTTCTTTTATCCAAATCTGATTATTGGGATAACTTTACCCTTTACAGATCGGATGATCAGGGTGCATCCTTCTACGAAGTACACAATTTTGACAATAGTGAGTATGATGCTTACAAAATGGTTAAGCCGCATCATTCCAATGATATTTATATCATCGAAAAGAATGGTGGTTGGTCTTCGAAATTCTACCAAATAGATCAATCTGCTAATGAAGTGAATCTACTTTTACAGAATGATAATTTCGGTTTCGGAGAATACGGAAGAGCCAACTTAGTCGCTACTCAGTTGGATACTGCAACTCGATTTTACACCTATAATAATAGTCGCGAAGTTTTTCTATCTGAAGATTTCGGAACGACCTGGGAACTCACAGATACTATTCCTGAGCTGCCCTGGTCGGTAGGACTATATCTCCGACCAAGCGATCCGGACTTCTTAATAACAGGAGGATTAGAATGTTACTATAGTCCTAACAAAGGAGAGAATTGGATTAAGGTAAATAATTGGGGTGATTATTATGGTGATGTAAATGGAAGTCTTCATGCCGATATGATGGCATTTGCCGAATATGAAACCAGTGAAGGAGAAAACTTTATCCTGAGTAGTAACCACGGTGGATTAAATATCACCTATAACGATATGCTTACCTTCGATAACCTTGGATTGGAAAACTTAAATGTTAGTCAATACTATGATGTGGTTACTGACCCAACTGATCCGGTTTATGTCTATGCAGGATCTCAAGACCAAGGTTTTCAAAGAGCATTAACTTTAGTACCAGATGAAGTGATCAATTTTGATCAGGTTATATCTGGCGACTACGGACACATTGTATTTTCAGAAAACGGTAACCGATTGTGGACCGTCTATCCTGGAGGTTGGGTTACTTATTATGGTTTCCCTCAAACCGGAACACTAAATGACTCATGGGATCTTGACTCGGATCACGAAACAGTTTGGATTCCTCCAATGATGGCCAGCCCTGACCCAAGTGAAAATGCAGTTTATCTTGCTGGTGGCAACATGAATGGCGGAAGCGGATCTTACTTAATAAAACTAAGTGTTGAAGATACCATTGTGGCAAGTCAAATAGATTACGACTTTAGGTCCTTTTCAGGAGACGGAACAATATCCATGATGCGTACCTCTCCAGTTAATCCTCTACACTGGTACGTTGCAACCACCAATGGCAGATTTTTCTATTCTTACGATGGTGGTACCTCCTGGGATCAAAATATCAGTTTCATTCCTGGTGGCCATTATTTATATGGATCTGCAATTCTACCCTCTGAACTGGATGAGCAAACCATTTACTTCGGAGGCTCGGGTTATTCAAATCCGGCTGTTTATAAAAGTACAGACGGTGGGCAAAACTTCACAGCGATGAATGATAGCCTCCCTCCTACTCTGGTATTCGAACTTGCTGCAAATGAAGATGAAAGTTTAATCTTTGCTGCAACTGAAGCGGGGCCTTATGTATTCGTTACGGCTGAAAATCGATGGTATGATATGGCAGGAATGGGGGCACCTAACCAAACCTATTGGTCGGTTGAGTACATCGAAGAATTACAATTGGTTCGGTTTGGAACTTACGGTCGTGGAATCTGGGATTTCCAAATCAGTATGGAAGTAAGTACAGCATCATTGGTTGACGATATAGATTGGAAGGTTTGGCCAAATCCAACCTTTGACAAAGTTCAAATAGCTGGAGTAAATAATACTCAGGATGAAATCTCCATAACTATTATTGATACCAACGGAAAGATTATTGATCGAAAGATCTTGGCATTAAATTATCAGCAAGCTTTTAGCGAGGATTTTTCTTTAGGCAACTTACCCAAGGGGCTTTACTGGATAATACTGGAATCAGATCATCAGGTCCAAAGTCAGAGGATAGTACTGCAATAAGAACAATTTTAACCGATCAAAATCAGTTTATACTCAGGTTGTAATATTCAATTAAATTGAACCACAGTCAAACTAAAGAGTTAAACCATAAAACGAATTAAGCACATGAAACAATTGCTATTCTTAATAAGTCTGTTAGTTTCTACATTAGGCTTCTCACAAATTCAAATCGATTGGATTGAAGTTTATGAAGATCAGGCAGATGGTAAAATAAATCTTTATGCTCATAATTCCGGACACTGCCCAGTCTCCATTATGATGAGCTTCCCGACTTTAGAGAATCTTAAAGTCAGTAAAGGCCTTCCGGTAGAGATGGTCATTCCTAACGACGGCGAGGAATATCTAATTGTATCTCTGGTCCCTATCAATAAGCAGGCAAATTCAAATTACCTGTTTGATTTCAAATACAATTTAGGTGATGTTTTTAATACTGTTCATAATGATGACTATGCTTATACCCTACCTTTCGAGAAAGGAAAGCGCAGTGTAATTGGTCAGGGATATAATGGTCGATTTTCTCATCATAATTTACTGGCCTTAGATTTTGACCTTAAGTCCGGAACAGAAGTATTGGCTGCTCGTGAAGGTACAGTCATCGCCGTCAAAGAAGATTCTGATAAAGGCTGTAAAACGCATAAGTGTAAAGGTCTGGCCAACTATGTATTGATCTATCATGATGAGGACGGAACCTTCGCTTCCTATGTCCATCTTCAAAAGGATGGCGCTAAAGTGAAAGCCGGAGATAAGGTCAGCGCCGGACAAGTAATTGGTTATAGCGGGAATACCGGATGGTCCAGTGGTCCACATTTACATTTTGAAGTTTATACCCCTGAATTTAATACCCGCAAATCTGTCCGTACAAAGTTCAGAGTCGGCGACAAAGTAGACTATTTGGAAGAACGGAAACCCTATACTTCAAAATAATAAGCAAATTGTAACTCCATAAAGAAATCTGCCGTAAACCAAAGCAAAAATTCAATCCTATGGAAGTTCAAACGAAAACATTAGGGGTCGGCTCCAGAGTAAAGCACCCTGCATTTGGTGAAGGAGTCATCATTCGTTTACACAAAGCAGCTTACGAAGTATGCTTTATCACTTATGGAATAAAAGACGTAGGGCGAAATTACGATAACTGGGATGTCATCGAAGCGATCGAACCGACGGAGGAGGTGTCTTTTTCAGAGGCAGAACAATCCTTAGTAAAAATCTTAAAATCCTGGTTAGGTACTTCGGAGACGGTCGATTTGGGTGACAAATGGAAAGATGGTCAATTAATCCTTAAACCAGGAGAAGAAGGACTCAAATCAAAAGAGATGCCTATCGATACTTTTTTCCATAAAATTGTGATGGTTCGTGATCGCTTACGGGTTATGGAACAAAGAATTAATTCCAGCAAGCTTAGCGATGAAGAAAAGGTAAATCTTCAACAATACATTACCAGAATTTATGGTAGCCTTACTTCATTCAATGTATTATTTAAGTACAAGGATGATCATTTCAAAGGAGAAAGCAGCAGATAATTTTTCTGGACTTTTTCGAAAACCTCTTAAACCTATCCCGGATTAAGGGGTTTTTTATTGCAGAGCCTGGGCATTATATAACATTATTGCTTTATGGCTATATCCCTACTTATATTTACCTTTATCCTTAGAAGATTAAACACAACACCATGAAAATTATAAAATTTATAGCCTTCGTCTCTCTCGCAGGACTTTTTTTATTACTCGCTGGCTGTTTCTCCTTTGAAAACAGCTATTCGGTTGTACCTCCGGGGCGCTGGCGCGCCGTGCTTGAGTTAACACCTTCGAATATCCCCGTGCAAGTCGGTCAGCGAAATAAAGATAATGTCGTCAAAAGTATTGAAGATGTTACTGAAGGGCAGCTCCCTTTCAATTTTGATATCGTCTACACCGACCAGACAAATTTTTATATGGAGATCATTAATGGTCCGGAGCGAATAAAAGTGGATGATATCAAAGTATGGCACGACCGTGCAACCAATGAAGACTCTATCCTAATCAATTTCCCGGTTTATGGAACCTATATCAAAGCGGGGTTTGAAGATGATAAAATTGAAGGCAAATGGTTTGTTCCCTACCGAGGGGATGACTATAGCATCCCTTTTTATGCGCGCTATGGAAAAGGCTTCCGTTTCACCCAGCTCCAAAAAACACCGGAGATTGATATGGCCGGAAAATGGGAAGTTACATTCTCACCGGATGATGAGCCTTATAAGGCTATTGGTGAATTTCAGCAAAAAGGAAATGAGCTTACCGGAACCTTTCGCACAGAAACCGGCGATTATCGATATTTAGCGGGTAGTGTTCAAGCCAACAAGGCATATCTATCTTGTTTCGACGGTTCGCATGCTTTCCTATTCGAAGCAAAAGCCCAGGAAGATAATTCTCTGTTGGGAACCTTCAAATCTGGTTCGCATTATAAAACAATTTGGAAAGCCTTACGTAACAATAATTATGAATTAGGTAGCCCTGATACTTTGACTTACCTTAAAGAAGGATATGATAAAATCAGCTTTGAACTACCTAATATCAACGGTCAAACTGTTAGTCTTGAGGATGAGCAATATCAAAATAAAGTGAAGATCGTTCAGATTATGGGGACCTGGTGCCCCAACTGTCGAGATGAAACTGCCTTCTTAGTAGATTATCTTCAAAAAAATTCTAGTGACGATTTAGCCGTTATAAGCATCGGATTTGAGCGTTATCGCGACCAAGCCAAAAATATGAAGGCGCTCAAGACCTATAAAGAAAAATTCGGTATGAATTATGAGCTATTGTTGGGAGGTTATTTTGATAAAAAAGAAGCCGCTGAGACCTTTCCGATGCTAAACCATATTCTTTCGTATCCTACGATGATTTTTATTGATCGTAATAATAAAGTTCGTCGTATTCATACTGGCTTTTCCGGACCTGCTACAAGTACTTATGCAGGCTTTGTAAAAGAGTTTGATGAATATGTCGGTACCTTGCTTAATGAAGAACAAGAACTAAATTAAGAACAGCAAATAATCATTAAGCGCCTGAATAAATTAAATTACATTCAGGCTTACTTTTTAACTGCTAACGTAAAATTATTTATGTCTAACACACTGTACATCGCCTATTGTAAGGATAACCATTCATTCGCCAAAGAGATCGCCGATAAGCTTGCGAGGGCCCAATTTGGTTTTGATTTGCTGTCTTCTGATCAGACTCAGAGCAGTGAAGGGATTATTAATCTGATCGCTAATGCTACGTCTCAGGGAATTTTATTGCTGAGTGATAATTTCCTAAAAAACGAAGCATGCATGACCAATATGCTCGCATTTGTTCAAAATTCTCCCAAAGTTGAACAACTGCAAGTTGTAGTTACAGATGGTCAATATCCTGATGGCAGAACAGAAACGTCCTTTGATCGAGTAAGTAATGTGATCCAGTATATGAATTATTGGCAAGAAAAATACCTGGAGCTACGAAAGAAAAAAAGGTCTATTCAACCTGATCAGGAGGAGGCCTTTAATCAGCGCTTACAACAGGTAAAAGAAATATCCAGTCAGATAGGAGATTTTTTGAGGATTATCCGGAATAAGAATTACTGGACTTTTGAGCAAATGGCATTTAATGACTTTGAGCTGTTCTTCAAAAAATATGGTACCGCTATCCAACACCAAAATTATAGCCGACAAGCTATCAACGACCCTCGCCCATCTATTGCTAAGATTCCTCCTGTACCAGAAGTAAAGGTGTCTCCTGAAGAAACAATCGAAAAACAACCAGAGACCATTAACGAGAAGCTCGCTAACATAGCGCCTATCGTAGAAGAAAAAGTAGCAGATATTCCACCTGTCATCGTAGAAGAACCTGAAGTAGTTAGCGAGTCAGTTAGTAATGTAACTGAACAGATAAATCTTGATGGAAGCCAGCAAATAATAAGCTCAAGCACGCTATCAGATAATATTCCCATCGAAGAGGAAGAACAGGCAATTGATGAGATCCTCGACGAAATGAACACCTTTGAATCAGCTGACATTTTAAACGGCAATAATACAGATACACCAAATACGGACATCCCGAAGGTATTAGAAAACGTATATACTCCGGATGAAAATACTGAAGTAGGAGAAAACATCTCTGATCAAGAAGATCCACAAGTAGAAGAAGAACTCATCATCGAAGATGTAATCATTGAAGATGAAGATGAAGAGTATGAAGAAAGTATAGATATGGAATCTGAGGATGAAATGACAGAGGATTTTGACCCTTTTGAAGGCATCGAAATCGAAGATATAGAGGAAGATTACGATGAGGATATCGATTTCACCGAAGAAGAGATTATCATGGAGGATTCAACTTTTGAAATGGGGGACCTTAATAGTGATAACAATCAAGATCAATTGATGGAGGAAGAGCAAGAGGAGATTGGAGAACTCGTTTCGGACGATGCTCTAGGCGAAGAAATGCAGGATGCAGAAATCGAAGAAGAAATTGACTTCCTCAATATTCCTGAAATGGAGATTGAAGCAACAAATGTTGATTTGGATAATGCACTTGGCTTTATGACAAGCGGTGCTCACCAGGATGGCATTCAAATATTTGAAGAAATCTTAGAAAAAAATCCGGATGATACAGAAGCCCGTTTTTTATTAGCCAAAAGCCTGAAAGAAGAAGTTCAGGATCTTGATCGTGCTTCCATTGAGTTGGAGCGTGTCCTTAAAGTCGATCCAAATCATATTGGAGCCTATAAACTAATGGCGGAGATAGCAGAGCATAATAATGACTTTTTGCTTGCTAAGAGTTACTACGAAAAAGTCATGTCTCTTAACCCGGATGCCAAAGGAATCAACTACAAACTTGCACTGATCACCGCTGGTTTCTTCGCAGAAAACCCGAAACTAGCTACCAAATACTTCAAAAAAGCAATCAAGGAAAAACCTACCAATGATGAGGCGCACTTCCGGTTAGCACAGCTTTATAAAAACAATCAGTCAAAACCTCAGAAAGCACGTAAGCATTTCGAAAGCTGCTTAGATCTTAATCCTGATCATGCTGAAGCCAACTTAAACCTGGCGGAATTATTATTCGAAGAACAATCTTTTCAGAAAGCCGCGGAATTCTACCAGAATGCCTGGCGGTCTGTTCCTGAGATTCGCACTCCGGAGCGTGATGCAAAATTCTATATTGCTGCGGAAGAAAGTAAGCAACAACACGTCGTTGCTCCTGTGTTAGAAGAAACCCCGGCCGTTCCTGATGTCGACCAATTGGTAATGATCACCGGAGCCACCTCTGGTATCGGAAAAGCCACGGCTATTAAATTTGCGGCAGCGGGTTACCGCGTTATGCTCACCGGCCGCAGGGACGAGCGATTAATAAAAATGAAAGCAGAGTTTGAAAGCACCTACGGAAAGGAGGTTAAAATCCTTCCATTTGATGTTCGTCAAATCGACCAGGTCAAAGAAATGATGGATAACCTGGAAGATGAATGGAAAAACATTGATCTCCTCATAAATAATGCAGGACTCGCAAAAGGATTCGACACTATTCACGAAGGAGACATTGAGCATTGGGACACCATGATTGATACTAATATCAAAGGGCTCCTGTATATGACTCGAGCAATCGCTCCACATATGGTCGCTCGCCGTTCTGGTCAAATTATTAACGTTTGCTCTACCGCCGGCAAAGAGGTCTACCCTAAAGGGAATGTTTACTGCGCAACGAAGCATGCAGTGGATGCACTGACTAAAGCGATGCGGGTTGATTTACATCAGCATAACATTCGGGTTGGGCAGGTAAGCCCCGGTCATGTTGAGGAAACGGAATTCGCCTTTGTAAGATTCGAAGATGAAGAACGTGCAAAGATTTACAATGATTTCAAACCCTTGACTTCGAGTGATGTGGCAGATGCCATTTTCTACATGGCTAATGCTCCTGCACATGTAAATATCCAGGATATTTTGATGACAGGTACACAGCAGGCCAATAGTAATTTTATTGATCGTTCAGGACGATCGTAAAACTTGCTAAAATAAAAAGGGGAGCAAATTCTTAACTGAAATTTGTTCCCCTTTTTTATGACTAGCGATCGCTTAGAGTTTTGTCAGAATAACTTTTTCTCCAATTGGTCTACGTCCTTCTATCATAATAAAGCAGAAGTAAACCCCCGCATTATGTTGGCTTAAATCAATTGATAGCGCTTCTTTTTGTAATTCGTCATAATCCCTCGCATACACTGTTCTTCCTAAATTATCCGTAAAGACAATCCTTGCAGATTTACCTGAATACTGCTCCAGGTTAATGGATAAGTATCCTGTACTAGGATTTGGAAATATATTATGTGGATTCCAATTCTTTTCGACCTCTATTGTACGTGGTACAGAATAACGGAATGTGCCATCCTCGAAAACTTCTTTAACCCGGTAAATATTATTTCCATTCGCTGGTCGTTCATCACGGCGCTGATAAGTGGACGGGATATTGCCAAGCAAATTACTGGCAACTTGTCCAAGTTCTATAAATCGTTCTCCATCACTTGAACGTTCCATGACAAAGTAACTATTTCGATAGTCCGCTGTAGTTGTCCATTGCAAATTCACTCGATCCCCTTCTCCAACAGCCGTAAAGAATAGATATTCACTACCACTATTAGAAACAATTCCTGAGCTATTATTAACCGTAACATATTCCTGCATTTCACAGACTGGTTGCCAGGAAGCATCAAATAGCTGAACGTCAAGATAGTAAGTACCACCAGGCAAATTATCAATAAGCTGCGGGTTAGTACAAGCATCTGTACAAGAAAACTCAGTTGCCCAAGAACCATTGAATAATTTTAGGTTTACGTATGCGGTATTTAAGCCTTCGACCAAAATACTTCCGTCACCAGTTGAATAAGATAAGTCACAGCCTTCAACAATTGGCACTCCTGCACAAGTACATCCATCTGACTGAATTACATCATTCAAGGTATTCGGATCAAGGTCATTACACACCGTGCCCGGAGGAGCAGGTAAGAAAGCATCGTTATCATCACAGTCATTACTGAAACAGATACCATCCCCATCGGAATCCGTACATCCCTCCCCTTCTTCTTCAACACTTACATTTACAAGTATATCACATTCTGGTTGCCAAAGCGCATTAAAGGTTTTTACACTAACGATATATCCACCTGTCGGTACATTCTCCAGCAAGAAAGGATCGGGACAATTATCCACACAATTAAAATATCCAGACCAGGTAGAAGTAAATATTTGAATGTTCATATGAGGAAAATCCAAGCCACTTATGCCAATCGTGCCTGCTCCGGTAGTAATATTGATATCATTACAGTCTCCATTATTATTACCAGGATCGTCCGGCTCTCCTGCACAAGTACATCCATCTGACTGAATAACATCACCCGAAGTATTGGGATCATTATCATTACAAGGCGCCCCTGCTAAGGCAGGAAGATCAGGATTGGAATCATCACAATCTACTGCTGCACATACACCATCTCCATCAGCATCTGTACACCCTGTACCATCATCAGTAACTACTAGGTCGACCAATATATCACACTCATATTGCCAGGCGGCGTTAAAGGTTTTGATACTTACAAAGTATGTACCTGCAGCTGTCGGACCGTATCCATACGTCGTACCACAATCATCTACACAGTTATCCACCAAAGTCCAGGAACTATTGAATACTTGAATGTTTACGTGAGGAAACAGGTCAATTCCATTGATTACGATGTAGCCATCATCTCCGGTAATGATAATATCGTCACAATCGTTATGTTCTCCAATCGGTGTCCCTGCACAGCTACAACCGTCAGCGCCGATTTCATCATGTTCTGTATTGGGATCTCCATCATTACAATCTGCGCCGGGAGGTGCCGGAACCATATCATTATTATCATCACAATCCTCTTCAGCACAAATCCCATCATTATCATTATCTGTACAAGGAGGCGCAACTTCAGATACACAGAAATTGGTAATTTCTTCACTTTGAAAAGCTCCGCCGGAGGCAAGTACCACACCAGAAGGATCGGTCAATTGATAACTACCATCTCCGTATCCACAGCAAATACCATCTCCATAAGTGTCATTAATTATAAAATCATAACAGCCATCTTCAAGGCAGGTAATTTCAGTTATGGTTGATCCGTCAGGTTGATTACCGTAAGTACCACCACTAGCTACCGTGGTACCGCCAGAATTTCGAATTTGCCAGCTGGTTTCCTGAGGATAGTTATCCAGGGTGAGTGAAAGCGTTACATCTGAACAATTGGTGTTCGGATTACATCCGCTACCAATAACATCGATCCCTACATCCGTTCCTTCTCTAAATAAATCAAAGCATACTGCTCCTGAGTTATTCGCATAACTTTGCTCAAAAAGCCCGTTAGCATCAGGATCCTGATCCCAGTTTACACGAATCACCAAACTATATCTGCCATCTGGTACATCCGTAATATCAATCCATTGGCAATCCAATCCAGAGCTATAAATATCTCCACAACCTGCAGAGATTCCCTGATTACCACAAGTATAAGTAAAGGTACCTCCATCATCACACTCAATGTCGATCAGACAAAATCCATTTTTGAATCCGATTGGAATCTCATTATTATTTTCATCATAAAGCTTGTACTCTGCATAGCCTTCATAATGCCAGTGACCATGACATTCATCATATTCCCAAACTTCGTTTTCAAGACTCGGGTTGCCTGGAGGCGCTCCGACATAAAAGTCCTGATTTCCAATATTTTTAATGTGGGTTGTAAAACGAATAATGTCCCGGGTTCCCAAGCCATTTACACAGCCCTCATTCAGGTAACACTGATCATTACTGTTTAGGGTTTGCACCTGCATACTATTTTGCATAGTACTCTCCACAACAATCAAGTCAGGCTGAGCAGATAAAAAGCTAATACTGCTTATCATTAAAAACAATAAACAGCATATGCGATGGTAAGATGTAAAATTCATGTCTATAGTTTTGTTTTTCGTTAGTAAGATTCTTTTTGGCTAAAATGCATAAGCATGTGCTAAATTTATTTCAGGCTACAAACCTAAAATACAAGTACCCAATTCTAAGTTAGCCACTTAAAATACTAGGTAGACAAAAGGTGAAATGTGATATGGAACTAGTAGTGATTAGTACAACAAATTTAATCATTATTGTAACGGAATACAACTCATTCGAAAATCAACTTTGTTTGATATAGGTTTGCTTTGGTTTTTATGGTACAGAAATAAAGTCCAGTCATCGGAAGTTTCTGTCTATCAATTACAAACATATTACTCCCAGCAGTTAATTGAATCTCTTCTTTTAAAACAATTTCTCCATTTATACCGTAGATAAGCAACTCTGCATCATCTGCGACTGTAGATTCCAAAAACAAAGTTGTACTTTCTGTAGCTGGATTAGGTAAGGCTTTTAATCCTGAAGAAGTCTCCGTTTTCGGCAAAAGAAAGTTAAACTCCGGAGTAAATAAGGTATTATTTTCATAGATTTCAGAAGCCAAAACATCAGAATTGATTTGCACAGCTTCACTTAAGTTTACTATAGCTAAAGGTTTGATTTTCAAATAGATAAAATTTTCTTGCTCGTATATTCTTGCACTGATGGCTGAAGACCAACTCATCAATAAATCTTTGCTCGATGCTTTATAATTATAATTTGATTCGTCAATACTCAAAGCATCGTTTGTTCGAATCCCTAAAAAATCACATTGCTTAAAGCTCAGACCAAACTGAAAGCCGTTAATCTCTAAATCCTTGGTGACCTTAATCGGTATTTCATAAACTTCTCCAGGCATAAGCAGGATATTTTGGACATCTAATTCCAACGGAGTGTAATCCCGATCCTCCGTAGGAGCGTTTAACATTCCAGGATCAGCACTCGCATTAACGTCCCCCATTTTGAAGCCGATAAAATCACCACTGGCTCCGGTTTGGAGATCAGCGCAGGTGACGCTCAGCGAATAATCTTCATCATAAGGGTGAACCGGATCAACGAAGTTATAATCTGCATGTACAAAATTCCAGGAAGGGGTATTCAAAAAAGTATCCTGATATTCTAGCAAAACCCGGCGTGCAATTACAATATCGAAGGTGCTCATATTCCCGTCATTGGTCACATCACCAGCAAGAATTTTATAAGGACTGTCCAAGGTGTCCAGGTTAAGAATATGCTTTTGCATAAGGACCATATCAAGGGTGCTGATACCGTTTCGAATATTAATATCCTTAGCGGGGCTGATCTCACAAGTCGCATCACCAGTCAGATTATTTAATTGATAATTCCCGGAAGCATCTACTTGTGTTATAGGGTAAGTAGCATTACCAAAATCCATTAAAACCGAATCTATCCCTACCCCATTTATAGTTCTAATCTGTCCGCTAATTGAAAACTCAGGATTAATATTATTGAGTACAGAATCAATCGGATAAGAATAAATACTTCTTCCAAAAGTACCTGCAACTAATAAATTCTGCGCCTCATTAATTGCAAGATCATAGGTCGTTACTATAGGCATATTATTCCCTAAACGTTCCCAATTGACTCCAGCGTTTGTCGTAACATAAACACCTCCATCTGTTGCAACAAATAAAACCTGTCCATCCTGCCCCGGAACTATGATAATATCATTCACTGCTAAATCCGGAAGATTACCAGCTATACTTTCCCAGCTCTCCCCTCGGTCATTGGATCTATAAACCCGAGGTATATATTCATTATAACGGTAACCGCTTACACAAACATACACCCTGTCCACAGCATCAGGATCTGCTTTTACAGAAGTGATGTATCGCTCTGGTAACGACATATGTATAGAATCCCATGTTGTCCCTCCATCTTCTGTTCGCCATACGTTCGCATCAGTCGTTCCAACATAAATCAAGCCTTCGGATTGCTTGGATTCATCCAGCGTTGTAATGGTATGGAAGGCATCACCATATATTGATCCATCCGTTAAATCATCACTGATTGCATTCCAGGAGGGTGCCCCAGTGGTTTCCGTTTTGAAGACCCGGTAGGTTCCAGTGTATAATCGGTTGTCTGCATGAGGACTAATAAAATATTGCATATCCCAGTGCCTTCGATCAGAGGGAAAAATTCCGGTTGTTGCATTTACAAATCCGGTTAATCCATTAGGGCTTCTAAAAATATTCCCTCTTTGCAATTCTGTAAAAACTATATTGGAATCCGATGGATTAAACTGCATTTGAAATCCATCACCACCGATTAATCGAATCCAATTATTTATTGCCGAAGCATTTCCAACTAAGGTTCCATTATCTTGTGTGCCACCATAGAAATTATTCGGCCGGTGCGGATCATAGGCTACCCGATAGATTTGGGTGGTTGGTAAGTTTTCAATGTCCACATAACTACTGCCATTGCTCTCCCGTTTGTAAGCTCCACCATCATTCCCGATGATGATATCATTTTCGAAGTTAAATACGAGGTCATGATAATCTACGTGAGGAGCATTTACACCAGTTCCCGTGGTGATAGACCAAACGGTACCATTATTTGAAGTAAACCATGCTTGCACTCCCAACATATAAATCCAGTCATCATTATTAGGGTGTAATCTGATTTGGCCAAAGTACCATCCAAAGCCGCCCATCACATTGGAGTTAAGGCCATTACTGGTTTCTGTAGGTATTTCAAACCAGGACGCTCCACCATCTTCTGTTTTGTATACACCTAGAAGATTACTGCTGGAACTAATAAAAACACTAACGAGTACATCAGGGTTATTTTTGCTGATGTCCAGTCCAATTCGTCCTACCGTTCCACTCGGCAAACCACTACTCAATGCTGTCCAGGTTGCTCCACCATCCGTTGTCTTATGTATTTTACCGTTCGGTCCAGCTACAGTAGACTCTTCATTATTTCTTACACGATCCCAGGAAGAAGCATAAAGTATATCCGAATCCGTGGGATCCATCACCATATCAATAATCCCGCTCTGATTACTGACAAATAAGACCTGCTGCCAATTTACTCCACCGTCAACGGTTTTGTATAAGCCTCTGTCATTATTACGTTCAAAGGGTAAGCCCATACAAGAGACATAAACAATGTCTGTGTCATTCGGATCTATGATAATTTTTGAAATTATTCGCTGATCTTGCAAACCCAGAAAGTCCCAGGTCGTACCTCCATCAGCAGAACGATATAGACCATCCCCGATAGCAGGATAACCTGAAATATTAGGATCTCCTGTACCAACATAAATAATATCCGGGTTGACCGGATCAAGGGCAATATCACCAATAGCCAGAAATGGCTGTTCGTCAAAAATCGGGTCCCAGCTTAAACCTCCGTTTATGGTTTTAAAAACACCACCTGTGGCAAAACCGAGATACATTATGTCTTCATCGCTTGGGTGAACCGCCACACTGTTTACTCTCCCACCAAAGTTCCCCGGCCCTTGTTGTGTCCATGCTAAATTTACGCCTGGATTGATATTACTTCGCGCTGTTCTGGAAGTTTGAGCTTCTTCCAAACCTTTTTCATAAGCTTTGATATCAAATTTTTGATAAGGATAACTTCTTTGGAAGGTAAAGAGGTCATTAGGATATTCTTTGTCAAAAGGATGTTCTTCTTCCTGCAAATCTATTGTTGTCTCCCGGCAAGCTCCGGCAAAAAGTACCACAACAAAGAAAAAGACAGTATAAATTGATAATCGATTCATGGAAATATAATGATTCATGTCTAGATACGAAGGCGCTTTGAAAGTGTTTGCTTTCCTAAAAATACCGTAAATTACCCACACATTCTTAAAAGCACAAGTCTAAAAGAAAGCATGCAAAATAAGATACCATTATCTAGAAGACATTTCTTAAGGCAAACCACCTTAACAACCATGGGATTTGCACTCGGCGCTCCAATTGTGTTTGGACACTTTATGCCTAAAGGATTGACTCCGGTTGCATTGTCGAATGGAGCATCTTTTGATTCCTTACCTGGGAAGCGTCCGGAAATGATCGTCCTTAACGAAAGGCCAGTCAATGCAGAAACGCCTCCTCATTTGTTAAATGATGTGCTTACACCGAAGGATTTGTTTTTTGTGCGGAATAACGGCCTACCGCCCAGACGTGATGAAATCAATGCGGATACCTGGACAATACGTTTTGATGGCGAAGCTCTGCGAACAGAAAAAAGCTTTACCCTTGCCGAATTGAAAGCACAATTTAAGCACTATACGTACCAACTTACCCTAGAATGTGGCGGGAATGGACGTAAAGAGTTCAATCCACCAGCTAAAGGTAATCAATGGGGATTAGGAGCAGTCGGCTGTGCCGCCTGGACGGGGGTTCGGTTGAAAGACGTCCTAAATGCAATTGGTCTAAAGTCTAATGCGGTCTATATTGGTTACTATGGAAAAGATATGCACCTAAGTGGTGATCCTGATAAAAATCCAATTTCAAGAGGTGTCCCCATGTCAAAAGCGCTGGAGGAAGAAAGCCTGATCGCCTGGGCGATGAATGGAGAAGATTTACCCTTACTCAATGGTTATCCTGTCCGGCTTGTATTTGGTGGCTGGCCAGCTTCCTGCTCTGGCAAATGGCTGGAACGGATAAGCATAAGGAATAAAGTACATGATGGGGCAAAAATGGTTGGTCAATCCTACCGTGTCCCCTGCAAACCAGTTGCACCGGGTTCGAAAGTTGAAGACAAGGATATGTGTATCATTGAAAGTATGCCTGTCAAATCTTTAATAACTTACCCTAAATCAGGTGCGCAAATAAAAGCAGGCAAACAGTTGCCAATCAACGGGCATGCCTGGGCAGGAGATTTAGAAGTAGCAAAAGTGGAATACTCCATTGATTTCGGGGCAACCTGGCAAGCTTGTCAGCTTAAGCCACCGGCTAATCGCCTGGCATGGCAACAATTTAATGCCAGCGTTAGTTTTCCTCAAAAGGGATATTACGAAGTTTGGGCTAAAGCGATTGATTCAAATGGTCAGGCTCAACCTATGTTGCTTCCTGGATGGAACCCTAAAGGATATCTCAATAATGCCTGTCATCGTATCGCCATCAAAGTAGCATAAGACCGATTAAGATGCCTAATCATCAGCACATGGACGAACAGCAAAAAGAAGCTTATGATAAAGCGCTTCGGGATTCTTTTAGGGTCCTGATGAGTGCTATTAAGCTACTATTGATATTAGTGGTAGGTATTTTACTCTATATCCCTTTAAAATCAGATATTCAGCAGTGGTTAAGTCCTAAGCCTGTGGTTAAAACAGTCTCTAATTCAGGAGTGCAGCCCAATGAAGAGGATTTCGATAAAGTCGAAAATGGTGTGCACTTAGCTACAGGGCTAAAATTTGCGCCGGGATTTGAGGATGTCCGTGCAAATTGTACGGTTTGTCATAGTGCAGCATTGGTTACCCAAAACAGGGCTACCCGTGAAGGATGGGATCAAATGTTGACCTGGATGCAAGAAACTCAGGGACTTTGGGACCTGGGACCAAAGCGGGCACGTATTTTGGACTATCTAGCTGAATATTATGCTCCTGAAGCTCAGGGAAGGCGTGCTTCGCTTGATCTTCAGGAAATTGAATGGTATATATTAGACCTTGAATAAGCCTTGAGAGGGCATTATTTTTATAATAAAGCAGCTCTCCTAACGTTAATTATAAGTGCTCCATGTTATAAAACAGCCTTTAAAAAGTAATTGAATAAGCCGAGTTAGCTGGTATTTTATTAGAAGGATTCAAACTAATATTAGAATAAATCCTTTTATGTCTAAAATTTTATTTCTATTTTTTGGAACACTTAACTTCCTACAAACTCAACCGATTATTATGAGAAACTTAATCCTACTTTTCGCATTTCTCCCGATTACACTCATTGCTCAAGTTGAATTCAAACCTGCTGAACAGGATCGTTTAACCATCCTTGTTACAGATGGTACGGACTCTGGAAGGGATAGCAAAATCCAGCCAAAGGGAGCGAATGATAAGACAAAAGACAAAATGATTCCTAAGAGTTATGATATGGTCGAAGGACGAACACAAATGGTGTTTGCGGATCCGATCAAACCGCTGGGAATGGACGATGCGATTCAAGCTGCGGCTTTTCTGGAGCGTCCTGAATACGGTCGTGCTGGTTTTATGTTAATCTTTAGTGTGAATGATTCTATTGGAGGCAAACAAGGAACCTATGTCGCTAATGGTGTTGAATACAACGGCGTTTATCGATTAATTCGAACGAAATACACCAGTCAGGAGCCTATTCCTCCTGGGATGGCTGCTTACAGAATCATGGGGACTATTTTTATCCTGGGCGTTTCGTAAGAACGTTTCGTTCAATAAACAAAGATCAATCAAATACGACTTGATTGATCTTTGTTTATTGATGCTATATACTCCACGACCTGCTCATATCCCTGCATCCTTTTTGGAATCACAAACACTTCTAAGTTATTCGGAGACAAAAGGAAATTCGTCACCTTTCTCTTTTTCGTAAGGATTAGCCCGAAGCCTTTGAATGCTATTCCGGTGAAATCTTCAAAAGGATACTTTTCATATTTAGAATCTGTATATCGAACGATCCTGTCATCGTATACCTCAAACTGATAAAGGCCCCAATATTGTAGATTCTTGAATCTTCTCATCTCAAGAAATTTGTAAATCATACCTAGAAATATTAGCGCAAATAAGAGGGAAGCCAATTGGATTTTAAATAAAATAAAGCTGGTGAAGACCGCAAATCCATAAAACAAACAGCCAAAATTATTTCTTCGCTCAAGTTTATATAGCAGGTTTACCCATTCCTCCAGTTGAACATACAGAAATCCACTACCCTTTTGATTAATCTTAAGGGTTTTAAACTCATCTACATATCTTTCATCTAAAGCGCCTGCCATAATTTACCGGGTTAATAATATTGGATTTAGCATAGTCTTAAGTTAATTAACTTCCTTACTTTTATCATCATTCCATCCGAGAAAGTTAAATTATTTTATGCAGTATCCTTTCAATCCAATGTATCCTACGGTAAGTGATTTAAGACTTCGGGCACGTCAGCGAATTCCTCGTTTTGCTTTTGAGTATTTGGATCATGGATGTAATGCGGATATAAACCTGGAGAGAAACACGAAAGAAATACGGGATGTCCAACTTAAACCATATTACCTGAGGAAATTCGAAAGTGTAAATATGGAAACCGAGTTATTTGGTAAAAAATATAGTGCGCCTTTTGGTATTGCTCCCATTGGTCTGCAAGGATTAATGTGGCCGGGAGCCTCGGAGATTTTAGCGGCCGCAGCACACCAGCATAATATTCCATATATCCTAAGTACAGTTGCCACTGCAAGTATTGAAACCATTGCCGAAATTACAGAGGGTAATGCTTGGTTTCAGCTTTATCACCCTGCGGAAGATGGCCTTCGGGACAAACTTTTGCAAAGGGCGTCCAATGCCGGATATGATGTACTCGTTCTACTCTGCGATGTTCCAAGTTTTGCATATAGACCAAAGGAAATAAAAAACGGCTTATCTATCCCGCCCAGAATGACGATCCGCAATATATTACAAATCCTTGGTAGTCCACATTGGGCCATTAACACTCTGATTGCCGGACAACCTCGATTTAAAACAATGGATCCTTATATTCCAAAAGGTATGAGTCTAAGACATCTGGGACTCTTCATGAACAAGACATTTTCGGGTAGACTTAATGACGATCGAATTAGTCAAATACGCGAAAAGTGGAAAGGTAAATTAGTACTCAAAGGGGTGGCAAGCGAAGAAGATACGGAGAAGGCTATTAAACTCGGATTAGATGGAATCATCGTTTCTAATCATGGTGGAAGACAATTGGATGCAGGACAATCCAGCATCAAACCATTAACAGCCATTGCCAAAAAGTATAAAGGTCAAATAAAGATTATGATGGATAGCGGGATGCGCTCTGGCCCCGATGTAGCTAGTTGTATCGCAAGTGGAGCTGAATTTACTTTTATGGGGCGTTCGTTTATGTATGGGGTTGCTGCCCTCGGAAAACAAGGGGGAAATCACACCATCGGCATCATAAAAAATCAATTGCAACAAGTTATGGAGCAACTCTGCTGCGAAGAAGTTAGCCGACTTCCAGAACATTTAACTTCTTAATAGGTTTCACTTTATGTATATTTGTGAAGCCCTTTCATAATTATACCAGATTCCAAGTTAATGAAGTTGTTCAAAACTCCTAACATGCCTGCGAATTGATCTTTTTGCTTAACGCTTCAGCTTTTTTATCGTCCGTAGCTACGGCTATGCACTCAAAAAAAGCTTCGATTTAAACAAAAATCTCTGCTTCTCGGCTATATTCTGAATTATTAAACAACTTCAATGACTTCTATTTTACTTTCAGTAAACTGCAAAACTTTTACTTTGCAGCCTAAAATCTTGTATGATGAACAATAAATTTATTGCTTACTTAAGTACTCTCTTATTATTTACAACATTAATTACTTTTAGCTCCTGTGGAGATGATGATGAAGGAGGTGACGTAAGAAACTCTGTTTACATCAGTGACGCAACTTTCTCTGAAGGGAATGATGAAACTACGATATTCAATTTTGAATTAAATACAACCGTTGCTATCAATTCTGATGTTACTGTTGACTTTACCGTCCAAAGTGGAACAGCCCTAATCGATGAAGATATCAAAACCCAGTCTGGTACGGCAGTTATCCTAGCTGGAGAAAGACAAGGGGTCATCGAAATTGAAGTTGTTGCAGATACCATTATAGAAGAAGATGAAGAATTTAAAGTCATCATTTCTAATGCGATGAATGCTGAAATCTCTGGAGCTGAAGCAACCGGAAAAATCGTAAATGATGATTTCCCGGATGATCCATCTGACGATGGCTATACTACACCGGAATCTTATGAGGGATATAATTTGGTTTGGGCGGATGAATTTAATGGCTCTGCTCTAAATGAAGACTTTTGGAATTACGAAACAGGTAACAGCGGATGGGGTAATAATGAGTCTCAGAACTATACGGCTGGCGATGAAAATGCTTTCCTGGAAAATGGTAAACTCATTATTGAAGCAAGACAAGAAAGCTCAAATGGCAGCGATTATAGCTCTGCCCGGATTACAACTCAAGGTAAACAGTTTTTCAAGTATGGACGAATTGATATACGGGCGAAACTACCTCAGGGTCAGGGCATTTGGCCTGCCCTTTGGATGTTGGGAGAATCCTTTAGCACAGTAGGTTGGCCAGCTTGTGGCGAGATAGATATTATGGAAATAATCGGTAGCGAGCCTGCCACTGTCCATGGAACAGTCCACTGGGATAATGCTGGCAACTATGCCACCTTTGGGCAAAAGCTAACCTTAGATTCCGGAATTTTCGCCGATGAATTTCACGTCTTCACCATTATCTGGGATAACTTCACCATCCGATGGTATATGGATGATCAATTGTATAATACCGTTAGCCTTACACCAGATCATATGAGTGAATTCAAAAACACTTTCTTCTTTATCTTTAACGTTGCCGTTGGAGGTAATTGGCCAGGGTATCCTGATAATACAACAGTATTCCCACAACGAATGGAAGTGGATTATGTCCGTGTTTTCCAGGAGCAGTAGAGATACAAGATGTTATATTAAGAAAGGGCTTGAGATTAGATTATCTCAAGCCCTTTCTTAATGTGAGAACTAAGCAAGTTTGTTGGAGAAAACCTCCTAAATGCCTAGATAGAAAAAGTCATTCTGCTGCTATTAAAATAAGACTTCCTTTTTGTCAAATGGTGCCAGTGCTACTCCTTTCACTTTTGCTTCTGCAATTATCGTATAAGTAGATTGCACTCCGCGAATCCATTTGGCCGTTTTGACTAATCCTCCAAATAAAATATTTTTCTCCCCCATTTCATCCATCTCGGACTTCATCACATCAAAAGGTAATTCAAAATCGAGTTCAATAGATTCATTCGCTGGTACCTCAAACGACTTTTCCAGTTCGATCTTTCCAAGTTCATACTCATCAATTAGTTTTTCATCGCCTCTACCTCTCACAAATTTTTCGACCAAAGCAACCTGTATATACGTAACTGTTTGATCATTCATGGATGTAAAACGAATTTTCCCCTTGAGGAGTCCGCTATCTTTATCAAGCACTTCTGGCAGGATTAATTCAAGCTTAACCCCTTCTATACCCAGCCATTTTTTTACTTTTCCAAACATATATGTAAGCTGTTGTTTTTATAATACTATTTTCAAAACTAGTTAATTGACAACTGTAATAAGCGATTTTCTATATAAAATTGCAAGAATACTAGACCAACAGACTTTCAAAACTTTAATCAATCTATAACTAAAGTAAGCTAATATTTTCTTTACATTTGCGCCCTATTCATTTAAATCACCAAAAATAAATTGTTATGAATCTTTTAAAACTATCTTTTTTATTCACTTTATTATTGACTTTCTCTGCTTGTGGAGATGATGATGAAGCGGATATGTGTACTCAGGCGGACTGGGTGGGATCTTATACTGGTTCTCAGGTATGTGACGGAGCGGATGCTGAAGATGCAACAGTAACGATTACTGCTAGCGGTACTGATGCAATCGTGATCATTACTAACGTTCCAGGTTTAGAATCTGAGTATGATCCATTAACTCCTGACAATTGCGACTTAAATGTATCTCAAACGGATTCTGGAATCACCCTTTCCGTAGATGCTAATATCGATGGAGATAATCTTACTTTCACTGAAGTATTATCTGCTGGAGGAAACACTTCTAATTGTACGATTACTGCAACAAGAGACTAAGCTGCAAGAATTTCAAAGCAGTATTTTAATGAGAAAAGGACTTGTCTGATAGTCAGACAAGTCCTTTTCCATTTTAATGACCTAGGCATTAAAGTAATTAGGTTGCTATACCATTCTTTTATGCCAGCTCTCCCCTAGTTTTTTCACAAAAGACTCGTTAAATGCCTTTTTGTTATTCACCAGCGTATCAAATACCGGCGTATCATCATTAATATCACCTGCGGCATATAACTTGGCAAATTCATCGCGGCTGACAGTCTGAACCGTTGCACCATCCGTAAAACTAAAACGCATCCTGTCAAATAAATCTACTGACATCGCATTTTCTACTTGCTTTAAAAACCGGACAGAACTATCAATCGAACAACCACTAGCACCAGCCTGACTTTCATCAACCATTAAAACAATAAACCGGTCATAATACACATCTGCAAATGATCGCAACTGATGATTATGACTCACCCATTGAGTCGCAAAATTCTGTAACGCCGGACGTAGTTCATTTTGTTCTCCTTCCGAAAAAGGACGGTTTGATTGATAAATCCACACTCGAGTGGTATCTGGTAAAGCATCTATAGTCGTCATCAAAATTTTCGTTTTATCGGAAACACCGAATTATTTCATATTGTTTACGATCAACTCTGCTAAGTCATATACCATTACTTTTTCTTGCTGTTCATTCGCTGTAACGCCATCTTGCATCATCGTCAAACAAAATGGACAATTTACAGCTACAATTTCCGCATCAGTCTCCAGAGCTTCCTCTACCCTTTCCATATTTATACGCTTATCACCAGGCTCATCCTCTTTAAACATTTGAGCGCCTCCTGCTCCACAACAAAGGCCATTCGTTCGACAACGCTTCATCTCCACCAGTTCATTATCCAGCATCGATAAAATTTCACGCGGAGCTTCATAAATTCCATTCGCACGACCTAAATAACAACTGTCATGATAGGTAATCTTTTTACCCTCAAACGCACCACCAGCAATGCTAATCTTTCCATCATCCAGTAATCCTTGAAGAAACTGGGTATGATGTATAACCTCATAATTTCCTCCAAGTGCTGGATACTCATTTTTCAAAGTATTAAAACAATGAGGACAGGCAGTTACAATCTTTTCTACCTCATACATCTTAAGTGTTTCAATATTCTGCAGTGCAGTCATTTGAAAAACAAACTCGTTACCCGCACGACGAGCAGGATCACCAGTACAACTTTCTTCGTTTCCAAGGATTGCAAAATCAATTTCCGCAGCATTTAAAATCTTGACAAATGCCCGCATTACTTTTTGAGCACGCGCATCGAAGCTTCCTGCACAACCAACCCAGAATAAAATTTCTGGTTTCTTTCCTTCGGCGGCCAAATCGGCCATGATTGGTATATTTAAAGCCATACTATGATATAAGTTTGATATTATTTTTGAAATATTAGCTTTCCGGATTTTACTACAAGGCCATCCGGGTTTTGAATCTTGTAAATATATAAAGTCCCATCACCTAGCTGATCAAGCGTGAGCACTATTTGATTTTCTGTAATATCCTGACGGTAAACTTGTCGGCCAGCAGAGTCATAAACCCCAAGTTGATAATTATTATTCGCTGATCCTGTCCCGACTATCGTCGAGCCAACGAACTCAAAAACGACATGATCCCGCCCTGGATTCGGGTAAATTTGTACACTAGTCGAATTAAGCTCTTCCAAACTAACCGGAAATACCTGATTGAACAAACTCTGTAACGAATCGATTGGTTCTAGCGTCGTATTGCTGCCATAGGAAACACCCAGGTCTAAGGATGGTTGCCCAAAGATGTCACTCGGCTGCGCTACTTTTAAGAAAGCAAATAAGGAACTTGTTCCGTTACCTAAACATCTGGAATCCGCTCCGGGTACATTTGCACCTTGCATGGCAGCCATCAATTTATGCGCAAGATCTCCCTCTGCATTCTGAAAGGCATCCTCCATGTCATCCAATATCTCAGGACCTAGTAGGATATTCCCTTGAATACTATAGGTATCTCCCGTTCGATCTCCTTTGACAGGATCGGTATTACTCCCCGTATGCGCTGCGGAAAATCCTTCGCCATCTATAATCCGAACCACACCATACTGACGTAAGGAAGGATTGTTTTGAACATCATTGGCAACTAACCATTGAATAATCTCACTTGGGCTGTCTCCTGATTGCATTCTAACCCTGGCATTCGCTTGATTCTGTTCAATATAATAAGCCTGGGTATTTATCGCGCCTTCACCAGGAAAAAGCTCTCCTAAAAAGCCAGGAGGTAAATTAAAATTAGATAGATCCACGCAAGAAGCTCCGGCACTGCCAACTTCTCCGGTTTCCGGATCAATGGCTACAATGGAGAAAGTATCCTGTGTAAATCCAATATCAAATAAAAAGCACAAAAGTAAAACTGTAATAACAGACCGTTTCATAATATTGTATTTGGGGTAAAGAACATTAATCTTCCTGTGTCCATTTCACACGCTCATCTGGAATTTGCCAAACCGATCCGCTATTCTCGATACTGGTAAACATTGGTAACCAGTCAGAAGGCCCAGCAGACTCTGTCAATATTTCGTATCGACGCATTTTCAGAATCGGATCTAGTGGATTGATCATTACCGGGCAAGCTTCTACACAAGCATTACAAGTTGTGCAGGCATGCAATTCCTCGCGCGTGATATAATCAAACAATGATTTTCCATCATCGTAATTCTCTTTGCTTAAACTTACGCCTGCAGCTCGTTTATCTTCTTGAATAAACTTTTGATGCCCGCTATCGAGATTCGTACTGACTTCCTCCATTCGGTCCCGGATATCCATCATCACCTTTCTTGGAGATAATTTTTTACCTGTCAGGTTCGCTGGACATACCGCAGTACAGCGTCCACACTCCGTACAACTATAGGCACCTAGCAGGTTCCGCCAGCTCAGGTCAAAAATATCTTTTGCACCAAACTCTGGCAACTCTTCTTCCATCGACATCTCTCCGGTGTCTTCCGTTAAGCCCATCATTGACTTCACTTCGTTCATGACCTCAGGCATATTTTCCATCTCTCCTTTTGGTTGCAAGTTGGCAAAATAAGTATTTGGAAAAGCCAACAGAATATGCAAATGCTTGGACTTTGGCAGATAGTTTAAAAAGGCTAAAACCGTAAGTAGGTGCAACCACCATCCAAATCGTTCAATGATTACCAGAATACCTTCAGGTAAACCTCCGAAAAGCAATGGCCCAAGCCAACCAGATATCGCTAAAAATCCGGTATCCGGGAAATGCTCAGGATCTAATCCTTGTAATACAACGTCTGCTCCATTCATACTGAAGATGCCAACAAGTAAGGCCAATTCCCCAAATAAAATCAGGTTAGCATCTAACTTCGGCCACCAGGTCATTTCTGACTTCATGAATCTTGGGATCTTAAGCAAATTACGTCGAGCTAGAAAGGCGAAAGTTGCTACAAATGCAAGCACAGAAAGAATCTCTATGAAGCTGATTATGAAGGTATAGAGGCCTCCAATCTTGTCTGCAAAAAAGCGGTGCACTCCAAAGAACCCATCAATAAAAATTTCAATGAGCTCAATCTGGGTAATTACAAAAGCAGCATAAATAAAAAAATGCAAAACAGCAGGTATCCACCTTTTAAACATCTTCTTTTGGCCAAAAGCTATTAGAAGGACATTACGCCATCTTGCTCCCGAATCGTCACTCACCTCTTCGTCTTTTCCAAGGAATATATTCCTACGGATTTTCATAAACTGTTGGGTTGCCCACCAAAAGGCACCTAACGTAACTATAGAAAAAATAATCTGCTGCAACATGTTTTACATTTTTGTCTTTCTAGCGTTTTAATTACAACTCTAGCGAAAATTCGCTGAAATTTAAGATTTATAATATGGAAAGTAAAGAAATGTTTCTTATTTAGATCAATTGTAAATACTTTTGAACCAAATCTGATAAAAACCTTACGATCTATGCTAAAAATCCTCGACGAGCGACAAATTAAGCAAAAAATCAAACGTTTAGCTATTCATATCCTGGAGAATAATTTTGATCAAAAAAAAATCATTCTTGCCGGTATCAATAATAATGGCTTAGGCTTCGCCAAGTTATTATTGGAGGAATTGAACAGTCTCAAGCATTCAACTGAATTTATCCTCACCGGTATCCGTCTGAATCCCGCTAAGCCACTATCCGAAGAGGTAAAGATCGATATGCCATTAAAGGAATTATCCGGAAAAGCTATCATCATCATTGATGATGTCGCAAATACCGGTCGTACCATCTTTTATGCAATGAAGCCATTGATGGATATTCTTCCAAAGAAGTTAGAAGTGGCCGTGCTAGTGGATCGCAAGCATAAGTCCTTTCCAATCAAAGTTGATTACGTAGGTTTATCTCTTGCGACAACTATGCGGGAGAATATTGATGTACAAAT